>CAYRPX010000001.1:0-56823 GCA_964426195.1 uncultured Salinivenus sp.
GTACTACGCCTCCGACTACTTCGAGCAGTTCTACCAGTACGCGGTGAAGCTCATCGAGCAGGGCGACGCGTACGTCGACAGCCTCGACGAAGAGGAAATCCGGGAATACCGGGGGACGGTTGAGGAACCGGGTACACCGTCGCCCTACCGGGACCGATCCGTCGAAGAAAACCTGGAGCTGTTCCGGAAGATGCGAGAGGGTGAATTCGAGGACGGGGAGCATGTGCTGCGAGCAAAAATCGACATGAGCTCCCCGCACATGATCATGCGGGACCCCCTCCTCTTCCGCATCAAACATGCCCATCACTACCGACAGGAGGACGAGTGGTGCATCTATCCGATGTACGATTACGCCCATCCCCTGGAGGACGCGATCGAGGACGTCACCCACTCCCTCTGTACCCTCGAGTTCGACAACAACCGCCGCGTGTACGACTGGGTGCTGGAGCACTGTTTGGACGAGGAAGAGATCCCCTCCCGCCCTCGGCAGTATGAGTTTGCGCGGCTCAACCTCGACTACACGGTGATGAGCAAGACCAAGCTGCGGCACCTGATCGAGGAGAACCTCGTGGGAGGCTGGGACGATCCGCGCCTTCCCACCATCGCGGGTCTTCGCCGCCGGGGCGTGCCGCCGAGTGCGATTCGCTCGTTCTGCCGAGAGGTAGGGGTCACGCGCTCCGAGAGCCGCGTCCAGATTAGTCACCTCGAGCACGCCATCCGGGACGACCTCAATCCGAAAGCGCCGCGCGTGATGGCGGTCCTCGATCCACTGAAGGTCGTTGTTACGAACGTGGATGAGCAAGCAGTCGAGTGGATCGACGCGCCCCACTGGCCACGAGACATCGACAAGGACGAGACGCGCCCGGTCCCCTTTACCCGCGAGTTCTACATCGAACGTGACGACTTCCGCGAAGCCCCCCCCGAGGACTTCATCCGGCTTGCTCCGGGCCGCGAAGTGCGCTTGCGTCACGCCTACTTCTTCACCTGTGAGGACGTCGTGCGGAACGAGGATGGAGAGGTGGTGGAGATCCGCGGCACCATCGATCCTGAAACACAGGGGGCTACCGCCCCCGACGGCCGCTCGCCTGAGGGGACGCTGCACTGGGTGTCCGCCGCCCACGGCGTTCCGTTTGAGGCGCGCCTCTACGACCGCCTCTTCGAGATGCCCGCCCCTGACGAGGGGGACGAACCCTTCACGGAGCACCTCAACCCTGAGTCGCTGAACGTCCGCAAGGGAGTGCTCGAACCCGCTGTGCGGGACTTGGACGCCGACACGCGGGTGCAGTTCGAACGACAGGGCTACTTCTGGCCGGATCTCAAAGACTGCACGCCCGCCTCGCTCGTCTACAACCAGATCGTCCCCCTCCGCGACACCTGGAGTGAGGAGGAGGGCCTCACGCAGGAGGAGCTCGAACGACGTCGTCGCGAGAAGGAGAAGCGAAAACGGAAACAGCGGAAGCGGTCCCTCGAAGGAAAGACCGACCCCGTCGAGTACCTGGACGCTGACCAGCAAGATCGGTTTGCGCGGTACCACGAGGACCTGGGGCTCTCTCGAAACGACGCCGCCATCATCGCTGGAGACGACGTCCTCACCGACTTCTTCGAAGCGGCCCTGGAGCACTACAACGCTCCGGCACCCCTTTCCAATTGGATCGTGAACGAGCTCCTTGGCACCCTCAAAGACCAGACCGTCGCGGAGCTGCCGTTCGGTCCCGAGGCATTTGCGGACCTTGTGCGCCTAGTGGACACAGACGTGATCTCCAGTCGCGGGGCCGACAAGGTCTTTCGCGTGCTCCTCAAGGACGGGGGGGATCCAGAGGCGATTGTGCACGCACGAGATCTTCGTCAGGTGGAAGACACCGATGCCCTTCGATCCGTCATTCAGAAAATCCTCGACGCTAATCCCGACGAGGTGGCCCGCTACCGGGATGGCAAGCAGAGCCTGATCGGCTTCTTTATGGGACAGGTCATGGAGGAAACCGACGGAACCGCCAATCCCAAGTTGGCTCGGGCCCTGCTAAAGGAGCAACTGGATAGGTAGTCGTTCCTTCGCCCATAATGGATCACGTCGTCTCAGACCGAGGTGCGAATTTTACTCTTACTACTCCCTCGGACTGGTGGTATTTCTAATCTGGGGAGTGGGTAGCGTGCGGATCTCGTACGAACGGGTAGTTGAGCCACTGGCGGAAGTGGAGCCACATCCTCTCCAAATGCTGACGTGGTTGGTCGCTACGGCTTTTTGCGTCGGAGTAGCCGCTCGAACCGTTCGGGAGATGAGCGGTGCCATCAATTGACCGAGACAAAAGCAAAGCTATCCGAGTCGGTCGACCGCCGCGCGCATCCGGCGGATGCAGGCGTCCTTACCGACGGCGGCCATCAGTCCGAACACGCCTGGGCCATAGGAGCGACCGCTCACGGAGAGACGGGCCGGATGGATGATGGCCCCGGCCCCTACCTCCTCCTCGTCAGCCAGGTCGCGGAGCTCCGATTCGACCGTCTCGGCGTCGAACGTGTCGGCGTCGTCCAGCCGCTCGGTGTAAGCTAAGAGGAGATCGGCGGACTCGTCTTTCCACCGCTTCTCCACCCCCGCCTCCTCGTACTCCTCCGGGTCCTCGAAGAAGTAGCGGTTCTCGGTCACCACCTCGGGCACCACCTGAATGCGGTCCTGGACCAGCTCACAGATGGTCGTCAGTCGTTCATCGCTCACCTCGTAGCCCTCCTCTTCCACGTAGGGACGGGCCTTCTCGGCGAGCTCGTCGACCGACAGGTCGCGGACGTAGTGCTCGTTCACCCAGCGGAGCTTGTCGAGATCGAACTGAACGCCGCTGGCCCCTACCCGATCCAGACTGAACGCCTCGATCATCTCGTCGAGCCCGAACAGCTCCTGCTCGGTGCCGGGATTCCAGCCCAGCAGAGCAAGAAAATTGAGGAGGGCCCCGGGCTCATAGCCTGCCTCTCGGTAGTCGGTGACGTAGACGGGAATGCCGAGTTTGTTGGCATCTCGCTTCGAGAGCTTGCCCCCCTCGGGACTCAGAATGAGGGGTAGGTGCGCAAAGGTCGGGGGCTCCCAATCGAGTGCGTCGTACATGAGCACGTGCTTCGGAGTAGACGAGAGCCACTCCTCCCCCCGGATCACGTGCGAAATATCCATCAGGTGGTCGTCGACAATGTTGGCCAGGTGATAGGTGGGCATCCCGTCGGACTTGAGGAGAACCTGGTCGTCGATTTCCGAGGTGTCAAACGAGACACGTCCCCGAATAACATCGTCGAACTGGACGGTCTCCTGAGCCGGAACCTTCAGTCGAATTACGTAATCCCCTTCATTAACGAGACGCTCGACCTCCTCGTCGGACAGTGTGAGGGAATTGCGCATCTGTCGACGAGTCGTGACGTCATACGCCCCCTGCTCGTCCCGCATCTCTTCGAGCTCCGCCTCTGTATCAAACGCATAGTAGGCCCGTCCCCTCTCGATGAGCTTCCGCGCATATGTTCGATAGTGATCAGTCCGCTCAGACTGACGATAGGGGGCATAGTTGCCCTGTTCCGGACCTTCGTCGTACTCAAGTCCTACCCATGACAGCGCCTCGCGAATGTCGTCCTCGGCCTCCGGAACGTAGCGCGACTGGTCCGTATCTTCGATTCGTAGGACGAAATCCCCGCCATGCTTGCGGGCGAAGAGGTAATTGTAGAGGGCCGTCCGAAGTCCTCCGACGTGCAGACGACCGGTTGGACTTGGGGCGAAGCGAACACGGAAAGAACCAGAAGAGGCCATTGTGTGTGCAGCGTCGTTCAGTTTTCAGAAGCAGAGACCAACAGGAACAGCCAGAGCCTACACGGTAAATCGAGACTGCCCCTCCCCAGTTCGGGGACAATTCCGTTCAAAACCACGGTTTGTAGAAGGGCCCCTCCCCCCAGTTCCGCTGCCGCCCGGAATTGTCCGGGGCTTTGCGAAGCCCCTCTGCCCAAGTTCTCTTTCCTTCCGGAGAGCCCGTGCCGACAGAGACAAGTTCACAAATGTCAATCCCGGGTGCAATTTTTCCCTCGGGTTGAATTGCGCAAGGGTGGTTTGATAGTATGGGAATGTTTGGTTTTGCTTCCCATTTCCGTTCAGGCTTCATTCTGTTCGTCCGTTCCCCTCGACAATCCTCTCCGCGTTCATGGACATTCTCAAAACCCTAACTGGTCTTCTCGCCATCGCCGGCGTAATTGCCGCCTGCAGTGGCGTGCCTCAGGCCAGTGATTCGGAGACAGGCGGAACGCAGTCTTCTCCCCAAAATACCGTCGTTGCCCGGTATGCCGACACAGCCATTACCCTGGCCGAGTTGGACTCCGCTTTCACCGAATCGGCGGGGAATCCAGAGAATGCAGCCGACAGCTCCTTTGGCGCCTACCGGACGTTTCTCGATCAGTACCTGAATTTTCGCCTGAAGATACGTGCCGCCCGCGACGCCGGACTGGACACCCTGCCGAGCATCCAGAAGGATGTCCAGAGCTACCGGCGGGAGGTGACTCGTCCCCTTCTCCTGCGGAAGAAGGTGTATGAACCCATCACACGGACCCTGTACGAACGCCGCACCCAGTCCGTCGACGTAAGCCACATTTTGATTCGTACCTCCTCGAACCAGGACACCCTTTCTGCCTACCGGACGATTCAGAAGATTGCAGACTCGCTCGATCAGGGAATTCCCTTCGACGAACTCGCCCTCCGACACTCCGATGATCCTTCCGTCCAAAAAGAAGGAAGTCGCGGGTACAAGGGCCGCCTGGGTTACATTCGCGCTGGACAAATCGTCGAGTCGTTCGAGGATCGGATGTATGCGGTAGAGCCGGGAGAGGTCAGCACCATTTTCCGCACTCAGTATGGCTACCACCTCCTCAAAGTGCACGACCGGAAGCCCGTCCCGCCTCCCGTTCGTCTCTCACACATTCTGCGACGCCCCGAGGGCGACTCCGCTGCGACCCGACACTTTCTCGACTCCCTGCGGACTGAGATCACGGACGGCCAACTTACGTTCGCGAAGGCGGCCGAGGCGCACTCTGAGGATCGCCAGTCCTCTCCAAAGGGAGGCGCTCTCGGCGAGGTCAATCCACAGGCTCTCCCCGAACGCCTTCAGACGGCCGTGTCGGAACTGGACAGCGTCGGGGCCGTCTCGGGAGTCGTTTCGAGTCGGTTTGGTTATCACCTCCTCAAACTCACTGGTCGGCAGGATCGCGAGTCGTTTGAGGACGCCTACGATGCTCTCAAGAAGAAGATCTCCGGCCAGGCCCGTGTAGATCGGCGCAAGTCGGCCTTTGCCCACGAGGTCCGCACCGAGGAAGGAATCACGGTGGATACGACTCGCCTTCTTGAGGCGGCCGGGATCTCGTCGGTCGATTCGATGGCCCGTCCCCTCCTCTCCCTCACGGACTCTGCCTCGGTGCCCAATCGACACGTGGCCACCCTGGGCGACTCCACCTACACCCTGGGCCAGATAGCCCAGCACCTGATGCAGACCGACGGCGGTGCCCAAATGACACTCACCGCGCTCATCGAGTCGTTTCTGAACGAAAAGGCGATCCAATACGCCGTCACACGCCTCAGTCGTCGCGACCCCTCACTCGCCAAAAGAATGGAGGAGTACCGCGAAGGGGCGCTCCTGTTCCGCTACATGCAGGATTCAGTCTGGACGGCCGCCGCTCAGGACTCGGCGGGCCTCCGTGCCACCTATCGGCAGAATCGCGATCAGTATCGGTTCCCGGAACGTGTGCGGACAATCGTCCTCCGTGCTCCCAGTGACTCCCTACTACGGCCCTACCAGACGAGCTACGAAGGGGGACGATCGCTCGGAAGCACCCTGGAAGCCGCCACGAAGGACTCCATCGTCTCGGTCGATACGGTTTTCATTTCCGACCGCTCCGCCGAGGTCTACCAGCCGGTCCGCGAGGTGGACGATCTCCAATCCGTGGGGCCGATGGCCCACGAAAACGAGTGGTTGCTGATGATCCGCGACACGCGCCTGCCCCCTCGTCCGAAAAGCTTCGCAGAGGCCCGAAGCAGCGTCGTGCAAGACCACCAGGAGGTCTACGAACAGAAGGTGATCCAGCGGCTGCGGGACCAGTACGCTGCCGAAACCTACCCGGAACGCCTACGTCCCTTTTTCAGCGTTTCGTCGTCTACGCCGTAACCCGTCGGTCCTGCTCTACGCTATGAGTCTTTCCCCACAGCGTATCACCTCGCGCCTGGGGGCCTTCTTAGGCCTCGTGCTCCTTGGAATCGGGATCGCTGCCTGCCAATCGGAGGACGTCTCTTCCTCGTACATCGCCCGCGTGGGATCACACCACCTGACCCAGAAGGATCTCGACCGCATGCTCGCCGACATGGGACCAATACCCGACAGCACGAAGGCCCGCCAACAAATTATCGACCAGTGGGTCACCCGCACCCTCCTGTACCGAGAAGCTCAGCGGCGGAACCTTGAATCAATCGATGAAATCCAACGAGAGTTGAACCGCCAACGGCGCTCGATCCTTGTAACGGCTCTTAAAAATCGACTCTACGACGAGGCCGATCTCGCTCCCTCTCCACAGGAGGTGCGAGCCTACTTCGGGCAACATAAAGAGCAGATGCGACTCCGCCAACCCTATTTGAGCGTCCGATATTTGGCCACGGATCGCCCTGCCGCGGCGCAGACCGTCCGGCAGGCCCTTCGCACTCTTCCCCCTGAAGATGATTCAACCTGGATCCGCCTCGTCCGCGAGCACGCCACGGATACCCTTCGGGCGCGCCGCTTGTCCCAGCGTTTCCTTCCGGTGGATCGCCTGACCAAGCAACTTCCGTTTTCCGCCAAGCAGGTCGCTGCCCTCCGGGAGGGAGACACCGCCCCGATCGTGCAAAACAACGGTTGGCACCACGTCCTGCAACTCGATCGCCGAATTCCGGAGGACACGATCCCGCAGCTCGAATGGTTCGAACCCGAAATCCGGCGCCGTCTCCGAATTCGTGCTCGGAAACAGATGTATGCACACGAGGTTCAACGACTCCGCAACGAAGCGCAGGCCAACGATGCGCTGGAAACGCCCTAGTCTTTTGAGCCCGTCATAGTCCGGGCTCTTCTTCTCGAACATGAGTTTTTTCCGGATGCACCGTATTTCCTCTGCCCTCCTCCGCTTCTCATCCCTTCTCCGGGGCTCTGTGCTAGGAGTCGTAATTCTCCTGGGCGCTTTTGCCTCTCCCGTCCAAGCCCAGAACGCCGAAGTAGTGGATCGCATCGCGGCGGTGGTCGACGACCAGATCATTTTGAAGTCCGAGGTCGACCAGCTCGTTCGCCGTCAAACCCAGCAGCAGAACGTGCCGTACTCCCGCGATCTGTGGATGGAGGCCCTCCAGCAGTTGATCGACCAACAGCTCCTGGCCGAAAAGGCCCGACGCGACACCACCATCACTGTGTCGGACCAGCAGCTGTCCAATCAGCTGAACCGTCGAATTGAACAGCTACAACAGCGTGCGGGGGGAGAGGAACAACTGGAACGGGCCTATGGCAAGAGCATCCTCGAAATCAAGGAGAATTTTCGGGAAGACCTCCGGGGACAGATCCTTGCGCAGAAGCTACGGCAGAGCCGAATGCAGAATATTAATATCACGCCCAGTGAGGTCCGACAGTGGTTCGAGAACATCCCGCAGGACTCCCTGCCCCGTCTGCCAAAGACTGTTCGGCTTTCCCACATTGTGCGGTATCCCAAACCCACGGAAGACGCACGACAGGATGCCAAATCCCTCATCACCTCCATCCGTGATTCCATCGTCAACGCAGGGGCCTCCTTCGAAGCGATGGCCCGCCAGTTCTCAAACGCCAGCGGAGCGGGCTCCTCGTCGGGAGCCCTCAACAACGTGAACCTGGACGATCTCGTCCCCGAATTTGCCGCTGTAGCCTCACGCACGCCGGTCGGAGAAGTCTCTCAGGTCTTTTACAACGAGAGCCAGAACGGCTTTCACATTCTTCGGATCAATGAGAAAGATGGAAGTACCGTCGACCTCAATCACATTCTCATCAAGCCCGATGCGCCGAGCGGGGATCGCGCCGCTGAGTATTTGAGCGCCGTCCGCGACACCCTCCTCAACAACGAGGACATTCCCTTCGAACTGATGGCCCGCCGGCATTCGGAAGACGAGCGAACGGCCGAAAATGGCGGCCGTGTGACCGATCCAGAATCTGGCGCCCGTGATCTCGTTCTCGACGCTCTGGGCCCCTCCTGGACCCGGACAATTCGGGAGCTAGATCCTGGCGACATCAGCGCACCAACGAAGGTCCAACTATTGAATGGAGACGAAGCCTATCACATCGTCCGGCTCGAACGTCGAGTGCCGGCCCATCGGGCGAGCCTCGAGAAAGACTACGAGCGCATCCGCCGACTTTCTCTACAAGACAAGAGAAACCGAAAAATGCGGGAGTGGATCGACCGGCTTCGGGACGAAATCTATGTCGACATCCGCATCTCTAAATCGGAATTGACCGCGATGCAGCGCCGCTGATTTTCTCCCTCGGTGTCTCTTCCTCCCGGATCATCTCGATCACTCGGAGGGTCTGCGCTCGCTTCTGAGACCGAATTCCCCCCTATGTCCCCTTCTCCGTCTCCCCCCGACGACCCGGAAACGATCGACGATCTTAGCAACGCCTACAACCGCCTTCGAGAGGAAATCGGCAAGGTTATCGTCGGACAGGAAGACATCATCGAGATGGTGGTGGTCTGCCTTATGGCCCGCGGTCACACTCTCTTGATTGGAGTGCCCGGACTTGCCAAGACCCTTCTCGTACGCACCCTCGCCGGTGTTCTCGATCTGGAATTCAGCCGCATCCAGTTTACGCCGGACCTGATGCCGAGCGACATTACCGGCACAGAAATTATTCAGGAGGGCCAGGGGGGCAGTCGGCACTTCGAGTTTGCGGCCGGCCCCATCTTTGCCAACGTCATTCTGGCCGACGAGATTAACCGCACGCCCCCCAAGACCCAAGCCGCCTTGCTCGAGGCCATGCAGGAGCAGCACGTGACTGCCGCGGGCGAGACGCACACGCTGGACGATCCGTTCTTCGTTCTCGCCACACAAAATCCCATCGAACAGGAGGGGACCTATCCCCTGCCGGAAGCCCAACTCGACCGGTTCATGTTGAACCTGTGGCTGGATTATCCCTCGTTCGACCAAGAGGTCGAAGTGGTCCGAAGCACCACAGCCGGTCCCCTCGCCGACGTAAATCCGGTGATGTCCGCCGAAGAGCTGCAAACCTACCAGAACTTCGTACGGCAGATTCCGGTGGCCGACAATGTCATCGAATATGCCGTGCAGTTGGTCACTCGGACCCGCCCCGGTGCCGATCCGGCGCCCGAGTTCGTCAATGATTACCTCAGCTATGGCGCGGGTCCGCGAGCGTCGCAGTATCTGGTCCTGGGAGCTAAGACGCTCTCTGCCCTCGAAGGTCGCATGACACCGGTCGAGGAGGATATCCGACGCATGGCCGTGCCCGTGCTGCGGCACCGCATCGTTCCCAGTTTTAACGCTGAGGCGGACGATGTCTCCTCGGTTGATCTCATCGATCAGCTCCTCGACGAGGCCTAGCCCAAGGAGACCGGGGCTTTGGGACATTTGCTTCGCTCCTCCGGCACGCTACTCGCAATGTAAGGGGGACCTTCTGATCCCGCCGCTTCGCGAGACGGAATGTTATCTCGCTCCCACTCTTGCACCCTCGCTCTCTCATGCTCTTCTGACGACATCCGTCCGTCGGAGGCCCGAACAATCCACCCGTTCGACCAGGATTTTAACCTCCGATCGCTCCAGCTTCCCGCCCGGTACACAGAAAACCAGATCCCGCTCCGCCGGTAGAATTGGTTCTATGCGGAACGTTTTCCACTGGTCTTTTTCCACCGAGCGCCTCCCAGCCTTCACCGTTGAGGCGATTCACAATTAATTTTTATACGAAGCTGTCGGATGTCGAATGGACCTTTCCCAGTATAGTCGACTCACTCTGTTGGAACGTGTTGACTTCTCGGAGGAACTGGCTCTTTTTCGTCTCCGGGCCGAGCAGCCTGTCGAGTTTACGCCTGGTCAATACGCCACGCTGGGCCTGATGGATGACGGCAATGATCGTCCCCTCCTTCGCCCCTACTCGGTAGCCTCGGCACCCGGGAAAACGGACCTCGAGTTTTTCATCGAACGCGTCGACGAAGGGGATCTGACGCCGAAGCTCTGGAACCTGGAACAGGGCGCTGAGGTCTGGATGCGCGAAAAGCTCGTCGGCCGTTTCACTCTCGATGCCGGCTGCACCCACCACCTGATGGCCGCCACGGTAACCGGCGTGGGCCCGTATATCAGCATCATCCGCGATCAGTTGCGGGCCCTGCGGAGCGGGACCCTGGATACCCCTCGGCCCATCATGGTCCTGCACGGAGCCAGTCGCTCATGGGAGTTTGGAACCTACCTCGAAGAGCTCACAACCCTTGCCGAGCAGGCCGACTGGTTTGAGTACGTTCCCACGGTGAGCCGCCCGTGGGAGGATCCCGACTGGACTGGCGAGTGCGGACGTGTGGAAGACATCTTGCGAAAGTATTTGGACGCGACTCCGTTTGCGCCGGACGACACTGCTGCCTACACGTGCGGCCACCCTCAGATGATTGATAAAGCCCAGGGCATTCTTCGTCGAGCCGGCTTCTCGGAGGAGAATATCCACGAAGAGAAATACTTCGTAGAGCGTAACGGTGCGTGAACCAAAACTGCAGCCGCCAGCAGAGAGCCCTTTCTGCGGAGCCCCCCTTAGGGCGATTATCTGAAAATTCTCAGCATCGATGTACCTTACACACCCCGCTCCGAATGGCGCAGATGCGCGTTGCGAAGAGCACCACTGTGGTCGCTCGACGCAATCAGAGTAACATGCGATTGCCCTGGCGCGCCTCCTCGTGATGGAACCGGAGGAGATTCGGCGGATTTGCCTAAATTGAGGTTTCGGCGGACGGTTGTCGAACCGGCGTTTCTCACCGGTATGCTCTCCGAGGCACTGCCATGCTTGGTCGCCTCATTCTCCTCTTTTTGCTCACGCCCGCGGTGGAGTTGGCGCTCCTCATCCAGGTGGACCGGCTCATTGGCTTTTGGCCGACGATCGGGCTCATCGTCGCGACCGGAATCGTGGGCAGCCACTTGGCCCGTCGCGAGGGACTCTCGACGTGGCGTCGCCTCAACAACCGACTTCGGACCGGTGACCTGCCCGGGACCGAGCTTGCAGATGGGGTCATCATCCTCGTTTCGGGGGCCCTGTTGATCACCCCCGGCATTTTGACAGACGTGATTGGTTTCCTTGGACTCATTCCCTTTACACGGGCCCGTCTCCGCCGACTCGTCATGCGCTGGTTTCAACGCAAGATGGAACAGGGCACGATGCAGGTCCAATTCGGCGTCTTCGGGGGCTCCCCCCCTCCGCCCGAGCCCCCGGGTCCCGAGTCCCCCTCCTCGGACACAGATTGGCAGGGCCACAGCCAACAGGTCCCCGGCCACACCGACGATCCGCATGAAGACTCGCCCCGGTCCGATCGGAACCACCCCGGATCCTAGGCCCCTCTCCAAACCGTCACAAACGGGGCTCAACGCGCTCTCCTTTTCCCCGTCTGGCCCTGGCCCGTCCCCTTTCCCTCAGACGGAGAGAGAAGCGTACCGACCCTATTTCTGCCCGTTAAGCCGCACCTTGACGTCCCAGGCCTGTGCAAGAGAGGTGATAAGCTGCCGTTCATTCCGTGTCAGCGTACCGTCGGCCTGGGCCACCGTGTGAAGGTCGTCGAGCACCGTAAGACGCTGGGTACTGGGTAGTGCTTTTTTGAGTGCCTCGACGGAGTCGTGAATGAGATCCTGTTCCGGTTCGTCGGCGTACACCTGTAGGGCGTGACGAACAACCTCGCGCACCTCCTCCTCCGAGAAATTGGGCTGCCACTCCTGCAACCGATTCTTGATCACGTCGATCGTGTCGGACGAGAGATCTTCCCCGTCACTGTGCCCGACGAGAATGTACAGGAAGGCTAGTTCGTGGATGAGCCCCCAGTTTTCTCCTCGGCGCTGCACGACTGCAGAGGTGTCTTCAAGAAGGTCTTCACTGAGCTGCTTTAGGGACCAAGCCTCCGCAAGGTCGTGAATAAATCCCTGCTCCCGCTCCAGCAACACGCCGTCGGCCTCAGCGATGCGGATCAAGTGCCGCACCGTATCGCGCCGTTCGTGGAGGGTCAGCGTCGATCGAAGCTCCTCCATCGCTCGCTGCACCTCGGCCTCAGCATCCGCTTCAACAAAGAGCGTTGCGACCTCTACGATAATCTCCCGAACGTCGGGGTCCTCCCGATCTTCCCAGGCCTGGAGGGCGTCCGTGAGCACCCGGAGCTCTTCGTCGCTCAGCTCGTGGTCGGTACCGTAAGCGAGGGCGATGTACACTACTGCAAGATCGTGAGTGGTCTTCCATTCGTCGGAGGGGGTCATAACGTAAAAAATAGGCACATGTAATCGTCGACGATGATCGCGCTGCAATAATACAGAACGACCACCCCGAAACGCAATGGTACCCCTCAACAGGACAATCGTAGGGGAAGGCCCAGACAATAGGGCCGCTCTGCATCCCGAGCTTTTCCTGCGACACGATCCGGCGACCGCAACGCCCATGTTGCATTCGTCCGCCCCTGGTACCGATGTTTGAAGCCCATCATGTGCTCCGCTCCCCTTGCCATACTGTCCGCCACCGCATTCCTCCATGTCCGCCGTACAGACCGATACGATCCAATCTCAGGTGGTACGTCACCTCGATTCCCACGGCAGTGAGGGAGTGCGCACGGCCTTTTCCGGCGTCGTAGACCTGAAAGCTCTAGAAGAGCAACAATATGAGGAAGTGCTCAGCGCCGTCGACCAGCGCCTTTCCCGCGCCCGATACTCGCTTCTGGCTATGATCGTCACCGGAATCTACTTTGGCCTCCTCGTGGGCCACTGGCTGGTGGACGGGTCCTCTTGGGACACCCATGCACTCTGGATCGTTCTGGTGCTCTTGGTCACGACCTACGGGCTTTATGCCACTCATCAAACTGTTCGGCAAATTCGCCACCTGTCCGAGGCCCGGGCTCTTCTCAGATTGTTACTGGATCGATCCTCCCCCGCAGAGGAACCGGGCAAGACCTGAGAAGCGTCCCTCTCACTATGCTCGCACTCTGGTCCTCTTCCGCGGCCAACTGTCGTCTCCGAACATTCCCTCGCGTAAGTTTACCACTCGATGTTTGACGCCTCCACCTACCGCTCACGCCGCCACACGCTTCTTGACCAGGAGTTTCCCGACTCGGGCCTCGTGCTCCTCTTGGGCAATCGGCAGTCGCCCCGGAACTATGCGGCCAATCCGCACCCCTTCCGACAAGACAGCACCTTTTTGTACTACTTCGGACTCGATCGGCCGGATCTGTACGGACTGATCGATCTGGATGCAGGCACCTCCACCCTCTACGGCGAAGACGAACCTCTCGAAGAGGTGATTTGGTCGGGGGAGCAACGCTCTCTCCACGCGGCAGCAGCCGCCGTGGGCATCGAGGCTGTGGCCCCCGTTTCGGACCTCGAACCGGACCTCACGACCGCCCGGGAGCGCGATCGACCGATCCACTTCCTCCCGCCCTATCGCACCGAGCATCGGACCCGATTTGAGGCCCTACTCGGCATTCAGCACCGGCGGCTCGATGCCTTCGTCTCGAAGCCTCTGATTCGAGCAGTGGTCCGCCAGCGTTCTGAAAAGACGGAAGCCGAGGTTGCTCAAATCGAAGAAGCCCTCGAACAAACGGCGCGCCTCCACGAATATGCACAGCGGAACGCCCTCCCTAGGACCACAGAACGCGAGCTTGTGGGCGGCATGACAGGCCTCGTCGAGGCGGAGGGGAGTTCATTCTCGTTCCCTCCGACCTGTTCTATACACGGTGAGGTACTCCACAACCACTCCTATACGAACACCCTCGCAAAAAACGATCTCCTTCTGGTCGACGTGGGAGCGACCTCATCTCTGCAGTATGCGGGGGACATCACCCGCGTCACACCAGTTGGGGGCACGTTTTCGGACCGACAACGAACCATCTACGAGGCAGTCTTAGCGGCCCAGAACGCCGCACTGAAGGCCCTGGCCCCCGGTGTGCCGTTCAAAGACGTGCACCTCCGTGCCGCACACACGTTGACGGAGCACCTCATCGAGATCGGGCTGATGAACGGCGATCCCGCCGAGGCGGTGGCAGCGGGGGCGCACGCCCTCTTCTTCCCCCACGGACTGGGGCACATGATTGGACTCGACGTGCACGACATGGAAAGCTTGGGCGAAGACTACGTGGGCTATGCGGACGACCAGACGCGATCCGATCAGTTCGGTCTCCACACCCTGCGTCTCGCACGCCCCGTCCGTCCGGGATTCGTCGTTAGCGTGGAGCCGGGCTGCTACTTCATTCCCCCATTTGTGGAGCGCTGGCACAGTGAACGCCGGCACGATGCCTTCATCAACTACGACCGGGTGACAGACTTTCTCGGCTTCGGGGGCATCCGAATCGAAGACAATGTGCTGATTACGGAGGACGGAGGCCAACTGCTGGGTCCCACGATCCCGAAGGCTCTCAATGAGGTAGAAGCACGAGCCGGCGCCGCCGGCGGAGCATGAAGCCTGCCGGCGCTCCGTAGAACCAGACAAGTCCGTTGCGCTGGCAAGCGGCCTCAGTCTCGGTCTCGTCGGACAAATGTCAGCGAAGGCGGCAGAATCGGATTGACGCACGGGGAGTTCCCTAAAACGAACTGCTCGCTCTGGCCCGGATCGCTTGGTGAGGAGTGGTCAGGTGCTGTTTCCGGATCTCTCCACTCCCAGCAGGGGGAAGTGCGAACGATCGTTAACTCCGGTTGAGCGCGTAGACGGGCACTCCCACGTCATTCCTGCCCCGCCCGAATGGGAGTCAAGACTGGGTGTCGGGTGACAAGATGACATTCTGCAGGCCCGCCACCCTCTTCAACACCCACACAGTTAGACCCCGCAGGCTCTGATTTCCCTGGCCCGACGCCGAACCAAATGGAGGGGATTCTGTTCAAGACGTAGGTGTCGTAAAAAAGATGTGACGCCCCCCGTTCCCCTTACCGACCCTCTGTAGCCATGACCTTCACGCGAGGGATCCCCGCTCTCTGCCTCCTCTTCCTAGGCCTGACGGCCTGTGGCTCGTCCTCCTCAACCACTAAACCGGGGATCCAGCCAGACAAGATTGTTGTCAGCGAGCTGTCCGAGCCCATCCACGGATTGTCGGCGTACGAAGTCGTTCAGCAGTACAAGTCGAACTGGCTTCGGAAGCGCGGGCGTACAAGCATCAACAACCCAGTCCCAATCAAGGTCTATCTCGACGGGACGAATAGTCCCTTCGGAAACCTCTCGTCCCTCCGAAAACTCCGGGCGGTTAACATCGTCTCTATTACGCGGTTCACCGCCAACGAAGCGCAGTTTAAATTCGGCCTGGGAAATGTCGCGGGGGCGATTCTCGTGAAGACCAAACCCGCAGGGGACTAGACCCAGGGGACTTAGACCGTGCTGGCGGCAATTGGATTCGTCCTATTGGCGGTCCCGACCGACGAACCGACGCAACATCCAATTCCCTATTCGGGATGCCCGCGTGAACAGGCGGTGGAGCGAATGTCGGCTTGAAGAAAATGTCGCCCGGACGATGGCGGAGGCGGAACGTTGGAATCCCTGACTCCTCCCTCTTCTCTCCTCTAGAGGCAGGAGCGGACCTCAGGACCTGTCTTCCGGCAAATCTCCCTCTCGATCCGTCGGCGTTTCGGGGCTCTGTGATAGATGTTTTTGAACCCGACGAAAGAAGTCAGAGTCGGCAAGCAAACGCAATTGAAAACCTTTGTCCAAGCTGGTTTGAACGACGTGATAAAACAGCCCGATCGGGAGATCCTCCAAAAAGAGTGAGACGACCCGGGGAGGCCGATCGGTGCTATATCGGATGTATCCGACAAAACTGATGATGCCCGGCATCGCTCCTACGTGGGTCCCGAGAGCCTCGATCGGCGCATCTAACGAGTCGGGCTCGATCGGCGACTCGATCTGGCGCTGCACAAAGTTTGCGACGGAGGTAGAACCCAGGTCCCCTTCGACGCTACGGGCTAATAGAGTGGCATAATCAGCCGCAGTCCCTTTCGCATAAGTAGCTTGTGCGAGGGCCCGCTGCTCGCGGATACTGAGTCCGCTGCCTCGTTGTCGCAGCTGCCGTCGTTCTCGTTCACGAAAGGAGGAGTCGCGTCGCAGCCTCCGAACCAGCCGGTAGACACGGTCCGCATAAGCCTCACGAGACCACGAGTCGAAGTCTTCCGCTGCGCCCACGGAATCGCCCTGAGGCGACGTGGTCCAACTGAGATGGATCCCACTGCTCGGTAGGGGCTGTTCGCTCCTTTCGAGTCCCCAACGCCTGGGCAGGACTTGCACTTGCGAACGCCCGAGCGCGGTCAAGAACCAGTCGGCCGCAGCCTCGTCCCTAAATTGAGCGATGGCCTCGACAACCTGCCGGAGAGCAACGGTACTGTCCCGTCGGACCTTATTCGTTGTGCGCCAGTGAGCAACTGCTTCCTCGTGGTTGCTGAGACCGGCCCCCGGAAGCGCATAGATCGCCACCGAGTCGAGAGGGACGCGGCGGCTGGAATCCAACTGACCGGTCTCAATCTGACGGGCATATTCGGCCAGCAACAGGAGGTGGGTCGTGTTTACCACGGGTCGCTGAACCGCAGGTCGGTAGAAGATGCCCTCCTCCTGCGCGCCGACATCATACGCGACGAGGGATGCCTTCTCGGGGTGAGACGAGAGGTAACTCAACAAATCCTCGGGGCGGCGCATCTTCTCGGCCACCTCTTTCCCTTCGTTCATCGCCGCCACATTGGCGTACATGAGCGTAAACGTACCCCAGTTCTGAACGACGAGAAAGACACAAACCCCGAGCAGCAAACCGACTGCAATGAGAAGGTGTCTCCCAAAACTGAAATTTCCAAAAGAGGCCATGATGTCGAGAGATCAGGAAGCCCATGAGGACTCGGGCGAGGGTCACCGTGTACGGGCGAACGTCCCCTTACGTCTCGACGGGTATTTCGCTCAACTCCTCGGATGACAGTTCGCGAGGATACCGGATCTGTTCGACAATGTCCTGAACTTCTTGAGGGGGAGCGGGCGTTGCCCGCGTCACTACGTAGGTGACGACGAAGTTCAGCACCATTCCGACGATCCCGATACCCTGCGCGTTAACGCCGAAGAAGTCGCGAAGGAACGGATCCTCAAGGCCAGGCACCACCACGTGGGCGCGCATCAGCACGATCATCACGAAGGTGAAGAGAAGACCCGTGACGAGTCCGGCGACGGCCCCCTCTTGATTACATCGCTTCCAGAAGATGCCCATCACTAATATGGGGAAGAAGCTCGCGGCGGCAAGGCCAAAGGCAAAGGCCACCACCTCTGCCACAAAGCCTGGCGGATAGATGCCGAGGAGGCCGGCTACGACAATGCCCCCGAGAATTGCTCCGCGTCCCACGAACAGTCGCTTCTCCTCCGACGCCTCTGGGTTTACAATCTCCCCGTAAATGTCGTGTGCCAGCGACGAGCTGATCACGACCATCAGGCCCGAAGCGGTGGACAGCGCCGCCGCCAGTCCTCCAGCAGCTACGAGGCCGACGACCCAGTTCGAGAGATTGGCGAGTTCAGGGGTTGCAAGCACGATGATGTCACGGTCAATTGAACCGAGCACCTGTTGGATCGTGGTGTCGGATCCCCACCCTGACGTCTCAATGAGTCCGGTTTGCGCCCAGTTTTGGATCCACCCCAATTCCGTCATGCCGCCCGCGCCGACTTGGGAAAAGGATTGAAGAATCTCGAAGCGTGCGAACATAGCGACGGCGGGGGCCACGGTGTACAGGATTCCAATGAAAACAAGGGCCCAAACCGCCGACCAGCGTGCGCTCTCCACGGACTTTACCGTATAGAACCGAACGATCACGTGAGGCAGGCCCGCTGTTCCTGCCATCAGCACCAATGTGATGCACGCGACGTTCAACATTGATAAATTACTGAACGGCCCGGTGTAAGGATCGAGTCCAAGATCGGTCTGCAGCTGATCGAGTCGGGGCACAACCTCACCGATCGCGATGTGAGGAATGGGGTTGCCTGTTAGAGTATACGCGATTGCCACAGCCGGAATCAGATAGGCGACGATGAGCACGCAGTACTGCGCGACCTGCGTCCACGTTACTCCCTTCATCCCGCCGAGCACGGCGTAGATCGCCACGATAACCATGCCAATGATAACTCCCCACGTGACGGGAACCTCTAGAAATCGACCGAACACTACGCCCACTCCACGCATCTGCCCGGCCACGTAGGTAAACGACACAAAAACCGCCGCAATCGCCGCCACAGCACGAGCCGTATTGGAATAATAACGCTTCCCAACGAAGTCGGGAACCGTGTACTCTCCAAACTTTCGGAGGAAGGGAGCGAGGAGAATGGCAAGAAGAACATATCCTCCCGTCCATCCCATCAGATAGACGGATCCGTCGAAGCCCATGAAGGAGACGAGCCCCGCCATCGAGATAAAGCTCGCTGCACTCATCCAGTCGGCCCCGACGGCCATGCCGTTTGCGAGCGCGGGAACCCGCTGTCCGGCAATGTAAAATCCGGCGGTGTGCGAGACGCGACTCCAGACCGCAATTCCGATGTAGACGGAAAATGTGATTCCGACCCAGAAAAAGGTCCAACCAATGATCCCCATTACGACAACCTATTTTTTTCCTTTTCGAGTAAACAGCAGTTCTTCGTCTTCTTCAGGGGATCATTGCCCCTCTTGTGGGGACGACCCCGAATCGCTATCCGATGCGACCCCCGCACGGCGATCGAGCCGACCAGTCATGACGGCATAGGCAATGACCAGACCAACAAAGACGAAGATGCTTCCCTGCTGAGCCATCCAGAACCCAAAGGGCATTCCTAGAAAGGTAATCCCGTTGAGCCATTCCACGAGGAAAATGCTCATTAGGAATCCCGCGACAAACCAGATAATAAGGAGGCCGACTGTTCGGCGAACTTGGATCTTCCAGTACGTCTCTCGATCAATTTCAGGCTCCGAAGACATAAGAATGAGGGCTCTTGCGTGGGTGAATGAACGTGCGTCTGCCTTCCTCGATGTCTGTTGCACCTCGGGCGCGCAGTGAAAAACAAAGCGCAGTGAAAAACAAATACGTCGGTCCCCAGTGGTACGTCAATCGTGGTTAATCGGGGCGAGAAGCGCGCTCTCAAAATCCAATGGAACGGACGTCATTTCGAGCGCACCCTGAAAGCACTTCTTCGCTTGCGCTCAGGGCGCAGTCGAGACACGAGCGAAGTGACTGACGGAATAGATCTTACAGCGGATTGCCGACGTTGGGGAGGGTTCTCGACTTCACTCGAACAGCCCGCCAGGGGGTTTTGAAAGCGCACTGGCATTGAAATTGAGGTTTGACAGTCCACTAGGGCTCCAAACAATCGCAATCCGGTCCTTCAGCGCGCCTCTCCACGATCGCCCCCCGACACTTCCCAAGCAGATCGCTGGCACACTTCTCCTTGGGACTGACAGCAGTCGACCGATCGCTCCACAAATCAATCACAGGGAACTGGACATTTCCCTTCTTCGACAAATCCCGAGAGGCTCCATTGAAGCTACTCCGTTTCAATTTCCACGATCATATCGACCTCGATCGGAATGTTGCTCGGAAGAGATCCCATCCCTACGGCAGCGCGGGCGTGTTTTCCACGGTCCTCAAACACTTCCGTCATCAAATCGGAGAACCCGTTTACAACCTCGGACTGCTGCGTAAACGTAGGGGTGGCATTCACCATTCCCTTGACTTTCACGACCTGTTCGACCCGGTTCAGGTCCCCGAGCTCCCGCTTCAAGGTGGAAAGTATTGAGATGCCGGTGAGACGTGCCGCTTCCTGGGCTTCCTCAACCGACAGTTCCTCCCCCACCTTTCCCGTCACAATCCCACCATCGGGCGTATCGGGGCCGTGACCCGAAAGAAAGATAAGGTCATCTTTCTGCACGGCCTTCACGTAGTTCGCGGTTGGCGCGGAGGGCTCCCCCAATTCGATGCCCATCTCCTGCAAGCGCTCTTCAATGTCGTATCCGTAGTCCGGCCCCTCCGTTTGACTCTGGTTCGTCTCCCCAGAGGTACACGCTAGGGAAAACAGAAGAAAAGGTACAAACAGAACGTACTTTTTCATAGTATTCTTTCTTGGTTAAGAGTTATGTCTAGACGAAAGTTACCTGAATAATCAGAGGAAGAAAGCGAGCCAGTACCTTCGCCAGACGGGGCGGGGAGCAACTGAGCCCGCCGTCCCTACGGAGCAGCGGATGATGTATCCCGAACCTGTCTGACTTCTTTCACACTGACAGTGCTGGCTTCATTTCCGAAGTTCTGTCGCACATAGGTCGCCACTTGGGCGACCTCCTCGTCGCTCAAGAAGTCGTTCGCCGGCATTTCCCCATTGTAGCTTTCCCCGTTTACCTCAATGGGCCCCTCAAGGCCATTCACAATCACCGAGATCAATCGCTCTTTGTCCCCAGTCACCCATTCGGTGCTCGACAACGGGGGATACCGCGGCGGCGCCCCACCGCCATCAGTCTGATGGCAGGACGCACAGTTTTGAACGTAGATCTTCTCTCCCCCGGAGAGCATTTCCTCACGCAGATTATCCTTCTCTTTGTGCGGAGTCCGGACGTTGGTCGCCGTCTGCTTCCGTTTCCGCATCTTGGCGATGTCGGATTCGCCAAACGTCCCTCCAGTGTAGATCACCCGCCAGATCTTTCCCTTATTATCCTCGGTGATGTACAGGGAGCCGTCCGGACCCGTAGCCAATCCTCCGGGTCGATGTTCGGCGTCGCTCGTGTGCACGATAGGATCAACACCAGCAAACCCATTCGCAAACACCTCCCATTCTCCTGACTGCTTTCCATTCTCAAACGGCACGAACGCGATGAAGTACCCGAACTGGGGATAGGGATCCCGGATGGTGGATCCGTGAGAAGCGACAAAGGCTCCATTCTGAAAGTGACTGGGAAATTGCTCCCCCTGATAAAACATCAGGTCATTAGGTGCAAAGTGCCCCGGGAACCCGACCACTGGATCGTCGAACTGATCGCATCTGCCAACTTTGTCCCCGTCCCCTCCATATTCAGGGGCCAGCACCTTCTTTTCCTGAAGTTGATCGTAGTAACAATAGGGCCATCCAACGTTTGACCCCTCGGTGTTTCGAACAAACTCCCCGGCCGGAAGCATCGCATTTTCCCAGGCCGTATACAAGTCCGGCCACAACCGGTCCAAATTATCTCGACCGTGCACGACGCTGTATAACTGCCCGTCAGCCGGATTCCAGTCCATCGCGACGATGCTCCGGAGGCCAGTCGAAAACAACCGGCCGTCGGCCTGCGTCTGGTGGGTCTCACTATCGTCAAACTGCCAGATTCCCCCGTGGTCCTCAAGGTACGGACAGGGATCCAAGCCCTCAACCCCTGGGGTCCGCTTGGGATCTTGGCAGGCATTATTCGGAGCCCCGAACGGAATATACATATTCCCCTGCTTATCAAAAGCAATGGGCTTTGTGATGTGCTCGTGGGTCCCATGTTCGTGGTTGTCGACCACGAGGGTATCCGGCGGCCCTTCTGGGACCAATTTCCCGGGGGTCAACTCATACCGATAAACGTTAAGATCCGTGCTCACATAAAGATGTCCATTGTGAATCTGAGCCCCGGTGTGAAAATTCCCCTCATCCTCATCAAAGACCCCAAATTTACGGGTGATATCTGCCTTGCCATCTCCCGTCGTGTCGCGGAGCGCGACAATGCTCCCATCGTCGTAGCTTTGTTTTAGCTTGGCATAAATGTCTCCGTTATCGTTCACCGCCAAGTGCCGGGCTGGGCCAATACTATCCGCCACCACGAGGGCCTCAAACCCGTCCGGCAACGTCAAACCGCCATCATCTGGATCTCCGGAAAGCCTGCTGTCCCTCCCACAGCCGGAGAAAACCACGGCAATCAGAACCCCAAAACTGAATAGAAAAACGAATGGTATCTCCTGGAAATCGATGTAGTACCTAATCTCTCTATAAGAGTCTGTTCGTTTATTGATGACGTATCCTCACTGTTAACGATTAACCCTGAACAGTTTTACGGAGTCGTCATTGCGAGCGACGAGAATAAAAACCTCTCCATCGTGCTCCAATGACCGAATCGCGCGGGCCTCTCCCGGCACTGTAAATCCACTTTTTTGAGAGGCAATCTCTTCGTATCGACGGGCTGAATCCCGCCGGAGGGCAGCTCCGTAGCTTGCGTCATACGCCCCTGCCTGGGGCTTGACGGTCGTGAGATTTCCCCCCATCAGAATTTCTGCCCCCTGCTGATCGTCCACATCCTGCGCCAGGAGTCCGTACATCGGGGCCAATTGGGCCCGGAAAGGAAGGGAATCGAGGCGGAAGCTCCCATCCCCGTTATTCCACCCAACCATACTGGCCATCTGCCCGGTCCGGTAGTGGTGGGCTCGATCAAGCTGGTTCTGGTCGAACACGTCCGTGACCGTTTCTCCCGCGTACTCACTGAAGGTGGGGTACCGATTCTTCATCGACGGAAGCTCCTGAATAAGATTTTGGCGCAGCGCCATTGGAAACGGACCCTCCCCATCTCGATAGGTGGTTATAATCTGTTCAATTCCTTCGTCGGACCCAAAATCACCCGTCCACATCTGCAACGGGTGCTCTGGCCGAGCCCGAAACCGGGAATTCATTCCGTGATTTCCGGCGATGAGATCCAACGATCCATCCTCGTCCAAATCTGCCAGCGCTACGCTCTGCCACCACCCGTAGGTATCTTTTAGTCCGGTCGACTCCAAATCGGCCCGTTCAAGTTGTCCGTTCCGATTCCAGAAAATGGTGAGTGGCATCCACTCCCCTACCACCACCAGATCCAAGTGCCCATTCCCATTGAGATCTCCCCAGGCCGCATCGGTCACTCCGGGGGTGTTCAGGTCCGGAGCTCGCAGCTCCGGCGCTCGCTGATTTGTAACTTCCCGAAATGTCCCTGTCCCATCGTTTTCCAGAAGAATCCCGCCAACGGGCATCCCATATCCAGCGGTGTCGCTCCTCAGAGTCATCCGCACGCCTATGAAAAGGTCCTGGTCCCCATCTCCGTCAACATCCCCGGCTCGAACGGTGCCCGTCGGAATGTGCCCAACCTCCGGCCGTGGAAGTGCCTCCTCAGAGCGAACCAGCGTTCCTTCTCCGTCCGTCTGGTAGAAGCGATCGGCGAGGTGCGAGCTGCCCGCCGGAAACTCACTGCTTCCACTTGCCACATAGAGCTCGGAAACGCCGTCCCTATCGGCGTCAAAGAGCACACAGCCGGTATCCTCGGAGGCTCGGTCGCCCTCCAGCACCGGTTGAGAAACACGCTCAAATTGGTCACTGTCTCCGCGCACAAACAACGCGCCGGGCTGTCCGGCAGCCCCTCCCACGTACACGTCGTCGTGGCCATCCCCAGTTACGTCCCCGACACAGAGCGGAGGCCCCTCGGTGGAGCGCATGTGAAAGAGCAACGGGGACCGGCCAAAGTCACTGTGTGAGGATTCGTCGTGTTCCCAGTCAAATCCAACCTCTCCCGTAACGTCCTTCAGAAGTGCTTCATTCTTCTCCGTACGACGAGCAGGCAATACCCGGAAGTCGGTCCGGTTGGGGGAACGAGCCTCCTCCTGCCGAAGTGTGATCCGCTGATTCGTCTCCACATCCGTCCGGAGACCAAGACGACCGTCCGGCCAGCGGACCTTTAGAGTGTCAATCGTCGAAATTCCTGCGCCCAGTCCAAAGTGCAAGCGGGGATCCATCGACGACTGAAACCCCCGCTGCGGCATCTGCTCAGCGTAGAAGCGACGGTCATCGACGACAGCCTCGACCTGGGCGCCAACCCCAAACGTATTCGAGGACGCCCCGTCCAGGCCGACTTGGATCCAGCTGCGGTCCGGATGCTGCTCGCGAGTCCGGTTCCGGTAGACGAAGGGCCTCCCGTTGACGTTGTTAACGACCAGATCAAGGTCCCCATCCTGATCCAAATCCCCGTAGGCCGACCCGGTGGAAAAACCCGGCTCCCCGATCCCCCACTCGGACGCCCGGTTCTCAAACTGCAAATCGCCCTGATTCACGAACATATAGTTCGAAAGCGGCACCGAGGGCGTCTTCTGAGTGAGCTTCCCATAATCAATTCGGTTGTTTGAGATGACAGAACGCATGAACTCTTTCTGGTTCAGGCGCACCAAAAGATCCTTATCGGTGACGTCCCGATAAAACCCGTTCGGGACGAAGATTTCGCGAGACCCATCGAGCGTAAAGTCCGCAATGAGCCCACCCCAACTCCAGCCGCTGGCGTCAAGCCCGGCATAGCGCCCAATCTCACTAAACGTCCCGTCGCCGTTGTTGTATTGAAGCGTATTTCGGGGAAACTTACGATGGTATCCCATCTCCACCTCGGACTGAAACTGCTTCCAGCCCACAAAATCAGCGACTGTTTTCACTCGCTCCTCACTCTTGGGGAGCATGTCCGTGACAAAAATCTCGGGATACCCATCCGTATTCAGATCAGCAATGTCCCCGCCCATGGATGTCGTACTGATGCTGCTGAGCGTGTCCGACAGCACCTCACTGAATGTGCCATCCCCGTTATTTACGTAGAAGTAGTCCCGCTCGAAAAAATCGTTGGAGACATAAAGGTCCATCCATCCGTCTCGATTCACATCCCCCACGGACACCCCTAGACCAAAGCCAATCTCACTACTATATATCCCTGAACCCTCAGTAGCCTCTACGAACTCACCTCCTTCATTTCTGTAGAGTCGATCTCCACCCCTGTCGTCTCTTATGTTTCTTAAATTATTTTTTACATTGTACTTTTCTACTGGCTTTGATGCATAGTTGTTTAGAATATACAGGTCCAAATCTCCGTCATTGTCATAGTCGAAAAACGCAGAGTGGATAGTATTTCCAACGTTAGAGATCCCAAACTCTTCAGCTCGCTCGGTAAACGTTTCATCCCCATTGTTGATGAACAATTCGTTTTCTCGCCGCGGTTCCACAAAAGGGCCGGAGTTGGCAACATATATATCCAATAGACCATCCCCGTTCACGTCCGCCATACTGACGCCAGTAGACCACGGCATCTCTCCTCCCACTCCTGCTTCCTCAGTGATGTCCTCGAATTCAAAGCCGCCCTTATTGAGATAGAGTTTATTGCTCGTCTGATTTGCAACCAAATAGAGATCGGGACGACCGTCACCATTTACATCTCCAATAGCGACCCCACCGCCAGCATAAAAGTTTCGATATGTAAATACGTTGAATGAATTATTATATGTCAGATTGTTTGAGAACTCTATGTTGGTTGATGGTTGATACAGCCGCTCAAACACCTCCGGTTCGGTACCGGGAACGTACCGACACCCGGAAACAACCAACAGAACACATAGAGTCAGGGCAGAAGCGCAAAAACGGCTTCTCCACCACCTCCTTCCTCGACGAGAGGACATCAACCGACACAGTTCTTTCTAGAGAGCCGCAAGGAGCCTATCTACTCCCCAAACCCTTTCCTCTCTGAGTTACATAGATTCGAGAAGGGCGAAGTGGGGTCCCTGTCACTCCTTCGGAACCGCTCACTAAGAGTTCGGTGGGGAAGCAGGAACTACTCACACGTGTCCAAAGGCAGGACAGTCCCCCAAGAGATTCGTCATTTCACCTCGTCCGAGATCGGTCCCAGTGCCTGTGGCACCCCTACAGAAATCGATCACGGCCAACAGAACGCGATCCAATTTCGGAGGGATGCCACAGGCTTTGGGAACGACGAGGTGCACTATCTACTCACTCCACTCAGAGGCGGCGATGCCATTGAGATCCCAGACGACATCTCCTGCGCGCACCGTGAGCTCCGTCACGAACTTCTGTGACCCTTCCCGCCGGTCGCCGTCCACGTCGACAAAGCCAAAGTTGCCCTCCCGGAGATCAAGGACAGCCACGTCCGCCGGGGCGCCCACGTCGAGGTTTCCGAGCTCCGGACGCTGAATGATCTGGGCCGGCTTCCAGGTGGACGCTCGAATGACTTCTTCCAGTCCCATGCCCAACTCCATCATCTTCGACATGACGTTCGCCATGTTCTTCATGCCATCGTTCATGCTGCCCGAGTGCAGGTCCGTACTGATCGCATCTGGCCAGAGGCCCGCCTGAGTGGCGGGCACGGCCGCATCGTAGTCAAAACTTCCACCTCCATGCCCGACATCGAATATGATGCCTCGGTCCTGCGCCTCCGGTACAAAGGACCGCAGCTCATGCTGCTGATCCACAATCGACTGTCGTCGATCCTCCTGATCCAGAAGCGCGTACGCGTGGGTGAAGATGTCCCCGGGGCGGAAGTAGTCAAAGAAGAGCTTTTCAATGGAGAGGGGAGGGGAGGCCCCACCAAAGTCGACCATCACGGGGATGTCAGCGCGCTCGCCCGCTTCAACAGCCCGCTCGGTCGGTGTCCAGTCGTGCCCTCGATAGTGGGCGAGCTTCACCCCGACCACGACATCCGAGTATTGCTCCGCCGCCATCGCCGTCATCCGCGGATTCATGTCTCGCGGATCTTGCTCGGGCAGTCCCTTCATGCCCGCGCCGACAATGTTGATGAATGCCAGCACCCGCGTATCGGCGTGCCGGACCGTCTGGTCGATGAAGGTTTGCATGTTGCGCCATCCGGGTCCGCCCACATCTACAATCGTCGTGACCCCGGAGCGAAACGTATGTGCATCGGGTTGGAGGGAGGAGAAGCTATTGCTGAGGTAGGCATTCTCCTGCGTGCCATAAAACACGTGGGCGTGAAGGTCAATGAGCCCCGGCGTCACGTACCGCCCGGAGGCATCCACGACCTTCTCGGCACGGGACGGAGAAATGTCCGACGCCACGGTGGCGATCGTATCTCCCGCAATGCCGATGTCCATGACTTCGTCGACGTCGTTCTTCGGATCGATGACGTGTCCGTCATTGACGAGCAGGTCCAGGTCCTGCGCCTGGGCCGACCCGACAAGTCCCAGCATGCCGACGGCAAGCGCCACGGCCAGGAGCGCCGTGGAGAAGGAAGACCTTAAAATCGTAACGAGCACGCCCGTGCCCGCCTCGAATGAATTCGCAATGTCCATGGTGGATCGAATGTGGTTGATAAAAAAGCAGCTGGCTAGGAAAATCACCGACGGATTCCACGAGAGCGAGATCTCGGGGATCGTGGCTCGGTGCTCTCGGTACTCTCGATAATTGAGATTTTCCTTGTACAAACGGCCGTCGCCCCGAGAGGAGCTCCCCTGTCCGCCCCGAATCCCGGGGATCCAGAGCGACGACACAAAATTGGCACTCTCGGGCAGCAGAACACTCCGCGTCTCCCCTCGGACCGAATCCAACATCCCAGTCGAACTGGGACTTACTCCCACTCGGAGGCAGCGAGTCCGTTAAGGTCCCACACGACGTCGCCCGCCCGGACGGTCAATTCCGTCACGAGCTTCTGCGAGCCTCTTCTCACGTCCCCGTCCACGTCCATAAACCCGAAGTCTCCCTTCCGAAGATCAAGCACCGCCACGTCCGCCGGGGCGCCCACCTCGAGGTTTCCGAGCTCCGGACGCTGGATGACCTGGGCCGGCTCCCACGTCGAGGCCCGAACGACTTCGTCGAGCCCCATGCCCAGCTCCATCATCTTCGACATCACGTTCGTCATGTTCTTCATCTCGTCGTTCATGCTCCCAACGTGCAGGTCGGTGCTGATGACGTCCGGCCAGAGCCCCGCCTGCGTCGCCGGCACTGCCGCGTCGTAGTCAAAGCTTCCGCCGCCGTGACCCACGTCGCACACGATGCCTCGCTCCTGGGCCCTCGGCATGTAGGGACGGAGCTCTCCCTGCTGGTTTACGATCGACTGCCGGCTGTCCTGGTCCCCCAGAAGGGCGTAGCAGTGAGTGAAGATGTCCCCCGGTCGCAGGTAATCGAAAAACAGCTTTTCGAGGGACAGCGGAGGCGAGGCCCCTCCAAAATCGACCATCACCGGAATGTCGGCCCGCTCGCCCGCTTCAACGGCCCGTTCGGTCGGCGTCCAGTCGTGCCCTCGATAGTGGGCAAGCTTCACCCCGACCACGACGTCGGAGTACTGCTCCGCCGCCATCGCCGTCATCCGCGGATTCATGTCTCGCAGATCTTGCTCGGGCAGTCCCTTCATGCCTACCCCCACGATGTTGAGCAGGGCCAGCACCCGCGTCTTCGAGTGAGCAACCACGTTGTCCACAAAGGTTTGAATATTCCTCCAGCCGGGTCCGCCCGGATCCACAACCGTGGTTGTCCCCGACCGAAAGGTGTGCCCGTCCGGCTTGACACTATTATAACTGTTGCTATAGGCCTCTCCTTCTTCCGTGCCATGGAATACGTGGGCGTGGATGTCAATCAGGCCGGGCGTCACGTACAGCCCTGACGCGTCGACGACCTTCTCGGCGCGGGAAGAGGAAATGTCCGACGCCACGGTGGCGATCGTATCTCCCGCAATGCCGACGTCCATGACTTCGTCAACGTTGTTCTTCGGATCCATGACATGCCCGTCATCGATGAGCAGGTCCAATTCCTGCGCCTGGGCCGACCCGACAAGTCCCAGCGTGCCGACAGCAACCGCCACGGCCAGGAGTGCCGCGGAGAAGAAAGACCCTACTCTCGCACCGAGCACGTCCGTGCCCGCCTCAAATGGATTCGCAAGGCTCATAGTGGAACAGATGTAGGTAATGAAAAAGCAACTGGCTAGGAAAACCCCCGTCGGAAGAGGAAGTTCAACTGAACCTTCACCTTGGGTCAATTCTAATGGTCCTCTAACCTGCCCTACGACAGGGGAGAGGCTGCCCCAATAGCCGGTATGCAGCGGCCTTACACAGCGGACTCCGCCAAAACGTCGTGGAGGCGGCGCGCCACGTGCCCCACTTCTTCGGGCCGCATCATCCACGTCGTCAAGTTTATATTCTCTCCTCCGCCCGACACCGCAATCGAGGGATGCCCCTCCCGAAGACGCTGTTGAACGTCCGCCGGAGAAATGGCAACCTGATCCTGATCCCAGGTGATTCGGAGAGACGGGACGTGATTCGCAATGTCCGGCACATAATACTCAGTGTCTACGCTCTGGACAGCCGCCACAGTCTCCTGGATGTGCTCGATCTGCGACTTCCAGCGATTCCACCGCTTATCGGCATCCGCCTCCACGAACCGCTCAACCGCAACCAGCATCGCCACGATTTCTTCCTTGTTCACCTTCATTCCCCGGCCAATCGTGTCGCCGTACGGCACGTGTTGACGCCTTGCGGCCTCAATTAAATCTTCGCGTCCGAAGAGCAATCCGGCACTCTGCGGCCCCCGAAGCCCTTTTCCACCGGAGAACACGACGAGATCGAAGCCCATCTCGTTGTATTTCCACAAATTCTCCACGGGAGGAACGTCCGCGGCGCAGTCGTTCATCGTGGGAATGCCGTGTTTCTTCCCCAAGTCGACGAACTCCTCGACCTGGATTTGCCCATCCGGATTGTGCTTATTGATAAAGAACATCATCACGGTGTTCTCATTGACCGCGTTTTCCAGCTCCTGGCGGCTTTCCACCTCGACCATCTTTGCGCCGGTGTTTCGGATGGCGTGATCGTATCCGGAACGGTGGCTCGTTTGAACGATCACCTCGGGCCGGGGGCCCGGAAGGTTCGGAAGCTTGCGGATTTTTTCCTCGTCGGTCCCTGTGACCGCCGCTGCCGCGCCAAGCGTGAGTGCGGAAGCAGCCCCGGCCGACACCAACGCATCTTCACTGTGGCCCATCTCGGCAAGCCGCTCGCCGACCTTCTCCTGCAGGGCGGTCAACTCCACGTAATGATGTGCGGCAAAATCCCAGGCCTCTCGAACCTCGGGAGGCATCAGCGAGCCCGTGAGAGACGTGTACGTCCCCCTTGCATTGATGATTTTTCGCAGGCCAAGCTCGTTAAAGTAGGCCTGATACTCATCATCCAAATACTCGAACTGGGAGGTGCTGGTCTCAAGGCTTTCTCCGAGGGCAACCCCTCCGAGCATGCTTCCGACCAGAGGAAGACTCGAAAGCTTCCGAAGAACCTGTCGTCTACTTAACATAGGTTGTGTGCGATCCGTAATTTAGAAGAACTTGAGCCTGAACACTTGAGACTGGCATTTGGGCCGTGACCCTCACGTCGCAGACGTCCACAGTCGCTCATCTCAAGCGTGTGTCGGGATTCCCGAAGCCGGGCAGGGCCCCTCTCTCCCATAGGACCCTTCCGTCGGCCATTCAATGCAATGATCCCCCTTACGCCGCAGCGTTTTCCAGCACCTCGCGAATGCGATAGGCGACCGTGTTCACTTCCTCGTCCCCCATCATCCACGTCGCTACGCTTATGCCGTTGGACCCGCCCCCGGTTTCAATCGAGGGATGCCCCTGCTTCAATTGCTCGTCGGCTTCAGACGGCGTAATCTGTACCTGATCTTGGTCCCAGGTGATTCGGAGGGAGGGCACGTGATTCGCAATGTCCGGCACGTAGTACTCCGTCTCCACTCCCGGAATGGGGTCGACGGTTTCCTGAATGGACTCGATCTGCGACTTCCAGTGGGCCCACTGCTCCTCGTGGTCCAGCTCCAGGTACCGCTCTACCGCCACCATCATCGCGAGGACCTCCTCCTTGTTCACTTTCATGCCGCGCCCAATGTTGTTTCCCCGAGGAGGCGCGTGCAGCCGGGCTGCCCGAATTAGGTCCTCTCGACCGAGCAGAAGCCCAGCGCTCTGGGGGCCGCGCAGTCCTTTTCCTCCGGAAAAGGCAACCAGATCGAAGCCCATGTCCGTGTACTGCCACAGACGACGCTTCGGCGGCACGTCCGCGGCACAGTCGTTAAAGGTGGGAATGTCGTGCTTCTCCCCGACGGCCACCAGTTCCTCCTTGTCGACCGAGGAGCCGTTGTAGGCATTGAGGACGAAAAGCATCGCCGTATTCTCATTGATCGCTTCCTCCAGCTCCTGGCGATTCTCGACCTCAATGAGCGTGGCCCCGGTATTTTTTAGGGCATGGACGTAGCCGATGGAATGGGGCGGTTTCAGGACAATCACCTCATCCTTGAGTCCGTCCGTATTGGGAAGTTGACTGACCTTGTCCCGGTCCTGCCTGCACATGACGCCGGCCAGGCCCAGGGTCATTGCGCTGAATGCTCCAGAGGTAACGGTGGCATATTCACACCCGATCATCTCGGCGATCCGCTCCCCAGCTTTGTCCTGGATCGCATCGAGATTCACGTAATGATGGGTGGCGTAATTCCAGGCATCCCGAACCTCGGGGGGCATCCGGGAGCCCGACAACGCGGTGATCGTTCCGTGAGCGTTGATAAAGGTCCGCAGCCCCAGCTCGTTGAAATAGTCTCGGTACGCCCCCGTCGACGCCGCGGATTGGGCAAGATCTGAGTCAAAGTCGGCCCCCAGCCCGCCCAAAAAGCCTCCCACGAGGGGGAGGCTTGCGAGCTTCTGAAGGACTTGCCGTCTGCTAATCATGGGGTAACAAGAGATGAACTCGGAAATAGTGCAGCTGCAACCGCCCCCTTCCACACAACGATTCCAACACGCCGCGCTGTGGAAGAAAACGTTCCTCAAAGAGAGACTACTCTTCGAGGGCCGCAATCACGTCCATCTCCACGAGCGAATCGCCGGGGACGCCGCCGTACGTCGCAACCGTCGAGCGCACCGGGGGATTTTCCCCAAACCGGCCCCGAAAGACCTCGTTCATGGGATCATAATCCTTTAGGTCGTGCAGATACACCGTTACTTTCAGGGCCTGCTCCATGGACGAGCCCGCCTTTTCGAGCCGTTCTTGCATTTGATTCAGGACGTGATCGGTATGGTCCTGCACATCCCCGTCGAAATGGGCGCCGATGCCGGCCAGATACACCAATCCATCGTGAACGATGACGCCAGAAAAGAGAGGATCATCCTGATGCGTCACGACCTTTCCCTCCCGTTGCTTTCCCAACTTACTCTCGTCCCGAGATGACGCCTCAGCCGACTGCGAGGTCACGGCGCCGAGACCGAAGGAGGCCAAATACGCCCCCGCCTGCTTAAAAAACGAGCGGCGGTTCTCGTCGGAGTTGTCCTGTGTGGATTGACTCATAGTAATCGGCAGTGTCCAAAGTAGTTATTACAGTGATAGACTTTCCTTTTTCATTCCTCACGTAACTTCTAGTCCGTTCTTTCTTGACGCAACTTCCAGCTCCGACCCGGCCGCTCGACCCGAAATGTCTCAATGTTTCCTTGGTCGGCCACAGTGACGTAGGCCCGTCGTCCCTCCTCCCCTCCAAAGGCAATGTTGGTCGGCTCCTTTCCGGCCAATTCGATTTCCCGCAGCACCTCTCCCTCCGGTGACACCTTCGCAACCGTGCCCTTTCCGTGCCGGGTAATGTAGAGATTGCCGTCTACGTCGGTGCGCATTCCATCCATGCCATAGTCGGAGAATTCAGTCAGCAACCGCTTGTTGCTAACCTCTCCCTCCTCAGAAAGATCATACGCCCACACGTTCCGCTGGACCGACTCGTTCACGTAGAGCGTCTCCTCGTCCGGACCGACCTCGATCCCGTTGGTCGTTCCCATGTCGGCCTCCAGGAGGGTTGTACTCCCGTCCGGGCCGATCCGCCAGATCTGACCGGTGTCTTCGCCCCAGTTCGGATCGCTGGCGTAAATCAGGTCATTGGCCCCAATCGCGAGGTCGTTCGGCTGATTCATGCGCGGCTCGTGGGCAAATACCTCCACGTCGCGGGCGTCCATCTCAATAGCCAGCACATTGTGGCCCGTGTAATCGGCCACGAACATCGTCCCCTCGCTATCGAAGCGGATGCCATTGCCCCGGCTTCCCTCCGGAAGGTCGACGAAGACGCTCGCCGCACCGGACGGCGTTACCTGCCCGATGGTGTGATTTCGTTCGTAATCGACCGCATAGACATTTCCTTTAGCATCCACCGCCGGTCCCTCCACGCCCGAGGTAAAACTGCCGGGGGGCGTAAGAGCGCTGCTCGTATATAGGTTCCCATTGGTCCCGGTGCTCGGAGAACCGTTGCCGTCAGCCGTCTCGTTGTCTCCTCCACAGCCTCCTATCAAGAGGCCGATCCCGATGAGGAGAGACAGGGAACCCAGAACAAATGGAATCTCTAGGAAGCTTGTCTCGGAGAGCCCGCTACTACTCGAGAATCTCCAACAGAAAGGACGCATAGGGAACAGTGATCGAGGTGGGGGAATGGGTTCAGGGAAAAACCCAGATCAGAGACATTTTCCGGTTCCGGAACGAACAAGTCGCTCCCGTAAATTTCAAACCGGTCAGCTCAAAAACTCCCGCATGCCAGAGTCACTCCGCCACCGGCCGGTACCGAATCACGCTCGTGAGTACGGTAAATACTGTCAAGCGCACCTGAGAGGATAAGGGCTCTCCAAGTGGTTATCAAGGAGGAGTTAAACTGGAATCGGTTCCATATCGCAGTATACGACCGCACCAAATAACGAATGTCACGTTCGGTGACGGTAGCGGACTCCCCCCCTTATCCTCGCGCTCCAGGTGTTGCGTGTCGCATTGTGCGTGTCGCATTGTTAAACAGTGTGTGGACGGTCGCCGGTTTTTACGCCGCGACAAAGGATTGGCGCTCCGAAAGAAGCAGTCATTCTCGGTAGCACCACTGTTCATCGGCCAGTTGGAGCCGGTAGTTGAGGGTCAAGTGCAATTTGTGCGGATTTCATCCCTCCTCAGTCGAAGACACCAAGGCGCGCTTCCAGGGGCAGTAGGAGCCACAAAGCTCCCCCTCCAACGAGAAAGCGAAAAGTTTTTCCTACCAGTTAAACGTATAGGTGTACTTGAGCATCACGGCCCGCTGACTGCTAAGGGGAAGTCGAGGCCCCATTTCGACGAACCGGCCGGTGTTGAGCCGCTCGTTATAGACGAGGTACAGGTCGTTGCCCTGCCTCGGGTTGTACCGGAACCGGAGGTTGCCGATGGCCACCTCCCGGGCGCTGTTATACTGAACAAACGCCGAAATCGAGTACTCGACGTTCGGAGTAACCTCGGCGCGGAGGCGCCCGACGTGGGCAGTAAGTTGTTGGTTCCGGTCCGGAAATCCGATTCGATTCAGCTGATAAAAGCCGCTGATCCGCAGGTAGCGGGAGACATTCCAGGTGGGGTTGACCTCGAGGATGGAGCGCCATCCGTCGTAGAAGCTCCCCCCGATCACTTCGATGTCGGTTCGCAGGTCCCACCCGCTGGGCATCCCGTAGCTGATTTCCCCATTATAGAAGGCGTAGCGGCCCGCCGGCACGCGCGCCCCTTCCGGCAAAGCAAAGGCTCCCCGCAGGTCCTCCACCCGGCGGGTGGCCTCGAGAATGAGGCTGTGGCCGGCATTGCCCGTCATCTCCCACTCCGGGCCAAGCTCCAGAGACTGAAGCGTCCCGTCTGCGTTCCGGACATAGACCTCTCCCTCCAGATTGAGTCGGTGCCGCTGGATCGAGGAGCCCTCACCAGGGACCCAGCCGTAGCCAATCCGGTCGCCGAACCGAAAGTAGTTGTCTCTCAGCTCCAGCCCCACACCCGGCTCGTAGCGACGGCCGGCCCGGTCGTACCGCAGATTGTAGTTGAATCCGCTGTAGGCGCGGTCCTCCCACCGGAGGTGCATCCGCGTTGGATCGAGAGAGGCAAACTCGTTGGGGATTCCGTCTTGGAAGGTCTGCGCCCACTTGGCCGTCAGGTACTGCTGGCTCTCGACTCGAAAGAGGCCGTCGAGCCCGTAGGCGACGTTGTAGGTGCCGTCCAGTCCCAGTCGTGGAATCAGGATGCCGCCAACGTGCGAATCTTCGTTCATAACGTCCCGCTGGACACGCACCACCCCGAAGTTCTCCGACGGCAGCGTCTCCCCGCCCGTCCCAATCTGGGACTCACGGGCCGTTTGCATGTCCAAAATTCCGATGTCCCAGGGCCCTTGGCGGCCGACCATGCGGGCTCCCCCCAGGATGCGGACCTGTTTCCCCTGGTGGAGCCCAATGCGGCGGCTGTAAAAAAGGCGGTTGGGCTGGCCGAAGCCGAAAGCGAAGGTGCTGGCCCGCTCGAGGAAAAACCGCCGTTTCTCCGGGAAGAAGAGAGGGAACCGGGTGAGGTTCACCTGCTCGTCGTCGGCCTCGACCTGGGCGAAGTCGGTGTTGAGCGTCAGGTCGAGGGTAAAGTTGGAGGTAAGCCCGTACTTGACATCCAGCCCGGCGTCATAGGTCGGGTCGGTCTGTCGCTCATAGGCGGTCTCAGCGTTGTTCAAGACGGACTGCTGGCCAACTCCGCCCAGCAGGTAGGGCGTCACGCGAAGAGGCGGTCTCGGCTCAACATCTTCAAAGACGATGTCCTGAAATTGCGAAGGCTTGTACCTGCTCCAGTTTCCCCATTCGGGCGGAATTTCGGGGAACACAATCCATTCCGACTCCCGGGCCACAAATCGCAACATTGAAAGGCCCATTGTAACGTGGGCCTTCTCTACAGTAAAGCGAAGACTGGAAACCGGAATGCGCATTTCAGCGAACCAGCCGTCCTCGTGTTGGCGAACCTCCACGCTCCAGAAGGTATCCCGGTCAAAATCGATCGGACGATCTCCAGAAGCGTCGTTGAAGACGGCCAGGTCCGTTCGCAGTCCGGTGGGCGTCGTCAAAAACCCCAGCGCGTTCTCGTTGTCGTTAAAGGTGTCCAGTACGAGCCCGAAATAGTCCGAATCCCCCTCAAAGTAGTCCCGACGAAAAGATGGAGTCGAGGGGGCGAGGCGATCGTAGCACCGGCAGGCCGCGTAGAGATAATCCTCTGTATAGCCGATGAGTAATTCCGTGTTCTCGGTGGGATCCGCCCCAAAATTGGGCATGTGCTGGACGGCCGGAAGCCGCCGCGCATCCGTCCAGGCGGACTCCTCAATCCGGCCATCCAACTCGATCTCGCCCTTAATCTTTGGAATGACCAGCTCATCCGGGCTGGATTGGCCAGAGGCTTCAGGAGCGAAGCCCGCTACCATCATCGGAACCACCAATATTACTACGAGCCGGGTCCTGTGACGCATATCCCACACCCTTTCCCCTAGAGAATCATGGAGGGAAAATATCGCACGGATTGCCTCTAAAGATAAACCCGACCTAAACACGTTCATTAGAACGGTGTCTCAAAAGTGCCATTCGAACCGGGCATTAACACCGAGACTGCTGTTTGCGACGGCTCAGGTGGGTGTCAACAACGGCATATACACGAAACCCCTCTTTTGACCGGCCTGCTGACACAATGTCAATCGTGATGGATCGGGTCGAGAAGTGCGCTCTCAAAGAGGGGGGCAATAACGAAAAGAAGGCTTCCTCTACAACCGGCCGCGGAAGAAACTGAGTAGCCGCCGGGCTTGGTTGCAGAGGAAGCCTTCTATGTCCACCGATCCAAGTCTACCGATCCAACTATCGGGGACTTCGTTCCAATGGGTGCCGGGGTGAATCCGACACCACTACACACGTGAGACGCCAGAACTACGCCCGTGAAAAGAGTGCCAGCGGGGGGAACCGCTGGCACTCCTTGGGCACGAACGGGAAGGAAAAAACCTTGCCTAAGGAGAGAGGGAGACAGGTCGTCTCGTCCCTCTCACCTCATCGGGGCATAGGGGTTTGATCTCCCGCTATTGTTGATCTCCCAGCCCTTCAGAGGCCGCGGCATCTCGAGCATCCCACCACACCTTTGTGTTATTCTGATCGGGACCATTCACCAGGAGGTCACTCGCATTTTCCGTGGCCTGCGTATTGTTATTGTACTCACTGGTCGTAAAGCTCATCCTTCTGAAGATGTCGTCCTCCTCAAGATTCGGGTTGCGGGAGCTAATGATGGGGTAGAGCTTCGGATACCCGGTGCGTCGAAGCTCCGCGAACGCCTCCAGGGAGACGGGATAGAGGGCCAGCCACTTCTGGGTGATGATCTGCTCCAGCTTCGTCTCGAAGTCGGCGCTCGACTGAAACTTCACCGGAATGTCGCTCATCGGCCCGGAATTCCACCGATCATCCGGATCTGCAGGAGTACTGGTCCGATTGAGATACGCATCAACCTCGCTTGAAGAGGCCCCCGTCCTGTCCTCCGTAAGGGACATTCGGATTCCCTCTTCGTACATGTCTTGGGCCGACCCTCCCATGTTCCAGCCAAGGAGGGCTCCCTCGGCGCGCAGGAGGTAAATCTCCGCCGCGTGCATGACCTCCACCGGAGGGTTCGTTCCGCCCCGTCCCGGCGGCAGGTACGGCTCCGCCATGTCGGAATAGGTGGAATTAAGCTCCGTTCCTTTGTCTTCCCGGTCGAGACCATTCCTCATGCCCTCGAACAGGCTCCCATCGCCATCCTGGTCCTGCCCACTCTGCGCGGGACTAAAGAACGCGTCGATTCGAGGATCGTCGTATCCCTCGAGCAGGCTTTCCATCGACGCACTCATCCGGAACTCTCCCCAGTTGGTGATGACGTTGTAGGCGTTTTCATTATTCTGACTCGTAAAGAGATTCGCGTTGTGGGCATTGCTCTCCATCACGCCCGGGCCTCGAGTAATCGCCTCTTCGGCCTCCGTCTGGGCCTTATCCGGCATCTGGTGCCGGATGCGCATCGCCGCCCGGAGCTGGAGGGAATTCGCAAACCGCATCCACTTGTTTATCGCATTATCGACGTAAATCAGGTCATTGCTTCCAAACCCGCTGGCCCCTGAATTATTTTGCAACGTACTGACGGCACTGTCCAGCCGGTCGAAGAAATCCAGATAAATGTCTTCCTGCGCATCGTAGGGCACGGTTTCCTCTCCGTTCCCGAACTCCGAATATGGGATTGGCCCCCAGTAGTCCGTCATGCGCTGATAGATTTCAACCCTCCAGATATTTGCAATTGCAAGCCGCGCCGGCAAGTCATTCTCTGCAGCGAAGTCCCTGACAAATTTCAGCTGGGGAGCCGCCGTGCCGTAGAAGTTATTCCAGCCCGAATCGATCCAGTCGGCCACCTCGATGTACTGGTCGGAATCAAAATACGGGGCCGTGGTCGCAAAATACTGGGTATAGAGATCGCCAAATAACGACTTGTGGATCTGATGCCCGACGCCGGCTCCGGCGTGCATCCCGGCCCACTGGGATCGGGCGAAGGCCTGGCCAAGCGTGGTGGCATCCACGTTCGCCGCCGAAAGTTGCCGATCCGGGGTATTCAACTCCTCGTAGTGATCCGTACATCCGGGGAGGAAGACGAACAGTGCCAGAATGAAGAGACTCGCGAGTTTTGTCGTAATACTTTTCATGATAACAAACCCTATTTGGTAGAGATCTCAGAATAATGCTGCCGTCGAACAGTCGTCAGTGCAGGCGATCCGAAGCCCCTTCTACCCTCCCCTGCTGTCGTGAATGCGACCCTGTTCACATGGTTCGCACCCGAAAACAGGGGAGGGCAGAATGTTACATTCAAGCTCTCCCTCGGATGGCTTGTGAGGATTGCCTCAATCGGCACTTAGAACTGAATGTTAAGGTTGGCACCGAACGATCGGGTCGTGGGCGGCTGGAAGGACTCAAAGCCTTCGGCTCCTTTACCCGTATTGGTCAGGATATCCGGATCGACCCGGCTCGAGGCTCTGTAGATCCACAACAGATTTCTTCCTACGAGACTGACGTTCACGGCCGACACAGGAAGCTCACCCAGCTGGGACTGGTCAAACTGGTATCCCAGCGTCACCTCTCGGAGCTTGGTGGCCGTAGCATCCGCCGAGAAGGCCTCGCCCACCGGCGTATTCCGTCCCCCCATGTTGCGCCAGAAGTTCTGGGCAGTCGTCGAGGGCACCTCTCCTCCATCCGCCGCTACGGCCTCCTCGTCAGAAAAGGCGGTCTCTCCAAAGACGAATCCGCCGCCTCTCCCGTCGAGCGTTCGCTGGAGATTACCGTCCCCGGCAAGCACGGCATTCGTAAAGGAACCAACCTGGCCTCCCTGTCGGTGATCAATCAGGAAGCTGAGATTGACGTTCTGAAAGGAGAGATTGCTCCTGAAGCTTCCTTCCCAATCGGGATTGAAGTCGGCGATCTTCACCGTCTCTCCATCCGTGAGGCGCGGAATCCCATTGGGTTCTACGATCACACGGCCCTGATCGTCCCGGGCAAACCCTCGGGAGAAGTACTGCTGGAAGGGTTTCCCCTCTTCGATGAAGTTCGTTCCCAAGAACGATCCCCCGATGGCGACCCTCGGCCGCTGTTCGGAAATTTTCTTGACCAGATTCTGGTTGTGAGAGAAGTTGACCGTCGACGTCCACTCAAAGCCCTCCGTCCGGACCGGAGTGCCCGTCAGGGTCAGCTCGATCCCCTGGTTCCGAATGTTTCCTCCATTGGTGAAGGCGTTGCTCGCACCCGAAGCGACCGGAAGCTGGAGGGTAAACAGCTGATTTCGCGTCTCCGTGTGATAAACACTGGCATTCAGCTCGAGCCGGTTCTGCAGGGTCCGAATTTGCGCCCCAAACTCCCAGGACTCCGTCTCCTCCGGTTTCAGGTCCTCGGCCGGCAGGGTACCACTCAGCTCAAGGAATCCTGTTCGCCCCCCCGCAGAGAAGCTCGCGGAGCGAGTCAACTGAAAGGGTGGGGCTTCATTTCCGACTCGTGCCCACGAGCCCCTAAGCTGAAAGTAATCGATGGCATCCGGGAAGGAGATCAGATCGGTAAGAACCGCTGAGAGTCCAACCGAGGGGTAAAAGAAGGACCAGTTGTCGGGAGGCAGGGTCGAGCTCCAGTCATTCCGACCGGTCAGGGTCAGGAACACCGCGTCCTGCCAACCGATCTCACCCCGGCCATAGAGCGACTGCACGTCCCGGGGCGACCCTTCCGATTCGCCGACGCCAACATTCTGCGTATTCCCCAGCGAGAAGAAGTTGGGAACGACCATTCGGGCTCCGGTACTTGCACTCAAATACCGGTTGCGTTCCTGAGTAATGGTTGCACCGCCCGTGAGGTCAAGGCTGAAGTCCTCAAGAACGTCGTCGTTCGCATAGTTCAGGATCGCATCCCCAGTCCATTTCGTGCCAAAGCTTTTGCTTTCACTAAACTGACCCTGAGGGGAGATAATGTAGGTGTTGTTGTAATGCCTCGTCTGATCTTGTGAGGCCCCAATGTCCGCCGATGCCCGGAGCTGGAAATTAAGCTGATCGGTGAAATCGTAGGTCGCCGAGGCGAGCCCCAGAACCCGATTGCTTTCGTTCTCGTTCAGGTTGCGATTGAGAGTCCAGTAGGGATTGGCGCCTCCGTTCGACCCGGGATTCCAGAAGTGCTGACGGAGCAGACCGTCTTGGTTCGTGTACTCGAATTTCTCCACGTGGGCCGTGCGGATGTTTCGTGGCAGGCGAAGGGCATGCCGCATGGGGTTCGAGAAGCTCTCTCCCGTCGACAATTCATTTTCAATGGTTTCATTGATGTAGTTCAGCTTGCCGTCCATCGACAAGTTGTCGGTGGGCTGCCCATTTACCCGCACCTGAAAATTGTGCTTCCGGATCGAATTGTTCGGCACCGTTCCGGTCGCCTCAGTCAGCGTGTAAGAAACGACCCCCTGCAGGTTCTCCTGGCCGGCCCGGTATTTCAGGTTGGTCGACGAGTTATATCCAATCTGAAACACGTCCCGGACGTTGTCCGGCTGGGGAGTAAAGGAGTACTCCTGCGGGACCGACCCTTGTTCTTCCGGCGTCCCATTGTCGAGCGCCGGCGACCAGTGTTCGACGGTCTGCCCGTTCATTTCCGGGCCCCAGGAGGCCTCGGACGACGGATTGTAATTCCCGTTGAGGCCCTGGCCGTACTGATTCTGATAATTGGTGGTGATGATCGGCTGTCGGGCCATGATGTTCTGCGTGAAGCTAAACTGCCGGGTCCCTTCCTCCGCCGTTTCGGTGGTAACGAGGATGGCGCCATTCTGGGCTTCATTTCCATATAGCGCCGCTGCATTGGGACCCTTCAGGACCTCAATGCTCTCGATGTCGTCCTGATTGAGGTCTCCAAGCCCTCCCCGAGTGGGAACGCCGTCAACCACAATGAGGGGCTGGCTGGAGCCAGAAATGGAACGGTTTCCTCGAATAATGAGCCGGACATTGCCGCCGACGCCCGTCCCCGCCCGATTTACTCGCAGCCCGGAGACCCGCCCTGCCAGGGAGTTTCCGACGTTCAACTCTCGAGCCTCCTGGATGTCCGCCCCTTCTACGTCCTGCGTACCATAGGAGAGAGATCGTTCTTCCCGTTCCACTCCCAGGGCAGTGACGACCACATCCTCGAGCGCCACCTCGGCGGGCTGCAGCTCAAAGTCCGCAACCACCGTTTCACCGGCCTCGACGTCTACTTCTTGCGATTGTGCTTCGAAGCCGACAAACGAGGCATTCAGCACATACGTGCCGGGGTCCACGTCTATGGAATAACTCCCTTCGGTGTCCGTCGTCGTGCCTCGCTGGGTCCCCTGGATGACGATGTTGACGCCAGGAAGCGTCTCTCCCGAGGAGCCGTCGACGACCGTGCCCTCAATCGTTCCCTGCTGCGCCAGAGCCGTCGAGCAGAAGAACAGGGATCCGAGAAGAACGGCGGCAACCAGGGAAAGCACTCTTGAAACCCCAAAAGCACGATCCGGAACGTCCGTTGCCATGTTTCGGCCCTGGCCAGAAAGAAAATGTTGTTTGCCGGTGTTCTTTGTAACGCAGGATGTCATTTCACACATGGGTCCTGAATACATAATATTGCGAAAGGCGCTGACCGACAGTCCGGCCGTTTGTATTGACCTGCTTTCTGATACAGCCCTCACGCTAATGTTGAGATCGTCAGAAGTCAATTGGAACCGGTCCCAATCTTTACAGCCCCTCCAAAACCGATTTGAACAGTGAATGTCGGGATCGACCTACAGGACGATTCGCCCCGAATCACACTTTTTCCCCTTTTGGCCGGACTCTCTCCCTTGAAGATTGGCAAGATGTTTCCATTCTTATTTGCCTGGATGTGAGCGCTTCCTGCTTTCTTCGTGTGCACAGGTGATTTTCCGCTTTTTCTGTAAACTCAGCTGTTTGATTCATGAAGAGGACCTTGCAGTTTTTTGTCGGGCTTCTTACAGCGGTCTTGCTCGGGGGCTGCACGTCGTCTCCCGCCCCCGACGTCGGGGAAGGGGTGATCCTTCCGGACGTTTCGGAGATCGAAGAGTGGGAGTGGACCGAGAAAGGACCCTCCGTCGGGGCCACGGACCCGGTCCTCTTTGTAGAGTCCGAGCGGGAATTCCCGTATCGAATGTATGTGCACGCGGAAGGGGGGCAAGACCTCTACAAATCGAAGGATGCTGCGAACTGGACGAAGGTGGCGAGCGACGTTTTGTCGGCCGGCGGCGGCACGAACTTCAACTGGGGGCGGAAGGGACCAGACGGTCGGTACTACCTCTACCGCACGGTCCAGGACAGCGTGACGGAACTTTGGAGGGGAGAGACGCTCACGGAGCTGGAGAACGAGGGAACTGTGCTGGAGGACCCCGACACGGGAGGATACTACGATCCCGAAACCGATACGTGGCACATGTATTACGAGATGTATCCAGCCGAGGGCTCCCCGTGCGGGCGCGGCCTCGGCCACGCGGTGTCGGAGGACGGGGTACACTGGGAGAAAAGAGGGGTCGCCCTCGACCTCCGCACCAAGACGTGGAAGACGGGAGATCCGGACGTAGTGCGCATTGGGGACACGTACCACATGTTCATCGACTACACCGTCCCCGATCATCCCCGCTACAAGATTGCCGTCGCCACCGGCTCAGATCTGTCCTCCTTTTCGCTTCGGGGAGAGCAGCCCGTCACCGACTGGCTTGGCGGCGACGCCTGTGTCCGGTACGTACCGGACCAAGACCGATTCCTGATGTACCAGGAGTTTTACGGGGAGGACACCCACGGCGTGGGATGGGCCGTAAGTCAGCAGGTCCCACGGTGATCTCGATCGCGCCCGCCTCCCGACATGCCGTGCTGGAACACAGAGTTCGGAATAGCACGGGCATCGGATGAACACCGACCGCCTATCAGCCATTGCCTCGTTTTTCTTCTTTTGCCTCAACATCCCGTGTCTGAAATGTCAATATTCCCGTGCCCTCCCCGACTCCGCGCCCTCCTGCTCCTGCTCGTTGTTGTCCTTGTGGGAACGGTGGGGCCTTCTCGTCCTGTCGTTGCCCAACCCCAGGAGCCGGATCCGCGTCCGAACCTGATCGTGATCATGGCGGACGACCTGGGCTGGAACGATATTGGGTACCACGGCTCGGAAATCGAAACCCCGAACCTCGACCGGCTCGCGCGAGAGGGGGTTCGGCTTCAGCAGCACTATGCCTATTCCACATGCTCTCCCACGCGGGCCGCGCTGCTCACCGGCCAGAATCCCGCTCGCTTTAACATACACGGTCCGTTGGGGACCTCCGCCGAGGTGACGCCGGAGGACATGCATTTGACCTCCGGCCTTCGGGAGGCGGGCTACTCCACACACATCAGTGGCAAGTGGCACCTCGGAGAAGAGCCCGCGGATCGTCCCCTGCGGTACGGGTTCGACACCTCCTACGGCTACCTGCGTGGCCAGATCGACCCCTACACGCACCGCTACAAGTTCGGCGACCACGTCACGTGGCATCGGAACGACCACTTCGTCGAGGAGGAGGGCCACGTCACCGACCTGATCACCGACGAAGCCATCCGCGTCGTTGAAACCGCCGGATCGCTGCGCGAGGAGCCGTTTTTTCTGTACGTCGCCCACCACAGCCCCCACTTTCCCCTCAATGAACCGCCATCGTGGATCGAGCCCTACGAAGACGTCTTCGACAGCGCCTTTCGCCGCCACTTCGCCGCCGCGGTGACCCACCTCGACCACAGCGTCGGCCGGCTCGTCGAGGCGCTCGAACGGACCGGTCTGCGGGAAAATACGATGGTCGTCTTTCTCTCCGACAACGGAGGACAGGAGAACTGGAACGCCCCCGACACGCAATACAACGGCCGGTATGCGGCCCACACTCGGCTCGGGGACAACACGCCTTTGCGGGGATGGAAGAAGGACCTCTACGAAGGGGGCATCCGCGTCCCTGCCTTCATCAACTGGCCGGAGCAACTGGAGGCCGGACACCGCGTCGACGTGCCCACTCACGTGCTGGACCTGAGCGCTACCCTCTTAGAGCAGGCCGGCGCCGAGCCGCCCGCCGACCTGGACGGAACCAACCTCTGGCCCCTCTTGACGGGCCCCTCTGCCCCCTCCCAGTGGCACGATCGACGCTTCTACTGGCGGCAAAGCGACCTCCAGGCCGTGCGCGAAGGGGACTGGAAGCTCATTGCCCCTTCTCCGGATCTCGAAGGGCTTGAGCTCTACAACCTCGCGGAGGACCCTCACGAAACCAACGACCTCGCCGATCAGCGCTCCGACAAGCGAGAGGCCCTCCGACAACAGCTGGAAGCCTGGCCCTGGTGAGGATCCGAGTCCTCACGACAGGGCGTTCGCGGGGACCTCTGACCGTTGGAGTCGTCCTGGAGCCCCAACAGCAATCACGATCAGGGAGACGCCGTGAGCCAGTCGAGCATGAGCGACCGTTTCTCCCCTCTCTCGACGGTGCGTTCCACCCGTAGTCGTACCGCGCGTCCCCGCTGCGCGTACGACCGGCGCCCCGCTTCGTAGGCGGTCTCAACGGCCTCGGCGCTGGCCCGTTGACTCCGGTGATCGAGCGGACGAGTGACGAGAACGGGCCGGGGCGCAAGACTGGCCAGAAGATCTGGAAGGTCGTACCCCTTGAGGGCACCGGCGACAGAGACGGGAATAAACTGAGGATCATACCGCTCGTGGACGGCGAGCGAGCCGTACGAGAGCAGCGGCCCGTGGAGGGCCACGCGTCCAATTCGATCGTCGAAGGCCGCTGCGTGGAGGAGTGCAGGCGCGGTGGTTCCCTGGGCCACCGCTGCCACCGCTTCGTCTGCCCCTCCAGATCGCTCCTGAAGGAGGGTCGTCAGTCGCACCAGATCCCGAGCCCGAAGGCCGACAATGCTCCGTCCGGTGAGCACCGACGCAAACCACTGATTGTACGAGACTCCATCGATGTAGGAGTCCCCGCGGAGCTGTCCCGGTTCCGTCTCCCCCCGTCCCACGAGGTCCGGCGCCAACACCACGTGTCCCTGTTTCGCGAGGCGCTCGATGGCCTCCCCTTCCCCTGCCTGGGCGGTCTTCCCCTCGGGGTGAAGGTAGAGCAGTCCAGGATGGGGTCCGTCCTCATTCGGCACCGCGAGCAAGAAGGGGATTGGATACGTCTCCTTCCGGTCGAGAACGTATTTCTCAATCATGTGGCCCGATCGCTGGTGCCGACCGGTGAACAGAAGCGTCCCCTCTTCCGCCGGTGGCCGAAATCCTGATTGGCTTTTTGCGGCCCGGACGGCCGCGGGGAGATGAGACTCCAGATCGCGGCGTGAAGAGTCAAGCGCGGCGAGCTGACGTTCGGCCCGCGCCTTTACGAGGGAAAAGACCGTCCGCCCGTCGAGACTGGTGACGACCTGACCGGTGTCCGTGACGTGGAGCGCCGAGGCCGACAACGGCGAAACGTCCTCGTCCTCCGGGGAGCCCGGACGGTCGAGGTGACGCTGAAAGAAGGCGTAGAGCGCCTCCCGATTGGCCGTCGTTGAGGCGTGTGCGGCATCGTCCTCGACCCGTTTAAAGCGATCCCGGGCCCCGAACGCCGCGTAGGCGCGCTCCACCTCGCGGGCCGTTTCTTGGGCCCCCTGGATCGAGAAGAAGTCTCGGGTGGTCGTGATCATTAGGGTCGGGCGAGGGGCCCGTACTGTCAGCAGATCTGCGTGGTCGAGCCCACGCGCCAAGCCGTGGAAGATGTTTTGCTCTGCATCCTGCGGCCCGATCGACTGGAGCAGTCGCTGGAAGCTGGTAATGTAGTTTTCGGGGGCCGCGGCTCGGACACGTTCGTCCAGGGCGCTGACATAAGCGGTCTGAGTGCCCCCGCCCGATCGGCCGGTGACCCCGATGCGGCGGGGATCAACCTCTGGGCGCTCTACGAGGTAGTCGATGGCCCGGATGCCGTCCCACGCGAACAGCCAGGCCGGGGACCGGCCCGTCAGGAATGACTGCGCCCCCACGTACGAGTGCTCGTCGGTTGCCCCCTCAATCGGAAATTGACCGGCGTCCGCGCCCGCATACTGGCGCCGTTCGCCCTGTCCGATGGGGTCAATGGCCATCACCACGAACCCCTTTGCCACCAGATTGAGAATAACGCGCTGGTACGTGTCGCTCCGGTACGCCTCCCCGGCGTGTCCGCTCAGGTAGAGGACGGCTGGGGCCGGCGTCTCGATGTTCTTCGGGACAAAGAGAGAACCCGTCACGTGAATCCCGGGCACCGACTCGTAAATGAGGTTCTCCACCCGGTACCCGGGCCGGTCGAGGATGTCGACGACGCGGGTCCGAAGAGGCGTGCGGTCCGGAAAGGGCCCAATCGCGTTCCGGAGACGTTCACGCACCTCTTTCTGCCGTCGACGCCAGTCGGCGCGAGAGACAAGCTCTTCCACCCGTTGATCCCTCCGACCGAGCTGCTGCTGGCCCACCGCGGACAAGTGGTGATAGAGGGAATTTTCAACGTCTGAAAAGGCCATCCAGTCCGCCACTACGGAGAGATCGTCCTGGGCCCGACTGCTCTCGGGGGCGCCCACGACCAGGAGACCGGCAAGCAAGACAAACACAACACGCATCGGCTGCGAGTGGGGTCTATGGCGGGAAAACGGCTGCAGGGTCTGGAGATGCCGGGAGTGCCCACGAGAATGAACCCCTTGGTAGCCCGCTCGCGAGCGAGCGTTGGGTCTACGTCGAGCTACAGACCGAAAGACCCCTCCCAGCTCCGTCGCGACGACCAAGAGTCCATCCCAATCGTTTCCGGGAAGCCGTCTAGAACGAGCTACGTCTGCACCTCTCGGGGTTTCAGGTCCGTGAGGCTCGAGATGTGAACCTCCTCGCCGGTTTCAATGCTGTTCCGGGCGGCAACGCCGATCAGGATCGACATGGCCCCATCCCGGCTGTCGGCCATGTGTCCCAGCGGGTCCGGACTATCCGGTTCCCGAAAAATCTTGTCTTGCAGCCGCTCGTCTCCGCCTCCGTGTCCTCCCCGCTGAAAGGTCACGGGAATGACCTCGTGGTCCTCCCAAAGGTTGTGCAGGATAATGGGCTGCTGAGTCATCTGCTCCGCATCCTGATCCATCTCCATTTCGTGCAGATCCTCCTGACTGAGCTCACCCTCCTCCATCCAGGGAATGTCCTGCCATGCTTCGATGCGGCCATCGGTCCCATTGAAGGCAATACGCCACCCCTCAAAGGGGGAGTAGGTGGTGAGCGAGTAGTTCACGGTAACATTGTTGGCGTACCGAATTTGGGCCGACATCTTATCGTAAATATTAATGTCGTGCCGGAAGAGACAGTTGTCCCGAATGTACCCGTCGTGGTGCTCGTGGTCGACGTAAAGGTTCATGTAGTGCTCGTTCTCCGTAATGTCCCAGTAGAAGTCGCACTTGTCGGTATGCGGGCACGTGCGGCATTTGTCTCCGCGGAAGGAATTATTGCTTCCGTAGTGCTCGAGGTCGCCGTACGCCGTCACCTTGCTCGGCTCGGATTGCAGCCACCAGTTCAGGAGGTCAAAGTGGTGGGTCGCCTTGTGCACCAGGAGGGTGCCGCTGTGCTCCCGCTGGCCGTGCCAGCGACGAAAATAAGAGGCGCCGTGATAGGTGTTTAGGTACCAGTGAAAGTCGACTGAAGTCACCTTTCCGATTGCATTGTCGTGAAGCAGCTCCCGGATCCTGGTCATGTACGGGCCCCATCGGTAGTTGAATCCAACGACGAGATCCTTGTCGGATCGTCGTTCGGCGTCGAGGATGGCCTGGCACTTTTCCTCGTCGATGGTCATGGGCTTTTCAGTAAGTACGTCGCAGCCCATCTCCAGGCCCTGGATGATAAATTGATGATGGGTGGCGTCCGTCGTCGTGACAATCACCAAATCCGGCTCCTCCTCCCGCACCATTGCTTCAAAGTCGGTGTACGTGTCGCACGACACCCCCATGTAGCCTCGGGCGAACTCCAGTCGGCCCGGGTTGTGATCACAGAGCCCCACAAATTCTAGAATATCCCCGTACCGGTTTACCAAGTCCCGCCCCCAGAACCCAGTGCCCCGAACGCCCGTGCCGACGAGAGCAACCTTGAGCTTGCGATCCGGAAAAAAGCTGAACGCCGAGGATGGAACCCAGGCGCCAGCGGCGAGCATGCTGATGGACGCGAGAAAGCTTCTGCGAGACTGAGTCGTGGGCATTGGTTGATTCGGACTCTTCGTAAACCGACCGATAGAGGGAGCGTCGCATTCACGCACTCTATAAAAAATGAACAAGGGAGTCAACTTCTCTCAGAGGACCGGCACGGCAATCGCGTCTTGACGATGGCGGTCTGCTCGTGCCGTGCTGCCGGACGAAACGGCTGAGCACCCGCGCTCCCACGCCCCCGCAACCTGGGCTCGTTCCGCACCTCAGAACCAATAGCGCCTCCGCACGCTCGACCAGAATCTTAACAGGCAATCGCCCTGCAGTGGACCGGCCGCAGAATCACCCGCCCGTATTCGGCCGCCCGATCCCGCTCTCCGCCCAACCACACCCTTTTCTTGATAAAAGACTCTCGTGGTGGACGACTCTCCCACGGGTCCTTCCTGCGAACACGCCTTCGGGGTTGCTTCACGGAGCCAACCGTGAGGTAGCTCGCCCTATACTCGTAGACGGTTCCGTCGTGTCTCCGCGCGGCGGCGCGGTCACAGATCTCCGCGCGACTTCTCGAAGACCGTGGTTTCGATACCAGGGAGAGCGTTGCCAACCACGTACGTCGCGGCTGCGGCACCACCGCCCGCGCCGATCACGCCCAGTTTAACTGTCATACTTCTATGTCGGGACGAAGTCGCCGATGGGCCTTGGGAGGAAAACAGAAGAAGCCTGCCTCTGTGGCAACCTTCAATTTTGAGGATTAGCTAACTTTCCGTTCGGACCTTCCTCTCTCAACAGAGCATCCCCTCAGAACCTGTTTGGCGAGCGAATGAGACGCCGAGACACAGTGGGCGACGCCGCAATGAGCCGCTCAAATGAACCTTATAGCGGAGCTACCAGGTGATATGCCGAAGGGTTATTGCGCAAGATCCACGAAGTCGCAGCGCTGGGAACGGAGTGACCGAGTACTCCCCGGGGTGGCCGCAGACGTCTCGCCAAACAGGTTCTCAGGGTGTGACCGAGACTCGAAGTGGAGGGCGGTAGGCGTTTCGGATCAGTTTGGGACCACCTCGGGGGGGGATACTACGGCTGCGCGCCGACTCCTCCGAACTCGAACCGCGCTCCGCCTTCCGATCCCTCCGTCAGAGTAAGATCCCAGGTGTGGGCCTCTGCGATCGATTGAACGATCGAAAGCCCCAGTCCCGTCCCCTCCTCCCGCGTGGAAATCCCTTCCTTCAAGACCTTATCGCGTTTCTCCTCGGGAATGCCGGGCCCGTCGTCTTCGACGTAGAATCCGTTTGGGAGCGTCCCGACCGTGACCGTTACGGACTCTCCCCCGTGTTCTACCGCGTTGCGAAACAAGTTTTCGAGCAAGCGCACCAGACGAGACTTATCGGCCCGCAGTTCCACGTCCCCTTCGATGCGAAGCTCGGCGTTGCCCGTCTCGACGTGCGACCAGCCCTCCCGGATCACAGCCTCCAGACGGAGCGAATCAAGCTCCTCGGGACACACCTCTTCCTGGTCCCGGGTAAACGTGAGCACGTCCTCGACGATCCGGTCCATGCGGTCCAGGACTTCCCCGAGGACCTCCAGGTGAGACGGGTCTTCCTCTTCCTTTGCCAGCTCGTGGCGCATCATCGCCACGTGAAGAGGATTACGGAGGTCGTGGGAGAGCACGCATGCAAAGCGGTCGAGCCGTTCATTCTGGCGCTTTAGACGCTCTTTGGTCCGCTTCTTCTCGAGCTCCCCCCCGGCCCACTGACTGAGAAGCTCGAGGAACGCTCGTTCGCCACTCGTAAACGGCTTTTCGCGGGGCACCGGCCCGGCAAAACAGAAGGTCCCGAATAGCTCCCCCTCCACCCGCACCTTCGCTCCAAGGTACGTCCCGAACTCAAGCGCCCGTTGCGCCGCCACGTCCTTCCATTCGCCCGAGGGATGGTGCACGGCAAGAAGGCCTTCGGTCTGCAGGGTCTTCTGACAATGAGACTGCGAGAGCAGGCAGGTCATTCCGGTCTCAAGACGGGGATGTCCCCCGGTGCTCTGGACAATCTGGAGCCGATCGTCCGATATGCGGCTCAGATAGCCGTAGGGAAGCCCCAGATAGTCCCGTCCCAGATCTAGAAGCCACTGGACCTTCTTTTCGAACTGTGCCTCGGAATCGGCCGTGATGCGCTGCAGTCGACGAAGAGCGAGCCGTTCCTGCTCTCGCTCGGAGGGCTCGCCCTCCCGCTTCTGCCCCTGCCTCTCCCGATCGGGCTTTTCCAGAAGATCTCCGATGGCCCGGGCGATCAAGGCCAAAAAGGTGGCGTCCGCCTCATCGAACGGCTTCTCCCGCGGCGACTGGTCCGTAAAGCAGACGGTGCCGAAAAGCTCTCCGCTGGCAAACACCCTCGCGCCGAGATAGGTCGAAAATCCGAACTTCTCATAGGCCGGATCCTCTGCCCACCCTTGCTCCTCGGCGTCGTCTATGGCCAGGCCTTTCCCCTCCGCCAGGACCGCCCGGCAATTTGTCGTCCAGAGATCCTTGGTAGCGGGCCCCTCCGCCGGGCACGGGCCGCCAGCCCCCACTGTCTTGTGAACGGCGGCTTCCACGTCGATGCGATTGAGGTAGCCCCCTTCCACGCCCAGTCGTTCGGCCCCCAAGTCCAGGAGCTTCCGGATCTTCTCGAAGGGGGACAGCTCCTCAGCCCGCATAATGCCACGAAAGCGACGAAGATATTGGATGTCGTCGGTGTCCTCTCCCTCCGGAGAAGTCCTCTGGACCGAAGAACTCTTTTCTGGAAGGCCCCGATCGGCAGTTGCCCCTTCCGAAGAGGGCACATCTTCGCCTTGATCGGGAAGGGCGTCCGATAGAACATTTGGACTCACGCTGAGCGCCCCCTTCCCGGAAGAAGACGATCCAGAAGAAGACGATCCAGACGAGGACGATTTAGAAGCAGCCGCCTTAGAAGCAGAGTTTTCGGAAGGACCTCCTGATTCGGGGAGAGATCCTGATGAGAGGTTTCTCTCCTCGAAAGCCTCTTCCTCCGAGTAGATGGAAAAAAAGACGCCGCCAAGTCCGGTGGAGGATCCCTCTGCGCTGGCCATGGTGCGGGCCGTATGTGGATGAACTGAGAAGAGAATGGTTAAAAAAATAAAGGGACAGGGAGATCCCACTCAGTGGCTGATTTCATCTACGAAGCCCCTCCTCACGGCAATCCCATCTGGGCGACGGTGGACTGCTCGTGCCGTTTTACTGGGGCAGCGCGTTCATGTCCCCACGCCCCCTCCCGCTCCACATTCGGGTGTGAGGAAGTTCGTGAACTGTTTTTGCCTAAGTAGACCCGAGAAACTACGTTCATCGGAAGCTGTCATTTCGAGCGGAGCGCTGGAAGCGAATGCGAGGGCCGGAGGTCATGCTGCTTGCAGCACGAGTCCTCCTGGGGTGCGAAGCGGAGTCGAGAACTCTTATCGAGGACCGGTATTGGCCGTTTTTTCGACGCTCCCGCTTGCCTCGGGAAGATTCCCAGAGGATGACCCTGCGGGCCCCTTCGACTCCCTCTTCCTTTCGCTTGTCGGTTGCTCAGAATGACTGCCGTTAACATACCTTTTCGGGGCTACTTAGTACGCCGCATCGAGAAGGGCGGCTACGTAGACGAGCGGAGCGTTCCAGTTGATCGCGATCTCGTTCGAGGCGTAGCTACACAGATGATCGACGTACGAGCGGGCCGGCCGGTCCGACGGGTACTCGACGCCGCTGGCGGTGCAGTTGTCTCGATCCTGCTGTCCCGGGTTGGGACCGCCTGCCAGCAGCCCCGGCACGGGAGCGGTCACGGTGTCGGCCTCGGAGGGGCGGTGGTGAATGTGCATCGGCGTTCGGTTGCCCCTTCCCGTGAGGAAGCTGTAGCCGGTGGCGTTGCGGCCCAACAGATAGTCCAGGTTGGCGAGGGTAGCGTCGCGATAGGCAGGGTCCCCCGTGAGACGATACGCCTGAAGGAGTGCCATTCCCTGATTGCCAGCCACGCTGTTGCTTCCCCACTCGAAGTCGCTTTCCTGGTGCCCCATGACGGTGCCGTAGGGGACCTGCTTTCGGGCTTCGGCGAGCCGATCGGCGAAGCGGAGGAAGCGGTCTCGGAGCATTGTCGTGTCGACGGCCGAGGCCACGGCCTGCCGGTGCTCCAGCAGCGTGTACCAGCCGAGGGCGCCCACGTCGGGCCAGGACGGCACGGAGACATCCAGGTCCAGCGGCGAGGCGGCGACGAGAAAGCTGTCCGCCCCGGTGGTGACGGCCAGCTCGGCGGCGGCCCAAGCAAACTCGTCCTCGAACCTGCGGTCCCCGTACGCGCCGGTCGTCACGTCCGGATCGTACTCATCGTTGAGGCCCTGCTGGTCGTATGGCACGTCGGGGTGGCGGCGCGCCCAATCCCAGGCGTTGAGCGCGGCGACGCGCATCGAATCGGCCAGGCCCGGAACACTCTCTTCGTAGTCCGCAAAAAGCCGGGACGCCTGGGCCATGACGGCGGCGAAGTCCAGGGCCGCCGCGGTGCCCTTTCGCACCACGTAGCGCGGGGCGGTCGCCTCGTGCGGCATCACCATCTCCGAAAAGGAGGCGTGCGTGAGCTTGTGGTAGATGCCGCCGTCGGGCGCCTGCATGTCCAGCATCCAGCGCAGGTTCCAAAGCGCCTCGTCCAGGATGTCGGGCACGTCGTTGCCACTCTCGGGAATGTCGGTCTCCAGCCCCTCCGCCACGGCCGGCGCGTGCTCGGCGAGCGCCAGCAGGGTGTAGGTGCTGATGCCCGAGTTGACAACGTACTTGTTGTAGTCGCCCGCGTCGTACCAGCCCTTCGGCGCCGCGATGCGGGTGCCCGCCGGACGGGCGTCGGAGGCAGCGGACGGGTGGACGCGGACGCTGTCATCGGGGTGCCCTGCGGGACGGGCCCACCGTCCGGCGTAGCTCTCCGGCAGCGCGGTGGAGCCCCGCTCGAAATAGTAGCCCTTGAGGGCGGACCGCGCGACCGACTGAAGTATGTGCGGCTCGATCGCAAACGCATGCGACGTGCCCACCCCCGGCACCACGAGCCGGTACGAGCCGGTGTCCGTCAGACTCGAAAAGTCGGCCGTTCGCACGGTCTCGCCCGAGAGCTCCCAGCGGCGGGCTCTCCCGAGCGATCCACTCTGCACGGTGTCGTCGGAGGCAGCTCGGACGACGTGGAACGAAGTGTCCGATGCCCCTACGACGACGGCCGTCTTCGGGGCATTGGGCAAGAATCCGACCTGATTTAAGCGGAGGCGGTCGGGGCCCTCGAGAGGCTCGGAGCCGGAGCATCCGGCCATCAACAACAGAAGTCCGGCGAACAAGGGAAGGCGGTTGAGCATGAAGATAAGGGTCGATTCGAGGAGAGAGATCAGGATTCCATTCCTTCCACAGCTCGACTTCATCGAGCGTGAGGGTCGGCTCGTAGTCGTAGACGGCCTGCACGCGGCCCTCCGGGTGGGCGTCGAGCCACTCCGACCACACCATGAACCAGGCCCATCGCGACTGGGCGTCGAGGATTTCGGGGCGGGGCAGGTGGCCGACCTCCCCCCTATCCATCGACCATCTCTAATACCATCTGACGAGGATCGGTGTGCAGGATCTCCGGTTCGGGGCAATCCAGTCAATCGATTTTCATCTTGCTATTTCCTCCTTCGGTCGAGAAAGAACGGCGGTATCAAAAAGTACATACTGGACTTTGGGAGTTGGTATAAGGCCGGCTTGTGATATGGGGAAAGATGTGTGCAAAGTCCTGAAAACGAGCTCTTCTTGGGAGAAAAGCTCACCTACGTCGCTCTGAGCTCGATTCAGAGCCTATCAACTGGGGAAGAAGGCGAACGAGAGGCGTCGTCGTAGCCGACACGCTCGATCCAACGAAGAGCCCCCACCCATCAACAGCACAGGCACGAGACGATACCTCAAAGAACCAACTTGGATGGCGTGGACCGTCTATGACCACCGATCTTCTCCCCTCTACCTCTGCTCGTCTTACAAGCAATCGGACCGCTGTACGTGCTTGGCTCACCCCTGAAGCAGACTAATTCTCCGACCCAGTCGGGAAGAGCTCTTTCAAGCGCTCAATCGAAACCTGACGACCGTACTGCCCGAGCTCGAACGCCTCGGCGTATTCGACCTCACGAGCTCGCTCTTCCCCATACAATTGGGCGAGCCGATCTCGGTACTCGTCAGCAATTGCAGCCGATCTCTTCTTCACGGTATTCACGAGATACTGCTCCCGGGCTTCCGGATCGTCCGGCACCTCCGGGTTGGTCTGGGCCTGCCAGGACCCGGCGTCTCCGAACTGCGAAGGCATCGAGTGGACACACTTCCACTTCTTCTCGGCAACCTCGTCGAAGCCAAGCACGATGTCGGGCTGGAAGGGATACGGTTTCTGGAATCCGTCGTGCAGATGGAGGAAGATCGGATTCTGATCGAGCGCCTCGGTGAGCGGTAGAAAGTTTTTTGCCATCACCATGACCGAGGCGTCGTGCGCGAGTTCGCCTGTATACCGATGATCGGGGTGGTAGTCGTAGGGGCGATGCGAGAGGACGATGTCCGCGTCCCATTCCCGAATGAGCCGCACAAACGTTTTTCGGTTCTCAAGACTGGGCATCAGCTCTCCGTCGTGGATGTCGAGAACCTCGGTCTCGATGCCGAAGACCTTCGCACAGTCCTGGACCTCGTTCTCGCGGCGACGGGCGAGAGGACCGCCAGCCATCGTAAAGTGCCCGATGTCGCCGTTGGTCGTAGAGACGAACTTCACCGCAGCCCCTCGCCGTGCCCATTTGGCCGCCACTCCTCCGGCGTCCAACTCGCAGTCGTCCGGATGCGCTCCGAAGGCGATGACCCGAAGCGTGTCGTAGGGGGCTTGGGCAGAGGAGGAATTGGGCAGGAGAACGGCCGCAACCAGAAGAACGAATACGGTCGATAAAACACGCCTACAGCAATTCATACCGATCGATCTGTTAGTACTGAGCGCCTCCGTGAAAGTCGGAAGTCCAAGGCCAGGGGAAAGCGGCCCCGCTATCAGCGAAGCCCCATATGGCTGCGAAAGATGCTGGAGGGCGAACTCGAACCTGACCCAGATACTGGCTCGATCGTGCGCCGGATCTTTGGTCTCCGAGACCAAGAGGAGAACTTTCCGCTCGATTGCCGAGACTCTGAACGCCCCCAGCTCCCTGGAACTCAACATCATTCTCACCGGACCACTCTCCTTGCGACCAAGCTGGTATTCGGCAGCTGACGGGGAGCGGATGAGACGAATACAAACTACTCTGCGCCCTTCTCAATGCCGCGCAATGTCTCTTGAAGCGTGCGGTACGCCTCCCCCGCGCTCGGACCCATTGCACTTTTAGATATTGGACTCTCCTCGGCGGGGTCGTTCCTGACGTCGTAGAACTCGCCGGTATTGTACAATTTCCAGCGCTGGGTGCGCACAAATCGTCTGCCCTCGGAGTCCGCGTGGGGACGGGACTCCGAATAGGCCCAGGTTCGGGGCGCCTCTCCCGTTCCCCGCATCAAGGGAGCAAAGCTTTTTCCGTCGTAGGCGCCCTCGTCGATCTCAGTGTCGGCGAGGTCGGCGAAGAGCGGGAGGAAATCGCTAAAGTCGACCAGCGCGTCGGTTTCGCCGGGGGATGTAGTGCCGGGCCACGAAACAATAAGGGGCACGTTTACGCCCGCGTCGGTCAGTTGCCCTTTTCCACCCGCACGCTCGATCGGTTCGGAGACGAAGCTGCCCTCCCGGTAGGCGAGGTGCTGGGTCTGATCCGTCCCGTTGTCGCTCGTGAGAACGACGACGGTCTCCTCCCGCAGATTCATCTGTTCGAGGGCCCAGACCAACTGCCCAATTTTATCGTCGGCCTCCGCCAGCATTTCCTCGAAGGACTCGTAGCGTCCCTGCGGTCCGTGCGGCGGCGGCACCGACGGGGTCCACGACTCTAGGTTCCAGTCGTCGCCGACCTTGTGGACCAGCGTCATCGAATAGAACGCGAAGAAGGGCCGCGCCCTCTTCTTCTGCTCGCGCATGAAGTCGAGAAGGAAGTCCACATATTGATCGGGGCCGTAAGCACCGGTTTCGGTGCGCTTCTCTCCGTTTTCCCAGAGGAGCGGACTCCAGTATCGGGGGCCTTCGTGCCAGCCGTACAGGAGATACTCGTCAAAGCCCATTTCGTGCGGATGGGTCGGGGTTTCCTGCAGCAGTTCGAGCTGCCATTTCCCGGCTACCGCCGTGGCGTAGCCCGCGTTCTGCAAAATTCGGCCCACCGTCCGGGTCAAGTCGTAGCCCTCCGGAAACTGGCCCCATTCGAGATCGCTCAGGCGAATGGGGTATTGCCCCGACATCAGCGTCGTGCGCGAAGGGTAACAGGTCGGAAGGCTGTACGCGTGATGAAACGTGAGACC
>CAYRPX010000002.1:0-15129 GCA_964426195.1 uncultured Salinivenus sp.
GAAAGGCAAAGTCGCCCACCCGATTCACGATGAACGCCTTGTTGGCGGCGGTGCTGTTGCTGAGGTCCGTGTACCAGAAGCCAATGAGTAGATACGAGCAGAGGCCCACCCCTTCCCACCCCAGAAACAGCACGGGGAGATTATTCGCCAGCACGAGGTTGAGCATGGCGAAAATGAAGAGATTCAGGTAGCTGAAAAATCGCCAGTACCCGGAATCCCCGTGCATGTAGCCAATCGAATAAAAGTGGATGACACCGCCCACACCGGTCACCACGAGCGTCATGATCAGCGACAGCTCGTCGATCCGATAGGCAAAAGACAAGTCTAGATCACCCGCCGCCATCCACGTGAAGTAGTCCGCAACGATTGGCTCCCCCCCAAAGGTCACGAAGAGGTAGCACGCGATCGCGAAGGGAACCGCCACGACCGCCGTGCCGATCGTGCCGAGAAGGGATTCCCGGGTGCGAAGATCGTCGAGAAAAAGGGGCGCTACCCCATTAAAAACGGCCCCGACGAGAGGCAAGAGAAGAACGAGACGAAGCAGAGTGGCAGAAGTCATCAACGGGGCAGAGAATCCGGTGTCGAGGACGTGTACAGCGATGAACTGCACTCGACGACGCACCCGAGGCTACGTCGGGCGCGAACCGAGCACGGCGCGACAGCTAGTGTTTGAAAAGATTGATCTCGGTGATGTCCACGGTGACCTTACTGCGAAAGATGGCAATGACGATCGCCAGCCCGACTGCTGCCTCGGCGGCGGCCACCGCAATCGAAAAGAACACGAGCATCTGACCGCTCGGGTCACCCATAGACTGACTAAAGGCCACGAGCGTGAGATTTACTGCGTTTAACATCAGCTCCACCGACATGAGCACCACAATCGCATTTCGCCGAATCAGCACCCCGAGCGTCCCGATGGTGAAGAGCACGGCACTGAGGGCAAGGTACCAATTGAGAGCAACCTCCATTCGGTTCTCAGTTGATTTTGGACGATTCGTGGTGGAAAAGGAAGGGGAGAAGATCGACCATCGCTGTCGGGCAACAGAGAACGAGCCAGAAACCATCTCGCTTCCGAAGCACGAGGTTCTATTCAAAACGCCGCTGGGCAAGCATAACGGCCCCAACCGTTGCGGCGAGAAGGAGAATACCAGCCACCTGCAGGTGCAGGGCATAGCGGGTGAATAGAATCTCTCCCAGGGTCGCCGCGCTGCCGACTTCTGCCGCCGTCTGGGCTCCTACAGGGTCGACTCCCAGATCGAATTCCAGGGCGACGACGTACAACAGCTGACTCAGAAGCACGAGACCAACGGCAAATCCTACAATCCCAGACCACTCAATCTCCTCAAGCTCAGGAAGAGCCGAAAGGTTGAGGAGCATGATGACAAACAGGAACAAGACCATAATGGCCCCGGCGTACACCAGAATCTGGATGACGCCGATGAAGGACGCATTGAGGGTCAAGTACAGCCCGGCGATGCAAAACAGGTTAAGCACCAGCCAGAGGGCACTCACCACGGGATTACGAGCGATGAGCATGCCAAGAGCAGCGACCACCGCCAGCGTCGCGAGCAAAAAGAACATCGAAGGTGCGGCCATAAACCAAAACGACCTACCGGGGGACTCGTCGTACGCATCGTGAGTCCGGCATTGTGACCCGCTCGATTCGAAAACGGATCTAACCGACTCTACAGGGCGCAAAGTAACGCGCCACCGACGTAGGGGCAAGAATCGGGGCGGTTAATCATGGATGAATTGAAATCGAGACGCCCCTTTCATCTCCACGCCTCTCACCCGACGGACCGAACCTGCCGATTCGCCGCCGGGGTCTCCCCGTTGGTGTGGACAGGAATCTCAGTGGGTTCAACGTGGAGGGAGCGGTTGAAGGCCAACTCAAAGAGGGTCCCCTGTTCCTGGGCGGCCCACACCTCCAGTTGGGGATCCCCCTTCGTGGCTAGCAAGAGATGCAGAGCGGCATCGGTTAGCCGGGCCCGCATCGCCACCACGTTCTGGAAGTGACTCCGGTCCAACCCCTCCGCCACGCGGAGCAGTCCGGCCAGCTGACGCACCCGGGGTTTCAGAGCTGAATCCAGACGACCAAAATGCTCGTCGGACGGGTCCGGAAACGGACCACGATGATAGTGGGCCACCAGGGCCATTATCGAAACTTCCTCCGGCTGAAATCCCTGAAGATCAGCGTGTTCAATTAGATACCGCGAATGCTCGTTATGTTCGTCGTGGGTCACCAAATAGCCCAGATCGTGGAGAAGCGACGCGTATTCCAAAAGCTCCACGTCACTTGCCGGCCCATCGTACAGCGGACGACACAAATTGAAGAGAAACGTTGCGGTGGCGGCCACGTGCTGCGTGTGATTTTCTTCCCACTTAAACCGGTACGCAATCTCGTGGACGCTCCGCCGCCGCGGATCCCGAAACGACGCCATCTGCTGCAGACGAGCGTAGTTCTGGTCGATGAAGTGGACCACCATGCCCTCCCGCAGGGCATTGGGCGACACCTCTACGTTCTGCACAGACGGAAGCCCCGCACAGAGCGTATCGAGCAACACGGCTCCAGCCCCAATCTGATCGACCCGCTTCGGCTCAATGGCCGGATGGGCCTCCCGTTCGGCGGCAGAGGCCTGCATGACCCACCGGAGGGCCGTACGAACGTGTTCAACAGAAAAGGTCTGTTGAAAGACCGACCGGCTCTCGTCTCCAAACCGCTCTTGCGTCACCCGGGCGAGACTCTTCATCGTCCCTGAGGACCCGACGATCGTCGTCACCTCATGCTCCAGACAGACCGAAAAAACCTCTTCAAGCTTCCCCTTAAAATGAGCCCGTAACTGTGCGTGCTCGTCCTCCGACATGGGATCCGTCTCGACGAATCGTTCGGTCATGCGGGCCGCGCCGAGCTTGAGGCTGACATCGAATAGGTCTGTGTCGTCGACCACGACGATAAACTCGACGGAGCCCCCCCCGATGTCGATCAGGAGAGACGGCTCTGAAAACTCGTTCGTCCGAGTCACTCCCTGGAAAATGAGGTGCGCCTCCCGCTTCCCGGTTATGGGCCGAATGCGGAGTCCCAATTCCTCACGGGCTCGCTGAATAAAGGCTCCGCCATTGACTGCTTCACGGATGGCGCTCGTCGCAAAGGAAAGATACTCCCGCACATTCCACCCTTCGGCCAGAAGCTTAATGCGTTTCAGTGCCCGAAGGCCCCGTTCCATCGCCTCCTCCGGAAGCCGGTTGGCATCCAGCCCGTGTTTCCCGAGCCGCACCATTTCCCTGAGCCGGTCGACCACCTGGTAGCTCCCGTTCGGATGGGCGTCGACGATGATGGCGTGGAAGGAATTGGTCCCCAAGTCAATCACGCAAACGCGCACCGCCGAGGCTGTGCTGCTGGATCGATACGTCGTTTCCGGAACCAGCATGCAGGCGGCACGCTCTTGGGGAGCAGACATGGGGAATCGTCGCTAAGCGAAGAATACCAGAAGGCCTAGAGAAATTGAACCGGGCCGAGGAAACCGATGCAAATTCCCCGGCGGTATATGACCGCAACGTCCTCTGGTTCAGGGTTGGGATCCTTGAAAAACGCTCGACCTCGCCCACTTTCCGACCCTCCAACCAGGCACGGGCCCGCTCCTACCGACGAGGATTCACACGTCCTCGAGCGTCAAATGAGCTCTTGGAGGCGGCTGAGGCCGTCCTCGATGAAAGAGCCCCCCACCAACACGGGCCTGTTTAGCACGTCGACACGGAAATATTTATTGCGAGGATCTCTACCGATCGGGGATCGCGCGTCACACGGAAGCTGCGGTGGACTCTTTCAGGGCTTCTTCGATGGACTCCATCATGGCCTCTGGGGATCGGTTCTGGGTCCAGCGCACCGTTGTAAGTTCATTCCGGTGGGCATACGTCCAGTGAGAAAGCAGCCGGATTTCGGTGGTCGTGCGCTTCGAGAATGTCGTGGGCGGCTCGGTCTCTGCATCGAAGACCGCCCGGCAACGATCCAGAAGCCGGGACCGCTGCTGATCCGTCGGGGACCGCGAGTAAGAGACCGATTCTTCGAAATGTCCGAAGCGAACCAAGAGCACGTCCACGCGCCCCTGCCGATCATTCTCGCGATGTACCAAGGCGGCATTGTGGCCGCGCACCGGGGCCGCGGCCACCCGCTGTTTCTCTAGGATGCGCTCCAGCGTCTCCACCGTGTCGCGGACCTCCGCCGCCTTTTCGAAGTCAAGTTGATCGGAGGCACGATGCATTTGCTCCCGGAGACGATCGAGCACCGTCCGGTCCTGCCCCGTCAGAAAGGCCCGTACCCGGTCCACCCCCTCCGCGTAAGACTCCGGATTGTCCACCTCACAGGGAGCTGCACACCGTTCCATGTCGGCGTAGAGGCAGCGTTGGCCGAGGCGGAGGCGCTCGTCGTCGCACTCGCGGAGTTGAAAGAATCGGCCGACGACATCCACTACCATCTTGGCCTGATCGGTGTTGCGCACCGGTCCGTAGTACTCGGCCCCATCCGCGTCCAGCCGTCGGGTCCAAGAGATGGTCGGATACGTATGGGTTGTGTCAAGCCGGATGAATGGACGGCTGTAGTAGCGACGTTGTGCGCGGTTGTATCGGGGCTTCTCGGCCTTAATCCGGCGCGACTCCAACAGGATGGCTTCCAGTTCCGTGTCGGTCCCCTCCCACTCCACAGAACGAACCTTCTGCAACATTTTTCGCTTGCGAGCCCCGCTGGATTCCACGGCCGTAAAGTGGCTGCGCAGGCGGTCCTCGAGGCACTTGGCCTTTCCGATATAGAGGGGCGTGTCGGAGCCGTTCTTCATCACGTAAACCCCCGGTGCGTCCGGCGCCTTTGGAAGCATCTCCTCTCGAATGTTCTCGATGTGTCCGGGGACTGCCCGCACAGTTTGGTAGCTTTGATGCTGGAAGCGAAGAAGGCCCTCCACGGTATCGATCTCGTGCTCGAAGGCCAGTTGACTTAATAACCGACGGAGGACGTGGGTCGTCGCCTCCGCGTCGCCAAGCGCCCGGTGTCGGCCGTCTACGTTGAGGTCGTAGAACTGGACGAGTCGACCGAGGCCCTTTGAATCAAGGCCTGGTAGCAACCGACGGGCCAGGCGCAGAGTACAGAGGGTTTCATTCGAGACTGGCTCCCGACCCGCCCGCTCCAGCTCGGCGTTCAAAAAGGACTGATCGAACGAGAGGTTGTGGGCCGTCAGAATGCCATCACCGAGGAACGCAAGATACTCCGGTAACACTTCCCGCACAAGTGGGGCCTCAAATACCATCCCCGTAGTGATGCCGGTAAGTTCCGTGATACGACCCGGGACGGACTCCTCCGGATTAACGAGTTCCTGAAAGCGATCCACCACCTGACCGTCGCGCACCTTGACGGCTCCAAGTTCGAGCAGACGATCGGTGTCCGCCGCGGTTCCCGTGGTCTCGACGTCCGTCACCACAAACGTTGCATCGGCAATGTCCATGTCACTCGGAACGCTTCGGATTGAGGTGTTCGTGTTTCCGCTCCAGCAGACGGAGCGGCCCAAGACTGTAGTCGAAATCCTGGAGCGCTCCCTCCCAGGAGCCGTACTGAGAATTCGGAAGGACGATCCACCGCGTGCCCCAGTATTCCCGAAAGGAGCGACTACGGCTGCGGCGAGCCGCTACGGTGGTGTCGACCTTCGACACAAAATCACCGAAGTTATCGCCGACAAGGAGAAGAATTCGATATCGGTCGGCAACCCATTGGCGACGACTCGTCTTCGGAATCCACTCCTCCTTCTCCCCCTGCGTGAGCACGGCGTCCGGTTTGTCGTTCACGGGAAACCCGAGGACCTCCAGGGTTTCACGGGTGGAGACCTCCACGTCGGCATCGCGGTTGGTCAAATAGATGACCTGCACACCGTTCTCGACGGCTGTCTGCGTAAAATCAAGGGCACCAGGCACCGGTCCGGCCTTTTTCTCCCGCACCCAGGTCTTCCAGCTTTTGGAGTCATACGCCTCGTCGTCGAGAATGAGGCGAGCCTGATACGAGCTGTTGTCGAGCACAGTCTCATCCAGATCGAGGACGACGGCCGGCGGCTTGCTACGATAGGTCTCGCTCCCGGCTTCTTCTTACTCAAGAGAAGCCGTCCACGTACTGTCGGCCAGGGCGCGCTTCAACATGACCTCGGCGACCTCATAGGCTTGCCGGGCGGTGCCCGCGTACTCGACAGAGGTTTGTGTCCACAGGATGCTGTGAAGGAGTGGATTCCGAAGATATGCAGCCCGAGAGAGACTGTCGTTCCGAGCTTCCAGGTAGTCTACTCGGTCTCGAAGGTTGGCGACTTCTTCCGTCGCAACCGGCTGAGTGGTCTGACAGGCGAACAAGGGCAGCACAACGAGGGCGACGAGGAGGACGGGGAATCGGGGCACAGAACGTTGGAAATCGGAAGACAACGCACCCAAAGGTTCAAGAACCGCTGCTGAAGAAGGGCATCATTCTCTGATGCTTCGTAAACGTACACAGCACACACCTCCCAGGCAATCGACGAGCCATCTGCTCCGGGAATGATTCCTTCTCCCTGATTGAGCGCTTCGAGCTTCTCAAACAGTTCCCGGTTGACCACGACAGGAAGCCCGGGAGACCATCAATCCAACGGTTCGACCAAACGAGAAGGAACATTCAGCATTCTCTCCCTTCGCACCGTGCACCATCGGTCTGGTTTTTGCGAGTTCACCGACGAACCCTGAAGTACGCCCCAAACGTTTGGGCTAAGACGACGAGAGATCCGACTCATTGAAAAACGAATCCGGCGTACAAGCAACAATGACCGGGGTCCTCCCCTGCCCGATTCGTGACGGTCCCCTCACCTTTTCGAATCTCTTTCTGCTTCGAATCTCTTTCTGCGTGGTGATTTTTGGAAGAGAGTGCTGCGATAGAAGCGGTAGATTCGAAATGCGACGGAAGAAACAATACCTCACCCCTAAGAAGGAACGGTAGGGACGAAGTGTTGAACGACCGACAATTCTTCTCGGCAACGGTCTTCGCAAAAACGAGATCAAGTCCATGGCCCATTCAGCTCGCTCTTTCTCTTTTCGGCTGCTCGCTGGCGTGGGAATGGAGGCCCTGCCGTGGATGGGATTAGCCGCCGGATCCTTCTTGCTCCCCGTCTCTACTCTGAGCAATGTCGTTCCTTATCCACGCGTCCTGATCTCACTGCTTATTCTTTCGGGAGGTGCCTCCGTCATCGTGGGCCGACGGCGATGGATCTCGCTTTACCTGGATGAGACCGCTACTTCGTCCTCCGACCGCACATCCTCGCTCTCTTCTCCCCCCTACGAGACATCTTCCCCTCTCTCCTACCCCACCCCGCGTTCTGCGCCCAACCAGAGCCAGGACTCCCTCACTGGTCTCGCTGACCGGAAGGGGCTCTTGCGCAAGATCTCAGAAGCGTTGGAACAGGCCCCGAATGATCCAGAGAATGATGACGGCGGTCCCGCCCTATTTACCGTGCGAATCAACGAATACAGGGACGTTACGGAGAGCTTCGGGCATCAGGCCGGTCAGAACTTACTAACCGCGGTGGCCTCCCGAACGGTGGAGGTTTGCCCTCCCACTGCTACTAGTGCCCGCATCGCGGAAGATACATTTGCCGTACTTCTTCCAGAGGCGGATGACGACCAGGGGCGAAAAGTCGGGGAGGCACTCCTGCAAAGCTTCGACTCTCCCTTCAACATTGCGGGGCACCAGATTCCGATTGAAGCGAGCATCGGCCTGGCCCTTCGTCCCTCCCCCAATTCTGTGTTCGAGAGCGCGGAGGAGATGCTCCAGACCAGCTACTCGGCCATGCACCAGGTGCAACGACACGGTGAGAACCAGGTCAATGTGTATCAGAACGGCCCCCAAAACGACACGCGACGACTCCAGCGCCGCGAGCGACTCCGACAGGCAATTAAGGACGACGAACTCATCTTGTACTACCAGCCCATTGTGCATCTCGTCTCCGACAACACGGTAGGGGCCGAGGCCCTCGTCCGCTGGGATCACCCCGAGCGAGGCATCCTCTCCCCCGCCGCGTTTATTCCTCTCGCCGAAGAAACCGGACTCGTCGGTGCACTGGACCGGTGGGTCTTTAATCAGGCCCTAGAACACGCGAGCACGTGGACGAAGGGGACCGACAGTCCACTTGACTGGATCAGCGTCAACATCAGTCCGCAGTCCGCAGAGGGCAATCTTCAAAGCTGGGGTCTGCAGAAACTCAGCGATGCCTCCCTGCCCGACGGCGGACTGCATCTCGAGATCACCGAGCGATGGGCCCTGCGGGACGAACGACTTCTTCAACCGCTCCGGGACGAGGGGGTGCGACTCTCGATCGATGATTTTGGCACGGGCTATTCCTCATTGCGATACCTCCGCTCCTTGAACGCAGACGTGCTCAAGATTGACAGTGAGTTCATTCAGGACTTGGGCCGAGACGAAAAGACCACGGCAATCGTACAGTTCCTGATGAACCTGTCACTCCGACTCGACGTGGAGGTGATCGCAGAGGGGGTGGAAACGACCGAGCAGGAGAATATTCTCCGGGACCTCGGCTGTGCGATGGCCCAGGGATACCACTTCTCGCGACCGGTGCCCGCGCCCACACTTACCGAGCGGACTGAATCAACCTCTCCCCCTCCGCAGTCGTCCCAAGGAGAGCGGCTTCATCCGACATAAGTGCTCGGAATTGGTCCTTCATCCTTTTTCGCTCGTCTCCTGCGCTCTCGCGACGACCATCTCTTTCCCTTCTTGCTTCGCCTGGTACATGGCCTTATCGGCATCCCGAATCAGCTCACTGATGTCGTCTCCATCGGTGGGAAACGTCGCAATGCCTGCGGAGAGATCGAGGAAGAACCGTTTTTCTCCCACGGTAAAGGGCTCGTCAAAAGTCCGCACCACCCTCCGGGTCGCCGCCAAAACTTCGTCGGGAGCATCCAGATCGGCCCAGAGAATGGCAAATTCGTCGCCCCCAATCCGAGCCAGCACGTCACTCTCACGGATGGTTCGATTCAGTCGTTCGGCGATTGAAACCAGAACCTCATCGCCCGTTTGGTGGCCCCATTCGTCGTTCACCGCCTTGAAACCGTCCACGTCCAAGTAGGCCACGCCGGCGTACCGTTCCCGCCGGTCGGCCAAGGAAAAGACCTTCGGAGCTTGTTCTTTAAGGAAACGACGATTCGGAAGGCCGGTGAGCGGATCGTGATAGGCCATCTCTTTAAGTTCTTCCCAGAGCCGGGCCTGCTGCGTTACCTCCACAAAACTAGAGACAACCACAGGCCCCTCGTAATCCGATTCCTCATACAGCGCTAGACTTTCGAGGATTGTGAACGGACTACCATCCCGGCGCTCCATCGGGACATTCCACTTGCTGACCTCTCCCTCAGCGTGAAGTTGATCGATGGTTTGCTTCCGTTCTTCCAGATCGCCTCGGTAGTGATCAACAAACGACTGCCCTTCGAAGGCCTCCGGCGACTCGTACCCAAACATCTGTGCGGCCGCAGGATTGCAGGAGAGGACGTCCCCGTTGAGTCGCGCCCAAATGAGACCGACCTGGTTTTGATTAAAGAGCTGCCAGTACCGCTTCTCGGCCGTACTATTCCGATCTTGCTCTTTTAAGGGCCGCTGGTCCTGCAACAACACGAGGGTCCAGATCTCCTTGGTGTCTCTTTCGTCACTCACCTGAGTGAGACTGAGACGAACGGGGATCGTGCTTCCGTCCTGTTTTCGAACGGACAATTCGAGATCTCCCCCGAGCGTCCGATCTTCAACCGATCGATTGTCCCCACCCGACGCGTCTGCATTCTGGTCATGCCTCGCCATGAGATGCTCTACGTGAGTCCCGATGAGTCGACCGGGCTCATATCCGAGAAGGTAATTGGTCTGATCACTGCAATGTCGAATGGTCCCCTCCTCGTCCACGATCACGGCGGCCATGGGAAAGGCATCCCAGGCCTGTCCCAGGAGACGTTGGAGATGGGATTGCTTCGTCGAGTCTGCCATCAGAAGCGCTAAAGAAAAACAGTAAGCAGCAAAAAGCGAGATTCAGTACTACGGGCCCGGAAAAGAAGAATCACCGCCAACGGGGGTTCGTCCCTCCTTTTCCCTGTAGATCTAGAGACCAATCAAAAAACGTTCCGATTCATACAGTCGACACCTGTACCGCTGCTATCTACAACTGTTCGGAGCTCCGCAGGTCGATTCGCCGATCATGTAGGAACCATTTCCCACCCCGTAGGTGAAGGAAACACACGGCAATCGTCTCTCACACCAGTCGGTTTGATTCTATGCCCGACGTTGATGATTTCCTTCAGTTCAGCAAAAGCCTGACGTCCCTTCCTCAGAGTATCTACGACGACGGACTGGGTGACCAGCCGATCTCCGGCTTGGTCCCCAAGGTTGTGGAACAGACGACGCGGGGCGAACGGGCCTACGACATCTTCAGCCGTCTCTTGAAGGAGCGGATTGTCTTCATCGGAACCCCGGTCAACGATCAGATTGCCAATCTGACCGTTGCACAGCTCCTGTACTTGGAGAGCGAGGGGTCCAACCAAGACATCAATTTGTACATCAATTCTCCGGGAGGAGTCATTTATAGCGGGTTGGGCGTCTACGACACAATGCAGTACGTCGAGGCCCCCATTGCCACGACCTGTGTGGGCCTGGCCGCGTCGCTGGGTTCTGTATTGCTGGCCGGTGGGGCTGAGGATCGGCGCGCCTGCCTTCCCAACTCCCGCGTTATGATGCACCAACCCATGGGCGGAGCGCAGGGCCAAGCCTCCGACATCGAAATTCAAGCGCAAGAAATGGCGTGGCTAAAGAAGCGCCTCTACCAAATCCTGGCGTTCCACACCGACAAAGGCATCGACCAAATTGAAGAAGACGCGGACCGGAATTACTGGATGAGCGCCGAGGAGGCAAGGGAATACGGCCTCGTGGACAAGGTCCTGAATTCCGACAAGCTCAACGCTCTGAAGGCCGTCCACACCAACGGGAAAGCAGATACGGACTCTGCAGACGATTCCTCCGAGGAAAGCTGACTTCGACTCTGTTTCCGGGAGACTGCATTCTCTTCAGGAGGGGCTGGTTTCTATGTCCCAAATCGGGACTCACAAACCGTCATACTCGGTAAAGAAGGGACTTTTTTTCGTTCAGGAATCGTTGGTTTGCCCCAGAAAATCAATTTGGCTGCCGCCTTGCCAAACGGCTACGAAGGAGTGGCCTGCCCCCACGACTACTCCAGCCATCAATCTGACATCAAAGGGGTGCGTCCAGAATCCCCAGAGGTGATGGCTTAGTACCGTTCCTACCAATAACAGAAAACCGCCTCCCAGGAAGTATTTGTAAATTGGAAGGCTACTCGTCAAGACGTCGTTCCGCCGCAGTTTCCACGCCCGGGGGCATGTCTACAAACAGGCGCGTCAGTGCCGGATGGCCCGCGACGAGCCATCCGGTGATGCCCATTGCCCAACCCATGGCGAGTATTCCAAAGTGCTCCGCTTAGGCTCAAACTCAATCCCTAATCTGCTTCTCATGGAATATCGTACTCTCGGCTCGTCCGGTCTCAAAGTATCTGCGCTCTCGTACGGCTCCTGGGTCACTTTCGGCGATCAGGTCGACACAGAGCGCGCCGCTGAGTGTATGCAGATCGCCTACGATCACGGCGTAAACTTTTTCGACAATGCCGAAGCCTATTCGGCGGGTGAGTCCGAACGAATGATGGGACAGATCATCCAAGAAAAAGGATGGAACCGCAGTGACCTGGTCGTCTCCACGAAGATTTTCTGGGGCGGCGAAGGCCCCAATGATCGGGGACTGTCCCGAAAGCATGTGATTGAGGGGACAACGGCCGCCCTGGAGCGACTCCAAATGGAGTACGTCGACCTCGTCTTCTGCCACCGGCCCGACCTCGAAACGCCTATCGAGGAAACAGTCCGGGCCATGACCTATCTGGTGGAGAACGGATACGCGTTTTACTGGGGCACAAGCGAATGGAACGCCGAGCAGATTCGACACGCCTACGAGGTGGCCCGCCGCGAGCACCTCGTGCCCCCCACCATGGAGCAGCCGCAGTACAACATGTTTCACCGGGAGCAGGTGGAACGCGATTACACCCCACTGTACGAGGATTTTGGACTGGGCACCACCACCTGGAGCCCCCTCGCCAGCGGCCTGCTGACTGGAAAGTACAACGATGGAATTCCTGAGGGCAGTCGGCTCGCCACTGAGGGTTATGAGTGGTTGCAGGACCACGTGCTCGTTGAGGAGCGGCTCGACAAGGTCGAGCAGCTCTCCGGTGTGGCCGACAATCTCGGATGTACGACAGCCCAGCTCGCGTTGGCCTGGTGCCTGCTCAACGACGACGTGAGTACCGTGATTACAGGTGCCTCCAAGCCCTCGCAGGTCGAGGAAAATATGCAGGCGCTCGACGTGGCCCACCAGATGAATAAGGACGTGGAAAATCGAATCGAGTCGATCCTTGACAACGAACCTGATCCTCCCCTCAATTTCCGCCACGAGTAGCGCCGACCTGAGAGGGACCGCCGGGGCTACGGCGTCACTTCGACGATCCAGTCTCCGTTTCCCGACGTTATCGAGAAGGGATCGTCCACAAACTGCCCGATCACGGCAGCATTGGTGTGAAAATGAGACGTGAGTGTGGCCGTGCGGAATCGTCCACCGCCCTGAACGAGCGGCAGAAGGAACTGATCGGCCAGATGGGCCCCTACCGGGGCTTCGGCCTCTAGATAGGCCCGGACCGCCTGCGCTGCGGCTTGAGCCACCGACTCGGCGGGACGTCCTTTTTCGCCGATCACGCTCAACACCTCCGTCACGTGCTCAAACTGGAGCGCGATCAGGAGCGCGTTCCCGGCTCCCAGGACCGACGGGGTATCAACGTGCTCCTCGTCGACGCCACCGGGGAGATGCTGGCGGAGCGTCTCTAGTTCCCGGTCGGCAATGTGACGTGGCAGGTTGACCAGGAGCACGCGAGCGTGCCGCCGACGCTCAGGGCCGCGGTCCAGAAGCTCGATAGGCTCGAGGTACGGTACAGGAGTCACCTCGACCGAACACCGCCCATCTCCTTTGGGGTAGAATCCGGGGCGATCCATCTGGACCCGACACATGGGCCCCATCTGTTCAACGAGAGGCAGAAACGTCTGCTCAAAAAACTCGAACGGCGGTGCGGACCGGACGTGCGTTCCCCCAACCACGGTGATCCGGGACGCCCGCTGAGCCGTGAGGAGTGGGGGAAGCACTGTTTGCAATACTAAGATAGCACTCCCGGCCGTGCCGATATCAAAGTGATGGGTCCCAGGATGCAGGCCCCCTGGAGTAAAGGTCAGGGTGGTGCTGCCCACCGACGCCCCCGACAGGGTGGCGTCCCCGATGGCCGCGGCGGCCTCTGCGGCAGTCTTGTGCTGCGGACGCAAACCGGACGGATCCCGACCGGCCCGGATGTGCGTTAGGCGTACTGCCTCCTGTTCAAGCAGCGAAAGTGAAAGCGCCGTACGAACAACCTGTCCCCCACCCTCCCCCATTGAGCCGTCGATCTCAATCATGGCACGCCGGTGCTTCTGATGCGTCCACAGCGGAGACCTCGTCGAGGGCGCCCCACTCGCCGTCCCCGTCAGCCGCAAGAATCAGGGAGAGGCGGCTTCTCCAACCTCAACGAACTCACCGTCTACCTCTAGACGATACGACGCTCCGGCCCGCACGAGGGTCGGCGCCGAGCAGGACAGCGTGAACGTATCCTCTGTTTCCAAAACCTCCACGGAAAGCACGATGGGGATTCCATCCTCGTCCAGGTCACTGAGACGATTCGAGAGAAACTGATCATTGAAGCGCGCGTCGGCCTGTGCGCTCCCGTCCGTGACCACGAGATGGCCCGTCGTAAAACCATGTAGCGGCCGGAACGCCTCGTCTCGATCCTTCCGCCGCCACCGTACATCGGTGAGTAGATATTCGCCGTCGGGAAGCTCGCTCATCATAAACCAAGAGGGGTAGGAAAAGCAGAAAATTCGTGAACCAACGGGGAAGCCAGAGGGTGAATACTACCTGCTGCATGTGGGAGATGCAGAAACCCCTACTCCCTCCCCGTCAACCAGTCGTGCGTCCTACGGCATCACCATTTGGAAGTTGCGCTTACTAGACGAGGACACCGACCCCCCTCCGGGCCTGGAGATGGGTTGAGGTAGCCATCGTTTCCCTTTCAATCCATATACGATGTCTCAGTTGCTTTCCAAAAACTTCGGTTCTCTGTGTTTGGCAAGCTCGTTCCCTGGTTTCAACAACTGTCCCCGATTGCCCAATCCGTCATGGCGGGCGGTTTTACCTGGCTCGTCACGGCACTCGGAGCCTCCATCGTGTTTGTCACTCGGGAGGTGAATCAGCGACTGCTCGACTCGATGATGGGCTTCGCGGCGGGCGTAATGATTGCCGCCAGCTTTTGGTCGCTCCTGGCCCCGTCAATCGACATGGCCGAGGCACAAGGCGTCACCATCTGGGTCCCCCCCACGGTGGGCTTTCTGCTCGGCGGTATATTCCTCCGCTTCTCCGATGCAATTCTCCCCCACCTGCACCCGGGAGCCCGAATGGCAGAGGCCGAAGGTCTTTCGACCTCCTGGCGTCGAGCGACGCTACTCGTGCTCGCAATCACGTTGCATAACATACCGGAAGGGCTCGCCGTCGGGGTCTCCTTCGGGGCCGCCGCCATTAAGGTCGACGTGGCAACCGGGACGAGCCTCGCCGGCGCCGTTGCTTTGGCCATTGGCATTGGGCTCCAGAATTTTCCGGAGGGCATTGCGGTAGCCATGCCCCTTCGGGGCGAAGGCATCTCGTCGGGAAAGAGCTTCTGGTACGGGCAGTTGTCCGGCATCGTCGAGCCCATCTCGGCGGGCGTTGGGGCTGCCGCCGTTCTCATCGTACGCCCCCTTCTCCCGTACGCTCTCGCCTTCGCCGCAGGGGCCATGATTTACGTGGTGGTCGAAGAGCTTATTCCCGAGTCGCAACGACACGACAACACCGACCTCGCAACCCTCGGAGTTATGGGGGGTTTTGCTGTTATGATGGTCCTCGACGTGGCCCTGGGTTGAGCCGAGCGGGCC
>CAYRPX010000002.1:15229-53764 GCA_964426195.1 uncultured Salinivenus sp.
AACTACGGTGTCGGCCCTGAATCCTGAGCGGGCACGACGTTCCCGTCCGGCGTAATGCGCTCGTCTTTCTCCGGCTTTCGCGTGGGAAACCGACCGACTGGCACATCCGAGTTTCGGTCTTTTGGAACGTAGTGCGCGTGATCGCCGTGCGGAATTTTTTCGAAGCGCTGTCCCCGATAGGGATTAATCACCTCCCAGAGAATCGCCCCAAAGAATATGGCCAACACGACCCCCGCTATCCATTTGCGCCAATCCCGAGTGGACGACTCATTGTTCGGCGAGGAGGAATCGGTCATAAATAGACAGATATTTCGTTCCTGCTTCGGGGATCGGGTGAAAATCCCTTTGCTGTGTGCTACAATCGGGGGAGCGTAATTCCTTCCTGATGCTGGTATTTTCCTTCCTTCTCGTCGTACGACACGTCCGGGTCTTCCCCATGAAGGAAAACGACCTGGGCAATGCCTTCCTCCGCGTACACTTTCGCGGGCAAGGGGGTGCCGTTCCCAATCTCGATGGTGACGTGCCCCTCCCAGCCAGGCTCCAGCGGAGTCACGTTTACGATGATACCGGACCGGGCGTAGGTGGACTTCCCCAGCACGAGTCCCAAGAGGTTCGAGGGGATGCGAAAGTATTCGATTGACCGACCCAGGACGTACGAGTTGGGCGGAATCAAGATGTGATCGTCGACCTCGTACTCGACCAGCGCCCGCTCGTCGATCCGCTTCGGATCTACTACGCTGTTGTAGATGTTCGGAGTGAATACCCGAAATTCGCCCGCGACCCGCATGTCGTAACCGAATGAACTCAATCCATAGCTGACGACCTCCTCCCGCACTTGCCCATTGACAAACGGTTCGATCATATCCTGCTCGGTCGCTAGGCTTCGGATGTGGTGATCAGGAAGAATCATAGACGGACGTTGATCTGAAATAGGGCAAACGGAAACACAGCGCGTGCAGAAGCTACGACGAAAGTGAACCGAACGTCAACCGCGATCGACCAATTCGAGCCTCCTTGGTCTTCATTCACGGAGATGTGGTTCCGAACTCATCGTGACAGTCCCACTCGCGAGGATGCGCTGCGCCTCACGTCCGTAGTTGAACACGAGGTCAGCTGCCGACATTCCCGGCTCGAAATCCTCAAAATTTTGATGATAGGTCGGGTGCTCGTAGGTCACGGTCTGCACGTCGCCCCCAATCCCTTCGGAAGTCGTCCCCTCCGGCACCGCGAGGACGTCGGCCCCGGTGGCTTTCACAACCTCCGAAAGACTCGTGGGAGTCTCCTCCAGCGCAGAGGCTCGCGTCACGGACGTACGAATCCCAAACAGGTCCGCTAGAACCTCTACTGAGCGACACGTGCAGGGGGCCAGCGACGTCCAGGTGCGCTCGAAGAATGGCCGAAACGAAGCCTCAAAATATTCGAAGTACATGGTCGTGCGGTAGTTGTAAAGAAACGACCGCCAGTGCTTTTCCTGCCACCGCCCTTCGGTGTTGATTTCTACGTCGAGAAGCGACGCCCCATCGCGTTGTCCGAAAATCGGAATCGTAATCCAGTGCCACCCCTGAGAGCTCCGGAGTTTGCTACGGTCCTGGAACGATTGGCGACGGTATGGGAACGTGTCGGCAAGAACGAAGTGGTCCACGTGTTGAAGCAGCGCCATATACTTCAGTCGAGGAAAATACTCAGGGGGTCGTACGGCGATCATGATCTCGGTCGAGTTGTTAGTGGGCATGCACTCACACGTAGACGAGTGCAATCGGTCCGTGCGCACCACGCCAATCGGAAGACTCGGCCCTGCCCAGCCCGGAGGCGTTGAGTCAATCGAAGTTCGGAAACCCTGAACGGAGTCCCTCTCAATGCTGCACTTGGGGCGTTTGGCGACCCTCACCTCACATGTGCAACTGCAGTTTGGTCCTCACGATTCCCCTGACGCTTTTTTAAGCGTTCCATGTCCACTTCAGATCCTTCCCGGCGTCCCCTGCAGGGCACCTCAAACACTCTTTTCCGCGTCGCTCTCTGGCTCTTCATAGGAGCCATTGCATTCAGTGTGGCGGGAATGCTCCTCCTGAGGCTCGCTCCTTCATCAATGTCCGTGTTTGGGCCCATCTATCCGAAGCTCGTGAAGACCCCCACATGGACGTATATGACAATGCTGGCAATCCTCCCACTTCTCATGTACGGGCCAGCTCTTGGCTGGAAGCGGATCAGTCTTATCGCTGCCTGGGGCTGCCTTGTAGGCGGAGGCAGTGAACTCATCGGCACGACCGGGGTACTCACCATCGGAGAGACTCCACTTCCGTTCGGCGAATACCAGTACACTCAATGGCTTGGCCCGAAGATTGTCGGCCATGTGCCATACTTCATTCCGCCCTCATGGTTTGCCATGTCAATCATTTCCCTAGATCTTTCCCGCCGTATTACGGATCGCCGGTGGAGATCCCTTTTCCTCGGTACCCTGTTTATGGTACTATGGGATGTGGCACTCGACCCAGCAATGAACCGAGCCTTCCCGTTCTGGAACTACGGAGTGGACGGGTTTTTCTTTGGTATGCCGCTTTCCAACTGGGGCGGATGGGTCGCCGTGACGTTCGTGATTTTGCTAGGGTATGAATACATTGCAGGGGATGCACCGATCAATCATCAATGGACCCCTTGGGTGTATGGCCTCAACTGCTTCTTTCCACTCGCAATCTCTCTCCTGCGGGACGTGTACTGGGCCAGTCTCATCGGCGCGCTGGCCGCCACGATCCCTTTTCTTTTGCTGTGGTGGAGCAATCCCCGCCACCTGAAGGGGGCCGTTTTGGCTCTCCGTGCCTAGACATCTCTCGTCGCGTCGACCTGGATGAACACTCCTTATGTCGCTCATTTCTCTCAACGACCGTGCTGACGAAGACCAATGGCTCTGGGAGTCCTTTCGGTACCACTCCCGAACGTTCTCCCTGGCGGCCTACCTCCTGCCCCGATCCGTACAAATGTCCGTCGCTACCCTCTACCTCTATTGCCGACGCGTGGACTCGATCGCTGATCAGCGGGTGCTTGAGGTGGGTCGCGAGCGGGCCTTGACGGAGATAAAAGCGTTGCGGGATCGGCTGGACGACACCCTTGCCGGTCATCCCCCGACCAACACGGTCCTCTGGCGGCGTCTCGCGGAGGTCCACGAGCACACCACTCTCCCCCAAGACCCGCTGTACGAGTTAATCGAAGGGGCCCTGTGGGACCTGGAAGGTCGTTCTATTCAATCGAAAGATGACCTGATCGACTACTCGAACCTGGTCGGGGGCAGCGTTGGGGCCATGATGCTCCCATTGCTGGCGTCCTCCGATCGACAGGCCTCCCTGGAACCCACGGCACGACGCCTCGGCATCGCCATGCAGATCACAAATATTGTGCGGGATGTGGGGGAAGATGTTCGCGATCTCGATCGCGTTTACCTTCCGCAACAGTGGCTGGACACATACGACATCTCCGTGAACGCACTGCGCGCAGCCCGCATCCTCGACGGGTACCCCCAGCTCCTCGAGGAAGCGATGGAGACCGCCGAGCGGTTCTACACGGACAGCTTCGAGGGCATATCAGCCCTTCCGCTACGGAGTCGACACGGCATTCGTGCCGCGACTCGAATGTACCGGGAGATTCTCAACGAGGTGCGAGCCAACAGCTACGACAATTTGAACCAGCGGGCCTACGTGTCCCTGCGACGCAAACTGTCGCTTCTTTTTTACGACGGATATGAGCGTCGGAAACGCCAATTGTCTACGGAACCGTGAGCCGTCTACCTTTTCTGTTCTTTCGCGCCGTTCGTCCGTTCTCTCCATGCGCTGGCTCGTTGAGGCTCTCCTCCGATTAGACCTCCGTCGGGCCTTCCGGCGCGTCTGCTGGGTGGGCGAGTGGCCTCCCTCTCTCCCCGACGGACCCGTCATCGCGTATTCCAATCATCATTATTTCCACGACGGACACCTGGCCTGGCTCCTTTTTCGCGCCCGCCTAGATCGCTTCCCTACCCTGTGGATGGAAGAGTGGAATCGATTCCCGTTTTTCGCGGCTGTTGGGGCTCAGCCGTTCCCACCGGAGGACCCGGCCCGACGGGCCGCGACGCTCCGCCGTACGGCGCGTCGGTTTCGGGACGTACCGAACACCGTGCTTGTCTATTATCCCGAAGGCACTCTTCATTCGCCCGACGAGGGCATTCCAGCCTTCGACACCTCGGCGCTGCAGCGGCTCGGGCACCTCTACCCGGAAGCCACGTGGTGGCCGTACGCCGTGCATGTCACATGGTGGGACGAGTCGAAACCGACGGCTCTCCTTACTGGAGGGGCGGCGCACGAGATCGACGGGAAGGAACGAACCCGCCTCCAAGGCCTCCGAGACACCCTCCAGGCCCCCGACCTCGTCCCATCCCAAACGATACTCCGCGGATTTCGCAGCCCTGAAGAGCGGTGGAGATTCTCCTTTTCCGCGCCTTTCTTCGAACGCTACCTTTAGGACATGATCGTGCTCTGCCTCCTCGTCACCATGACTTCTCCATTTGCGGCGGCCACGCAAACGGCCTATGTGGAACAGGACGCGGAGCGACTCCAGTCGCTTCTCGAGCGTGCAGAATCTCGCGAAGACAGTCTTTTGGTGCGGTACCGGTTATACCCCCTCACTGAGGACGAGGCCGTGCTCAAGGAAATTCCAGCCACCCTTTCCGCGGGAACGGCACGGGAGTACGCTCTACTTTCCGGCCTTTGGGCCTACCGAGCCGGAGAAGCATCCTTCCTTGCGGCCCTCAGATACGGCCAGCGCTCAACAGACTTGCTCGACGCGGCCACCTCTCGGGCTCCAGAGGCCCCGTTCGTCCTGCTCGTGGAAGGACAATCCCTCCTCTTTCGTCCTGCTATTGCGGGTCGAGACCCCGCAGCCGCCGCCGAGCGCTTCGCCCGGCTGACCAGTATTACAGAAGATGACAATGTTGCTGGAATTTCAAAGCAAGAGGCACAGGTCTGGCAATGGCTAGCCCTGACCGAGGCCGAACGCTCAAAAATGGCGAATGCTCTCCGAACTCGATTGCAGAAGCAAACCCTCCCCCCTCTTCTTCAGCAATTCCTGGAGGACCCGCCCGAGGCGTAAACGCCCGGTCCGCCTCGCTTCTCCCCGAACACCTTTCCCATGACCTCTGAGTTCCTGCGCCTCTTTCTCATTCCTCCCCTCGCTCTGGCCCACGCCGCGTTTTGGGGCATCCTCCTCGGTAACCTGATATACCTGCGCCGGCAGAAATCCGCCGATCTGGAGAAACTCCCATCGCTCTCGATCTGTATCCCCGCCCGCAACGAGGCGGAGAACCTGCGCCGATTGCTGCCATCTCTTCGAGCGCAGGAATACCCTGAGCTTGAGATTTTCGTCTGGGACGACGGCTCTGACGACGATACGTGGGACATACTGACATCCGCTGAAGTCCCACGCCTAAGCCCCCTCCGCGGGGCTTCCCCTCCTGCCAATTGGGTGGGCAAGGTCCACGCTCTATACCAGTGCACACGCCGGGCCTCGGGCGACTGCTACCTGTTTCTGGATGCCGACACAGAGCTGCGTCGTCCAGACGCTCTCCAACGACTGGTCGAACGTCACGCCGGCACCTCCAGTCGGGTCTCGTCGGGCCTTCCTCGCATGACCGGTAGCGCCCTCCTTCTCGTAAGCCTCGTCCCCCACGCCCTCCTCCAAAGTCTTCCTTGGCCCTTAGTGGCCCGCACACAGTCCTCCTCGCTAAGCGCCCTCAACGGGCAATGCTGGCTTATCGACAGTGCCGTGTACCACGCCCACGAACCGCACGCGGAAGTCAAAGATGCGGTCCTGGAAGACGTGGCCATCGGGCGCCACCTGAAGCGACTGGGCTACCCGCCCACCCTGCTGGACGTGCAGGATTTAATTGCGGTATACATGTATGACGGCTTCAGGGCTGCCTGGCGGGGCTTTCGGAAGAATGCGTATCTGCTTTTGGGTGGAACCGGGCCCCGTTTTCTTTTGACGTACAGCGGATTTGTCCTAATTTGGCTGGTCGCTCCCCTCCTCTCGATCTGGTTTTTGGCGTCCCTGTACGGGCTCAAGTTCGTGACCGATCGGGCGAGTGGTATGCCTTGCACCGTGAGCCTTTTCGCCCCGATCTCTTACCTACTCGGACTGGCCCTTCAGCTCGATTCCGCACTTCACCACTGGACGGATCGGGTCCGCTGGAAGGGACGAGTCGTTCCCAGTTCCATCCGCACGTCTAGGAAGGCGGAAAAGGAGAGTGGCTAAGCGCAAACGGCCCCCTCTTCAGAGACCGGAAAATTACTGGTTTCTGCGGGTCGCCTCTCTCCAAAACGGTTGCCCACAAGATCTGGAGTTGGATCAGAACCCGAAGCTGATCGAAATTGGGAGAGACGGCTAGACAGGAAATCTTTTGATCGTTATGTTTTATGTAACATCTGCCTTTCGCCCTAATTCCTGTCTCTCTCATGCGTTTCGGCCTCCTCTTTTCATTACTCCTCGTCATTTTGGCGGTCATCTTCGCCCTCCAGAACCCTCAAGCCATGGACGTCAATCTTCTCTTCTTTGAGACCAAGGGATCGACGGCGCTGATTCTGATTGTGACGTTCGGGCTTGGAGTGGTAGTTGGCCTCCTGAGCACCCTGCCCACCCAATTGCGGACTCGACGAAAACTCAAGAAGCTTCAGAAGTCCCAGGAGTCGGGATCTGAATCCAGTTCACCCGTTACGTCGCCGAAATCGTCCTCCGGGTCCTCGCGGCCCGGCGGAACGAGTGACGCATCAGCGTAGCGGACAGAGGCTTTAAGCTCCCCCTATTCGTCCCCCGAATGCCTCAATCCCGTGCTTCAACGTCCGCTGCCCCTCTCCCCGGGAGCTCCCATCGCCATCGTCGCCCCTGCCAGTCCCCCGCGCTCTCGCGATCCCTACGAGGACGGAGTGGCTCGCCTGAAGGAGACCTACGATGTACGAAGGGCTTGGACCCCAGGAGCAGAAAGAGGCTATCTTTCTGCCCCAGATTCGGAGCGGCGGGACGCCCTGCACCGGGCCATTGAGGATCCCGACATCCGGGCTCTCATCTGTGTGCGCGGAGGATATGGATCCCTGCGTCTTCTCTCCCAAATCGACTGGGAGCGGGCCCGCAATCATCCAACACTGCTCGTCGGCTACAGCGACGTTACGGCCCTTCACCTTGCCTTCTATGCTAAGGCCCGCTGGTCTGGCCTGTCGGGGCCGGTGGTCACCGAATGGGCAAAAGCGGACGAGGCAACTCTCCATTCCTTCCGGGCCTGGAGCCAGGGCAATATTGCCGACTTCGTCGAGAACTTTGACGCATCCCTCACTCCGGTGGTGCCCGGCACAGCCTCCGGCCCCCTTCTCGGTGGAAATCTGTCGGTGCTCTCGCGACTGCTCGGAACGCAGTACGCCCCCAACTTCGAGGGCGCCATTCTTGTCCTCGAGGATGTAGCGGAGGCCCCCTACCGGGTGGACCGAATGCTTTCCCATCTCCAGCATGCAGGGGTCCTCGACGCCGTGGCGGGGGTCGTTCTTGCCCACTTCTCGACCGGCGACCTCGACCCAGATAAGCCATCACTGTCCTTGGAGACTGTGTTCGAAGAGTACCTGGCTACCCGCCCATACCCCGTCGTCAAGGGCCTCCCGTACGGTCACCTCTTGCCCCGGTGCTCCCTCCCCATTGGAGTACCCGCTCGCCTCCGGGCAACAGTCGAGGAAGCGACTCTGGAAGCTCTTTCGGCTCTCGTTGACCGGTGACCTGCCGACACTTGCCCCCAGATGCACGACGAGTCCCGATCTCGATCGCAGAGGCAAGTTTACCCTCCCCGTGTACGAAGAGACGGCCGGCGGATCGCCCCTACATTCATGCACTGAACTTAATACCGGCAAAAGAGGCACAGAACCAACTTTGTAAAGTGGGCATATTGAAGATCCAAAAATCTGCCGTTTTTAATATCAAATTAGTACATTAAAACCGTACTATAATTCCGAGTGGTAACCCGAGAGATACGCGCCCCTCTGCTCACCCGTTTATCGGGAGAAACGACTGTTGCCATCCCTTTCCATCAAGGAGTGCGAGGGGGGGGCAAACCGAAGATGCTCGTGTTCAACAACATCGCAAACAAACTGCTTCGCATTCTCTGTGGCATGATCAAGAACAAACCACCGTACATCGAGAACTATCAGTCCGTCCTCCCACGATTGCGGCAGGCCGGAACAAGGGCAGAGGCAATCAGAGCGACACAGATCGTGTTTTTATCGGGATCAGCTTATCATTGCAGGGGATACACATACCTCACACCATAGCACAGGCCATCCTGAGAGACTTGGGGGTTGGTGCAGTGCAGAGTCGAGCCCACAACGCGGAAGCCCTCCTGAACACCCCAAATCCCCTTTCCACGAATGCCCTCCCAATCCGGCCCAGTCTCACGAGACTGATCGGCGTGAGCCTTCATCTGCTCGCCGGACTCCTCCGAAATGACTGTAACTTGGATACTTACAACCGAGCCGCGGGAACGGAGTGCGCGATTCAGTTGCCTGCGGCATCGGCCGCTCCAGAGTTGACAGGCACACCGACGAATGGCCCCTCCACGATTTCTCGTCTCCGCCACTGGGGAATGGGTCGTGCCCGACGGTTCCCTCCACGAGCCTTCAAAATGGAACTTCCATCTGTTTCGACCGAATAAGTGGGACCGTATCTGAGGAGTATCCCACGCAACGCCGCTGCCGGTTTGGGCTGTGGCGTTCCTTTTTTGCCAGGTGCGGCTTTCGCAATCGCGCAACACTGTTTCAATGGACCCCATCAGTATGGCTGACGACGAGACCGTCTACATGACCGAGGAGGGACTTGAGGACCTCAAAGAAGAACTCCACCGGCTCCGCACAGAAGAACGTTCGCGTATCGCCGATGAAATTGCCGAGGCGCGCGCGAAAGGAGATCTTTCCGAGAACGCTGAATATGACGCAGCGAAGGAAGAGCAAGGCAAACTCGAGACCCGGATTGCAAAGATTGAAGACACCATTGCCCGGGCCCGCATCGTGGACGAATCAACTGTTGATGATAGCAAGGCCTACATCCTTTCAGACGTAACCGTTGAGAACCTCGATACAGGGGACGTCCAGACCTTTACCCTCGTCTCGGAAGAGGAGGCCGATATCTCCGAGAACAAGATCTCGGTGGACAGCCCCATCGGCAAGGGCCTGCTCGCCAAGGAGGAAGGCGATGAAGTGGCCATCGATGTGCCCGCTGGAACCGCCCACTTTAAGATCAAAGACATTTCTCGATGACGAGGGCGGAAGAAGGTTCTTCCTCCAAACGATTTCTTCGACAGAACTCTCTCCCTCCGCACGTTCCTCGTATTTCACCGACGAGACTTACCTGTACACGAGAGTTCGTTGCTGCTCGCAAAAAGAAGGGGCTGTCCAGCTGTCATTGTGTAAAGCGGACGGAAAAGTTGGCCGCCCGAACGACTGGACGATCTTGACAAGACCAATGCCCCTCGATTCTCGGTCCTCGTTGAAGCCGAAACGTCATCGATGTCTGACATAGATCTCCGGAGCGATACGGTCACCCGCCCGTCGGACGGAATGCGTCGGGCCATGTATGAGGCTGAGGTTGGAGATGATGTTTACGGCGAAGATCCCACCGTAAACCGACTCCAGAAACGTGTCGCCACCCTGCTCGGCAAAGAGGCTGCCCTGTTCGTGCCGTCCGGCACGATGGCGAATCAAATTTGTCTGCACGTGCTCACCAATCCGGGCGACGAGGTAATTCTGGAACGCGGGAGTCACATCTTCAACTACGAATCCGGCGCGGCGGGGCTTCTCTCGGGCGTTCAGCTTCACCCTCTTGAGGCCGACCGCGGTCGGCTTGAACCCGCACAGGTTGAGGCAGCCGTTCGGCCTGCCGCCGACGTCCTCCCCCGGTCGCGCGTGGTATCGATCGAAAATACAGCCAACAAGGCCGGAGGGGTGGTCTATTCCCTGAAGCGGATTCAGGCAATTGCGGAGGTCGCTCAGTCGAACGATCTGTCCGTGCATCTGGACGGGGCGCGCCTCTGGAATGCGGCGACGGCTCTCGACGTGGATGAGCAAACGCTCGCGGCGCCCGCCGACCTCACGTGGGCCGCCCTCTCGAAAGGCCTAGGGGCCCCTGTGGGATCGGTGATCGCAGGGCCCTCTTCTCTAATCGACGACGCCCGACGCACCCGAAAGCAGTTCGGCGGGGGGATGCGGCAGGCCGGCGTTCTCGCTGCGGCGGGACTCTACGCCCTCAAACACCATCGCCCCCACCTCGACCGGGATCACGAAAAGGCCCATCGTCTCGCCCGAGGGCTCGCGGAATGCCCCCCCTTTACAATCGATCCCGGCGAGGTCGATACGAACATCGTCATCTTTGAGGTGCCGGAGGACACCGCCGCGGATGTCGTCGAGCACCTCCGGGAGACAGACGTCCTCCTCACTCCCTTTGGCCCCTCCAGTGTCCGGGCCACCACCCATCGGGACGTGTCGATGGAGGACATCAATGAGGCGCTCGCGCTCATCCAGGCGTACGCTGAGAAGATCCCTACGGCCTCGTCGTAAACACGGACCGCCGCGGACTACGGAACGACCCATGATCCCTCGAACGCCCCCCGTTCTACTCGATACTCGAAATGGGCCCGGTAGTGGCCCTCCGAATGGAGGTGCAGCCACACAACCCGGTCAATAACAGTCCGAATGGCCGCAAAATATTGTCGCCCCTGCGCAACGTCGTCCTCCGCAATGTGCTCCGTAATGACGGCCGGACGGAGCCCATCATCGGGTGCGTCGAGGGAGGTCCCGGGAGTCGAAGGACGAGCGTACGTGGCGAGAGACGACGGCGGCTGCCGCTCTCAGAGGTCCATCGCCACGTCATCGTCTAAGTGCACAGAGGCGATTCCGTAGAGCCGAATTTGCTCGCGGGTACCAGCATTCCACCCGTGCTAGGCAATGCGGTCGTTCTTGCGTATGGCCTCGACCTTCCTGAGCGACGGTCCGTGTGAAACTGGAGTAACCGGTCGTCTTCACTGGCTCCTCGTAGGACTACGGTCCGTAGGTCCGGTGCCTGCTCGTGGACCGTACCGAAGGTGAGTCGCCGATACGTGTGATCGGAGGTTTCGGCCGCCGCCTCGAGTTCCTCCCAAACGTGACTCAAAACAGCATCGAGATTCGAATAACGAGTCATGGATATCGTTCGTCTCTAGCGATCATTGATTGGAACGGTGCTGGTCGCAGCGACGTGGCAGTCATCCGGGCGCGCGCCCCTCTCGGAGTGTCATTCCGAACCTCGAACTGAGACGCGAAGCGGATCTATTCCCGTAGCGGTCGCTTCGAGGTCATCACCCTTCTTCACCGGGCCTACTCCGGAGGGCGTGCCCGTGTAGAGCAGATCTCCGGGCGACAAGGTGAAGATCTGCGAGCAGTACTGAATGAGTTCTCGTACCGGGAAGATGAGATCCTGAGTACTCGCTTTCTGCCGCTGCTCTCCGTTCACCGAGAGCCGAAGCGTGAGATTCTGGGAATCCTCGATCGCCTGAGCGGGCGTCAGGGGACCGAGGGGGGCAAACGTGTCAAACCCCTTGGCGACGGACCAGGGATGCCTCCGTTCCTTCGCCTTTGCCTGAAGGTCGCGCGCCGTCATGTCGAGCCCCACCGCGTAGCCCACCACGTGGGTAAGGGCATCCTCTCGAGAAATGTTTTTCCCCTCCCTTCCGATGATGACCACAAGTTCCACCTCGTGATGCACCTCCTGGGACTGAGGCGGAATCCGTACCGTTCCCCCCGACCGAATGAGTGCAGAGGGGGGTTTGAGAAACACCATCGGCTCCTCTGGCACGTCCCGGTCCATTTCCGCGGCGTGATCGGCATAGTTCCGACCAATGCAGAGGAGTTTGCCGACCTGAACAGGCGTGGAGTAGTCGGGGAGCGAGATTTTCATGCGAAACGGAACGAGGACTGAGTGATGAGTGGGAACGGATGAGCGGTCGGTGCGTGGCCTTGTCTCGGCACAAGTTGAAAACGGTCACTCTCGCGTCGGTAGCCAACCCGGCGCTCCAAAGTAGAGACACCTTATGTACGCAATCGTTGACGTCAAAGACAAACAATTCAAAGTCCGTGAGGACGACACCTTGTACGTCCCGTATCACTCGGACGCCGAGGCCGACCAGGAACTGGCTCTGGACCAGGTCCTTCTCGTCTCCGATGGAGACGGCGACGTCACGCTTGGAACTCCGACGGTGGAAGACGCCTCAGTGACAGCCCGCGTGGTGGAGCACGTAAAGGGAGACAAGGTCATCGTGTTTAAGAAGAAACGGCGCAAGCGGTATCGCGTAAAACGCGGGCACCGCCAGCAGTATACACAGATTCAGATCGAATCGTTGAACGTGAACGGGGCGTCCGACTCATCCCCGACCGCCGAGGAAACGGCTGACGCCGCGACCGATGCGGAGGACGAGGCGGATGAGATGAAGGCGTCGGAGCAAACGGAAGAGTTCGACGCCGAATCTGATGAGGCGTAACTGAAACCGCCTTTCTGCACTAATTTGTGAATTAAAATCTGCGAGGTTGCTATGGCTCACAAAAAAGCCATGGGGTCAACGGAGAATACGCGTGACTCCAATCCCAGCTATCTTGGCGTGAAGGCCTACGGTGGCGAATTCGTGCACTCAGGAAGCATCATCGTTCGCCAGCGGGGGACCAAGTTTCACCCCGGGCACAACGTAGGACGCGGCAGCGACGACACGCTTTTTGCCAAGGACCACGGCGTCGTGAAATTCTCGCGCAGTGGAGGCGATCGAAAGTACGTCCACGTTGTGCCGGAAGACGCATAGCGCCACCCTTCCATTCTGCCCGACAAAAAGCTCCTCTCGCCCTCGGGGTGGTAGGAGCTTTTTGCGTTTGTCCCTGGAGCGAAAGCACTTCTGTCCGTAATTCTTTCTCTCCCTGCCCCGTGCTCACCCCTCCCGTCCGCCCAGCATACCGCTTCCCCGACCCGCCCACCGCGATCGAGCTGAGGGCCTTCACCCACGGCCTCCAACCCAAACGGGTGCCCACGATGATGGAGCACTTCACTGAGGACTGGCGGCGCCGCGGGGTCGATGCCTGGAACAAAATTCCGAATCACTGGCGACCCGAGAGCGGCGAGACAGTGAGCTGGTGGACGTTGCCCACCTATCTGGGAGACCACTTCATCGCACCTCTCTTGGGAGCCCCCAACGGGACCTGTATCCTACAGCCTAATGTACACTGGAGCCTTCAGTGTCTCCTGTCGAGTCCGGAGGTCGCCAAGCGGGGCTCTGAGATCCTCGTCTCTGAGAATGCCTTTCCCTCTGTACTCCACAGCGTAAAACAGTGGAGTTCCCTCCGCGACCTCACCCCCCACGTGGTGACACCGACGAACACGCATCGCGTAGACCGTGCAGCAATCCTCGACGCCATCGGCCCCGACACCGCCCTGGTTGCTCTAAGCCACGTGGGATTCACTACTGGGGCACGCCTGCCGGACTCGTTCGTCCGAAAGGTTGCCAACCAGGTGCACGCCCACGAAGGTCTCCTGTTACTGGACGGGTATCACGCCGCGGCAACGCGTCCACTCAACGTGCCGAACCTCGACTGTGATCTCTACGTGGGGGGACTCCTCAAGGAAGCGTCCGGGGCCTCGGGCAATGCCTTCCTGTACCTCCGCGACGGACTGTCGCTTACCCCTCAACTCACCGGCTGGTTTGGCGACGCCGCGCCGTTCGAGTTCCGCCCCAATCCGGAGCCGCATCCCGACGTCCGCCGCCGATTCCTGGGCGGGACGACCGCCATCGCCTCCTTCTACCACGCCGTGGAAGGCGTCCGCATCCTGCTCGATCTCGGACTCGACGCCGTTCGCAAGCATTCGTTATCACTGACCGAACGAGCCATCGAGCACGCCGATGCGCTCGACCTCGCTCTTCGCTCGCCCCGCGCCCCCGAGGAACGGAGCGCGCTGGTCGTCTTCGAGGTCCCTGAGGCTGAGCACCTCAGTGCGTATCTGAAACAGCATCACGTCTACACCGACAGTCGACGGAATGAGGTGGTGCGCATGGCCCCCTTTGTCTGGAACTCCGTTGACGACGTCGACCAGGCCTTCGAACGCATCGAAGACGCCCTGTCGTCGGGCACGTACCGCACCACTGCGGTTGACGCCCCCGGCCCAGTCACGTAGCGGAGGCCTCGTCCTCCATTGTGTCGTCGAGCGACGATGCAGACGCATCGAGCACGGTTCCAGAGCGAGGATCGAGACGGAAAAAGGAAACCAGGGCCCGGAAGAGCTCCTCGTGGTGCCGGGCCATTGGCCCGGGCTGTTCGAAGAAATGCTCGACCGCAACGGCAAAAAACTCGGAGGGCGCCTCTGCGGCGTACGGACGGAGCAGGGATTGCCCTCGTTTCACCCGTCGCATCTCCTCCCGCACCAGGGACTGCCAGTCCGGAGCCGATACCGGATCCACCAAAGACGGCACCCCATCTGCCCCTTCGTTGTCAAAGTCGAAGAGGTGAGCCAATTCGTGGAGGACGACGTTGTTGCCATCTCCCGGCTCCTCCCAGCTCTGCTCTACCGCCGACACGGTGAGAATAATGGGCCCCTGCTGGTGGGCCATGCCATCATAGCGGGCCTGGATGTTCTCGTGGTACGTTTCGTCGAAGCGCTCCGGATAAAAGAGGACCGACCGGCTGCCGGGAAGCTCCCAGGAGGGCCGCCCGTGTAGAAGCACCGCGATGCCTGCAGCCACGCTGAGGCGCAGGGGGACCGTGACGTGCACCCCCTGAATTCCCTCGAACGAATACTCACCGAGGACGAATTGCACGTCGCGGTCAAAGCGTTCACGATCGACGTCGTCCAGCTTCCGGTACAGGGGCACGTGTGTCTGGAGCCATCGACGCTTTCCCGATGACAGGTCCTCTTCGACCAGCCGCCACCGGCGCCACGGTCGCCGAAGCCCAACGACCAAGATCAAGAGAACCGGCACGAGACCGAGGATCGGTCCGATCGACGTGACCTGGTGTCCGATCACGCTCACTACGCTCCCAATGATGAGGGCAAGCAGCCCTGTGGTGACGATCGAGGAGCGCCGAACGATGCGCATGGCAGGGACGAATAACAAGACATCGGATTCCAAACGTGAGCGGGGCCCTCCTCTCGCTGGCTTGGAACCTTGAAGGTGTGTAGTGGGAAACGGACGGCCACCATTCATGTGCCCACAGGCCGCCTATTTCCTACAGACCGAAGGAGAAGTTCGCAAACCCAAGTAAAGAGCGAACAATTCTCGAACACAGAGGATACAGTAGAAGAGTCTTTGTCCCGGCTGACGGGTCTCGGCTTCCTTTTTTCACGAACCCTCCTCCCTCCTCATGGGCGCAATGAGCACGCTCCGGCAGAACACCGGAGTGATTCTCTGGATTCTTGTGATTTCATTCGGCGTCATCTGGACGCTCCAGGACTCCGACGTCTTCTCGGCGATGAATCAGCCAAATCGGAATGTGGCCACGGTGAATGGAAGTCCCATTCAACACGAAGAATACCAGCGGATTCTCGAACGGCAACGCGAGCGGTTTCAACAACAACTGGGGGGCGACATGAATCCCCAGATGGAAAATCGCGTCCGTGAGCAGGCCTACGACCAGGTGGTCAACCAAAAACTACTCGAGCAGCAAATGGGACGCTTAGGCATCTCGGTCACCGATACCGAGGTCGAAGAGATGGTCTTCGGCGAAAATCCGCATCCCGTCATCCGGAAACAGTTCGCGGACTCGACGGGCCAAATTAATTACCAGCTCCTGCAGAACATGGCCCAAAACCCTGAGGCTAAATCGCAGTGGCTGAAGCTCGAACAATTTCTGCGACGGCAGCGACGTCAGCAGAAGATGACCTCACTCGTCCAGGCAACGATCCAAATCTCCGAACAGGACATCCAGGATTACCATCGGCGTCAAAACTCCTCGGCGTCGGCGCGTTATGTGCCCCTTCGGTACGCTCAGGTCCCAGACGACTCCATTTCGATCTCGGAATCGGACCTCCGTAGTTATTACGAGAACAACCAGGAGGAATTTAAGCGGCAGAAGACGGTCACGCTCGAATACGCAACGACTTCGAAGGAGGCCACAGCCGACGACTCTTCCGCGATTGCGAGCGACCTCAGTGATCTCCGGGAAGACTTTGCCACGACGGAAAATGATTCCCTCTTTCTCCTGAACAATGCGTCGGACCGCGACTTTTCGAGCGAGTACCGCACGGCCGATCAGATGAATGCGCAGGTGGCCGATTCGATATTCGCGAATCCCGAACCGGGTCGCATCGTGGGCCCGGTTTTTGGAAGCGGCCGTGCCCACCTCATCAAAATTCGCAACACGCGTCCGGCAGAAACTGAGCGCGCGCATGCCCACCACATTCTGTTGAAAACGGATCAAGCGGACCCTGAGTTGTTGGGCCGCCTGCAGGCCATTCGGGATACGATTGAATCTGGTGCGGCCTCGTTCGCCGAAATGGCCCGGCAATACTCCGACGACCAGTCCGCCTCCGACGGAGGCGATCTCGGATGGTTTGCTCAAGGGAGCATGGTTGACGCCTTCGAAGATGCCGTGTTTGAAGCGGAGACCGGAAGCCTCGTGGGTCCCATTCGTTCGGAGTTTGGCTACCACCTCATCCGGGTGGAGGCTCGTGCCTCGCAGGCTGTTCAGATCGCCGACCTCGCATACAACCTAAGTCCAAGCCAGGCGACCCTTTCAGACAAGGAGAGTCAGCTCGGTGATCTGGCATACTTCGCAGAAGAAAGCGGGGATTTCCACGAGGAGGCTGAGCGTCTCGATCTTCCCGTTCAGGAGGTGCAAGTGGAAACTGACCAATCCTCCATTCCCGGCATCGGCCAGAGTCCGGCTCTGTCGCGATTTCTGGAGAATGCCTCAACCGGCGACATTAGTGACGTATTTGAGCTGGACGACAAATTTGTAGTCGCCCAGGTGACGAACGTCACCCCCGAGGGATATCGCTCCTTCGAGGAGGTGAAAGAGCAAATTCGCCCACAGGTTGCCCTCCGGAAAAAGCGCGACCTACAGGTCGAACGCGTGGAACGGGCGCTCGCCCAGAACAACTTCGACGCTCTTCCGTCCGTCCTGGACACCCAAATTCGCACGCAGTCGGACATTACCTTTTCGACAAACACTGTGCCTGGCCTCGGCCGCGAGCCAAAATTCGTTGGCACTGTTTTTGGACTCGATGATGGGGGAACCTCGGGAGTTGTGGAGGGCGAGAATGCCGCCTTCGTGGTACAGGTCACACAGAAAACCTCTCCACCGCCCCTCACCGACCGGAGACGTCAAAAAATTCGCAAACGGCTCCTGAACCAGCGTCGGAAACAGGTCACCTCGGACTGGCTCGCGGCACTGAAAGAAGACGCCACAATCCAGGACAATCGGACACAGTTGCGCTAACGCGGACCCCGATTTTTGGGAACCCTGAGGCTCAGAGAGAGCTCGGTCGGAGCACGGTTCCCTGAAACACCGACACGGCCGGGCCCTCGAGGTACCGCTCAGGACCCCGATCGGTCTTTGCAATTCCGACCCACAGGCGTCCTCCCTTCGTTTGGATCGGAACGGACTCCCCCGCATCGACCCATTCGAGACGCTCTGCCACCACGGCAGCAGCCAGAACCCCAGTGCCGCACGAGAGCGTTTCGTCCTCTACTCCTTTCTCGTAGGTGCGCAGACGCACGGCTCCCTCCTCGCTCGCCTCCACGAAATTTACGTTGGCCCCCGTGGGGTCGAGGGTGGGGTCGTGGCGGAGCCGGCGTGCCCACGCCTGTACCGGTACGGCCTCCAGGTCCTCCACCACGGCGACGAGGTGCTCGGTGCCAGTGTGGACGAAATAGAGCGTCTGTACCGCCCCTGGCACTTCGCGATCGAGGGCCACGTCGGAGCGAATATCTGTGACGTCCGGCACGAAAAGGCGGACGTGATCCCGGGTCTCGTCCGCATAGGTCGCCCGGTAGAGCCCCGCGTCGGTGTCGAACGCCAGTTCGTCCTTCTCGAAGTCGGCTCGACGGGCAAAGCGAAACAGGCACCGCGCTCCATTGCCACACATCGTGGCGCGCGACCCGTCGGCATTCACGTAATGCATCCGGTAGTCCGCGGCCGCGGTCTCAGGGTGATCCAGCGCCAATACGCCGTCTCCTCCGACGCCGTAGCGCCGGGGACACCACGTAGCGGCAAACGCCGACAATTCTGCCTCCGAGAACTGAACAGTCCGATTGTCCAGGACGAGAAAATCGTTGCCCGTTCCCTGCATTTTGGTAAACGAAATCCCCTGTCCCTCCGCCATAATCGTGTTCATTGTGAGCGTTCGCGATGTCGGCACGATTGGTACAGTCGGTGCATATAAGGGATCCTGCCCGCACAGAGTCCTGAGCTCGCATTCTTCCTCATCACGTCTCCCCACACCTTTGCCCGAAAAACAGCTGAGCATTGAAGACGCCGATCCGTTGTTGCTGTTCGGCTTTAACGACATCTACCTCCGGAAGATCGAAGACGCCTTTCCAGACACGCACATTACGGCCCGCGGCACGGACATCCACCTTGAAGGCGACGAGGACGCCCTTCAAAAGGTCGAGCGGGTGTTCAACGAAATGCTGACCCTCCTTGACCGCAACGATCATCTGACGGAGGAAGATGTCGATACGGTTCTTGCCCTCTTTGACTCGGAAGAATCTACCACGGCGCCCACCACGAAACCCGGGCGGCGGGATACGATCCTTTCCACCCCCGACGGCACGGTAATCAAGCCCCGTTCCCCAAACCAGGAGCGCCTCGTCCAGTCAGCCGCAACCAACGACGTGGTCTTTGCCATCGGACCGGCTGGGACGGGGAAAACCTACGTTGCCGTGGCCCTTGCGGTGGCAGCGCTGAACAACCACGAGGTCAACAAAATCGTGCTCTCGCGCCCCGCCGTAGAGGCCGGTGAGGAACTCGGTTTTCTGCCCGGCGACTTCTACGAAAAGGTTGCCCCCTACCTCCGCCCGCTGTACGATGCGCTCGGCGAGATGATGCCCCGCGACGAACTGGCCGAGTCCTTAGAACAGGACCGGGTGGAAGTAGTGCCCCTGGCCTACATGCGCGGTCGCACCCTCAAATCCTCGTTCGTCATCCTCGACGAGGCCCAGAACGCCACCACGGGACAGATGAAAATGTTTTTGACGCGCCTCGGTCCCCAGAGCCGTGCCATCGTGACGGGCGACATCACCCAGACGGATCTTCAGGACCGGAGCGCTAGCGGCCTCATTCAAGTTCAGCACATCCTTAAGGGGATCGATGGAATCGACTTCATCTATCTTGAACGAGAGGACGTAGCCCGCCACCGTCTGGTTCAGGACATCATCGCCGCATACGAGGAGCACGACGAGTGAACGCCCCTCGTGCGTCTCAGCCCCCCTTCAATTCCTGAAAGTCTTGGATTCAGCCCTACGATTCGTGATGCGCGAAAATGTGAGGCGTGATCCGAGTTTCGAACCACGCGATAATGCCCTCCCAAATCCTCATCCGTCGAGGGTAGGACCCGACTTTCGACGCCCCTGCTGACGACCCAACGCAGATCAGAGATTAGGTATTATCATGGTATAATCATTGTATGTTTTATCGCATGTGTAGGCCGCGTTTGCACCGCTCCCCTGCTTTCCCCTGCGATGGCGTCGACGACAATCGACGGTTCGCACCCTTTGTGGGCAATCTGACCAGCGAGAGGACACGCGAAGCGCCACAAAACTATAGCTAATACTACAATGAAAGGTACAATCTGTAGGTGATTTCCCAAATTCGGTCACCCCGAGGGAGGGGGTGTCGAAGATGGGTAGGACCGCTGGATCAGTCATACGTGAAAAATCCCTCTCCGGTCTTGCGACCAAGCTGCCCTGCGGCCACCTTGCGACGGAGGAGCGGACATGGCCGGTACTTGTCGTCACCGAGCTCTTCGTGTAACACCTCCAGGATGTGGAGGCACACGTCCAGACCGATGAAGTCCGCTAGCGTGAGGGGCCCCATCGGATGGTTCATGCCGAGCTTCATGATGGTATCGATGTCCTCGGGCTCCGCTACCCCCTCCATGACACAGAAGACGGCCTCGTTGACCATTGGCATCAGGACTCGGTTTGACACGAAGCCGGGATAGTCTTCCACCTCCACCGGGGTTTTGTCAAGGTCCTCGGCCACGTTTGCAACGATCTCAAAAGTAATGTCACTCGTCCGCTGGCCCCGCACCACCTCCACGAGGGGCATGACCGGCACAGGATTGAAGAAGTGCATTCCAATGACCTGATCGGGCCGCTGGGTCTGATCGGCGATCCAGGTGATGGAAATCGACGAGGTATTGGAGGCAAGAACGGCCTCCGCGGGCGCATGCTCGTCGACAATTCCAAAAACCTCGGTTTTCACATCCTGCTCCTCGGGCACGGCCTCTACGACTAGGTTCGCCGAGCGAACGCCCGCAGTAGTATCCGGCGTGAGTGTGAGCCGGTCGAGCGCAGCTGCCTTCTCGCCGGATGCGATCACGTCTTTGTCGACCTGCCGCGAGAGGTTGCGCGCGATCGTCACGTGGGCGTCATCGAGCAGTTCCTCGTCGAGGTCGATGAGGGTCACGTCATATCCGTGCAGGGCAAAGACGTGGGCAATCCCGTTTCCCATCGTCCCTGCCCCAACGACGGCTGTTTGCTGTACAGACATGCGGGAGAACGGTGATTTTGACAGGGGGACCTCAGACCTTCAAGCATAGCAAAACCGTCGGTCCTTGTCGACTGTGCCCGACGAATTTCAGGTAGGAACGTAACAGGATGGAAAATAGAAAGGCCCGAACGGAGGAAGGGAACGAATCGTATCTGTCGGGACGATCCACTTCAAGAACTCCGACTTTGACGGTCTCTTTGCAATAACAGAAGTTAGAGGGCAACATCATTCTGCCAGGTTAATGTCGGTAGGCCTCTTGGCTTTCCTTTGGAAAAAACCGCGGTAGTGCGGAGCTACTGTTCGCTACCTGGGACGGCGGACGCTTCGTTCCGAACCGCCAGCACTTCGACATTGTTGTAGGTTGTAGTGTGGCGGCTCGGAATGATAGCTCCCTCCGCCCCAGAACGAATCGGGGGCGTTACGCAATGAGCACGTCTTCCATGCCCTCCGGGGAAAGGTCGACGTCCTCGCCCGTCGACACCTCCATGGTTTGCGTGCTGGTCACGTCGTTGTTTTCGTCGACGTGAACGACCCGCGGATGATGTTGCCGCGCCTCCTTGGGCGTGAGTTGAGCGTAGGCAATCACAATGACTTCGTCGCCGGGGGCCGCGAGCCGGGCCGCCGGTCCATTCAGGCACACGGTTCGGTCGCCCTCCTGACCTGGAATCGTGTAGGTTTCGAGCCGATTTCCGTTGTTGACGTTCACCACCTGCACTTTCTCGTACGGTAGAATACCGGCGGTGTCGAGCAATTCTCGGTCGACGGTAATAGAGCCCTCGTAATAGAGATCGGCCTCTGTAACGCGAAGCCGGTGGAGCTTCGCCTTAAGCATCGTGATGTCCATGAACGAACAAGTGGTTACACGAGGAGTGTGATCGGCAGTCGTTCCACCTGTCAGGTCTGCGGGACCTGAACGAAGGCGTTGTCAATGAGACGCGTGTCGCCAAAAAAGACGGCGACGGCGGCCAACACATCCTGTCCAGGCGCGAGGTAGTCGACCGGCTGAAGGGTGTGCGCGTCCACTACCTCGACGTACTGAACCTCCGCGTCGGGAGCGGCCGCTAGCTCTTTTTCCATCGCTCGAACAACCACTTCTGCCTCCTGTTCCCCCCCCTCGATCGCCTCCTCGGCAGTGGTGACGGCCTCGTAGAGAACCGTCGCCTGCTCTCGTTCGTCGGGGTCCAGATAGTCGTTACGAGACGACTGAGCCAGGCCGTCGGGTTCCCGCACCGTTGGCACCCCCACGATGTCGACGTCAAAGAGCAGGTCCTCTACGAGCCGCTGCAAAATGACATACTGCTGCGCGTCTTTCTCCCCAAAGACGGCGAGGTCGGGCTTACAGGCGTGAAAGAGCTTGGTCACCACGGTGGTTACTCCCCGAAAGTGCCCCTCCCGGTAGGCCCCGCAGAGGTGTTCATCGAGTCGCTCCACGGACACCCACGCTAAGGGCCCGGGCAGGGCTTCATCGTTCGCGTACGGATACATTTCCTCCACCGACGGGGCAAACATGGCGTCGACATTGAGGGCCTTGAGCTTCTCCCGATCTCCCTTGAGGTCTCGCGGATACTCGTCATAGTCTTCGCCGGGCCCGAATTGAGTGGGATTGACAAAGACGGAAACCGTAACGTGATCGGCCTCCTCCAAGGCCGTGCGGACGAGAGCGAGATGACCTTCGTGAAGGGCACCTAGGGTGGGCACAAGCGCAAGGGTCTCCTCCTCTGCCCGGACAGCATCGGCGTGGGCCTGCATGGCATCGACGGTGCGAATCAGTTCCATCGTTGAGGTGAGGCGCGTACAACAAGGATCCAACGGGACATCGCACGCAGCTACGAAAGCACCAGGCTGAGGTTCGTCCGGGGCCCTTAAAAATGATCACGCCAAGTTAAACTCGTAGCTTGTGGAAGGCTCTAAGTGAGGTCAAACGACAGTTATGAGCATCTCGTCATTCCGACCGAAAGAGACCGTTAGGCACCTGGAGCGGAGAAGCCTTTCTTGATTCAGCGGGAACGGCCATTCAGGGAGGTTCTCTTCCGGGGAGGACTGGTGGCGTTGATCAAGAAGACGGCAGAATCCACAAATTCGCCCTTGACTGCACTTAGAGTTATCGGGGGCACTCTGCGGCAGCTCCCGGTTCCACTAGGGACATCCACTCCGCCTCCAGTTTCTAGACGATCTCTTCGTCGGTCTCTCCCGGAGACGTACTACCGTACGTTCCGAAGGGGCCGGAGAGAATATAGCGGGGGCTCTGTCCAGATAGCCAGTCCCGACCGCCGCCGGGGCCGCCACCACCGATCGCATTCTCAGCGAAGAATTCGCCCAAGGATTTCCATTCCGTCCCACTACCAATTTACCACCGATCCATCATCGGCATCATAAGTTTTCGGATTTTCCCAGTCGTGACCGAGCTTGTCCTCCAGTTGATCTCGGTCCAATTCAATTCCGAGACCAGGATCCTCTGGCAATGGAATATATCCGTCTTCATCCACCTCGAACGGCTCCTTCAAATACCCTTCCCCAAGTGAACCGAGTTCCTGGATCAGGAAGTTGGGAATGGTGGCCGCAAGTTGAATTCCCGACGCCGTTGAAATGGGACCGAGCGGGTTGTGCGGGGCAATGCCCGCGTAATAGGCCTCGGCCATTCCCGCAATGAGACGAACCTCCGTAATTCCACCGGCGTGACACAGGTCAGGTTGCAAGATGCTGGCCGCCCCCTTCTCTAGGTACTCTCGAAAACCCCACTTGGTGAAGACCCGCTCGCCGGTGGCAATCGTAAGATGGGTGCTATCCGCCACGTCGGCCATCACGTCCACGTTCTGGCACTGCACCGGCTCCTCGATAAAGAAGGGATCGTACGGTTCCAACTTTTTGATCAGCCGCTTTGCCGACTGCGGAGACACAGCTCCGTGAAAGTCGATTGCGAGGTCCACCTCCGGCCCCGCCACCTCCCGCAAGGCTGCAAACCGCTCGGCTGCACGATCGACCCCGGCCGGGTTCTCAACAATCTTCCAGGGCTCCTTTTTTGCAACGCCACACTTGATCGCAGTGAATCCCCGATTTAGCTGTTCCTTAAGGTTTTGAACCGCCTCTTCTGTCTTGTCCGGGGCCCCGACTCCATCATATACGCGCACCCGATCCCGGGTCGGCCCCCCGAAGAGTTCGTACACGGGAACGCCCAGTGCCTTCCCCTTAATGTCCCAGAGGGCCTGGTCAATGCCGCTCAGCGCGCTGGTCAACACGGGCCCGCCGCGATAAAACGCATGCCGATAGATGGCCGACCAGTGGTGCATGACCCGGCGAGGGTCTTTTCCGACGAGGTAGTTCGCCGCTTCATTGACGGCAGTCTTCACCGTTTCGGCCCGTCCCTCCACAATGGGTTCCCCCAATCCCACAATTCCTGCGTTCGTGTGCACCCGCAGGAAGCACCACCGGGGCGCAACGAGAAAGGGCTCCAACTCCGTGATTTGGAGGTCGTCGTCCGGACCAATCGGGGACTCATTTTGCGTTCCAGCGGCTGCCTCATACGGCACCCCCCCCACCGCAGCAGCCCCTCCGGTGGCCCCCATACCTTTTAAAAATGCGCGGCGAGTGACGCTAGCTACATCATCAGGATCGAGCATGTTGAATGGTTGGTTTTAAATTAAACTTTTTCTCACGAGTCTTCTGTACAACTAATTGCCAATATCTTTCCTAATTTCCTTGACTTCTGACACGTCCACTGGACTGGCGTTGTTGCCAAAGTTTTGTCGGATGAACGTCACAACCCGCGCCACCTCCTCATCACTTAAGAAACTATGCTGGGGCATAGCGTTGTTGTAGGACCGTCCTTTTACCTCGATCGGCTTCTCTAGGCCGTTTACGATCAACGAAATTAACCGACGCTTGTCTCCGGTTACCCAGTCGGTGCCCGCCAGTGGTGGATACCGAGGAGGCGCTCCCTTTCCATTCCGCTGGTGGCAGGTCGCGCAGTAGGCGTTGTAGAGCTTCTCTCCAGCCAGCAAGTCACCGCGCCGGAGATTGTCGGCCTCCTCGTCCGGCGTACTGATGTTTGGGGCTGTACGCTTTATTTTTTCCATCCGGGCCAGCTGGGCCTCTCCGAAGTTCCCCTCCTCTCCTGTGTACAGGATCCTCCAGATCTTTCCCTCATTGTCTTCGGTTACAAACAACGATCCATCCGGACCCATGGCAAGCCCTCCAGGCCGGTGCTTCGCGTCGCTCGTATTTCGAATCGTGTCTGCGCCCGCAAATCCATTCGCAAATACCTCCCACGCTCCGAATTTTCCGTTCTCATAGGGAACGAATCCCACAAAATAACCGGCTTGGGGGTACGGATCCCGAATCGTGGATCCGTGAAAAGCGACAAAGCCCCCGTTCCGGTAGCGGTCCGGAAACTGGTCTCCTCGGTAGAACAGCAGGTCGTTCGGCGCAAAGTGGCCCGGGAATCCGATGATGGGATCCTTGTACTGACTGCACCTTCCAACCGTCTGCCCGTCCCCTCCGTACTCGGGAGCCAGCACCTTCTTGCCCTGCAGTTGATCGTAGTAGCAATACGGCCAGCCAAAATCTGAACCTTCGATGACCCGAAGAAACTCCTCCGCGGGAAGCATGGCGCTTTCCCAAGGAGTGTACTTGTTTGGCCAAAGCCCGTGCAGATTATCCCTGCCATGTTGCACGACGTACAGGTTGCCGTCCGCCGGGTGCCAGTCCATGGCCAGCACGTTTCGGATGCCCGTCGCAAATCTAGAGCCCCCCTCCTGAGTTTGCATTTCCTCGTGGGCGTCAAACCTCCAAATCCCGGCATGATCGTCAAGAACCGGGCAGGGATCCTGACCAGGAACGCCAGGCGTTCGTTTGGGCTTCTGGCAGGCATTGTTGGGAGGGCCGAATGAAGTAAACATGTCGCCCTCGCTATTAAAAGAGATGGGTTTGTCGATGTGCGCGTGCGAGCCATGCGCGTGATCATCAATGACAATTGTGTCCGGCTCTCCTTTCGGAACCAGTTGACCGGGGGTCAGCTTGTAGCGATATAAGTGCAGGTCGGTACCGACATAGAGGTGACCATCGTAGATTTCGGCGCCTGTGTGTGAGCCTCCAGGTTCATTGGAGACCCCGAACCTTCGAATGACGTCTGCCTTCCCATCATTCGTGGTGTCTCGGAGGGCGACGACGCCTTTTCCTCCCCTCGACCCGCTCAGCTTGGCGTAGATATCTCCATTCTGTCTTACAGCGAGGTGACGAGCAGGACCTATGCTGTCCACCACGACCAGCGCTTCGAAACCTCCTGGTAGCGTCAGCCCTCCATCGTTTGGATCACCAGTGAGGGTATCGCTCTTTTGCCGACAACCAGCGAGAGGAGCAACTAACACAAGGCCAAAAATTAGACATACATACCTCATAACATAAATATGAATATAAAACGAATATATCACACCATGCCCATCAAATACATGAGTTTTTTTGTGTGCATGCCCTCACAATATAACCCATCTTTCGCTCCCTTGCCGCTGACCTATCGTAGTTGTAAACCCAAAGAGTACTGGGTGGAGACGATTCCCTCTTCGATGTTGTGCGCCCCGACCAAATCAGCGTCCCGGACCTGAATCTATTTCTGTTTCCTCGTCCGGCACCTCGTACCGGCGTTTCACGTCGCGAAGCTTCTGCCTCATGCGCTTCTTCACGTCCACATAGTCAGGATGGTCGTACACGTTGTGAAGCTCATCGGGATCATTTTTCAGGTCAAAGAGGGCCCACTGGTCGACCCAGTAGTGGTGAACCAGTTTGTAGCGTTCGGTGCGTACCCCCTCGTGGCGCATCACACTTTTGGCGGCGGGATAGTGATAATAGTGATAGTACAGGCCGTCCCGCTCCATTCCGGCGGCGTCTCCTTGCAGGATGGGTACGATGCTCTGTCCTTGCATGGCCTCCGGAGCTTCCGCACCTGCAACCTCAAGGAAGGTTTGGGCCAAATCCAAGTTCTGGACGAGCGCCGTGCTCTCCGACCCCGGTTCCACGACTCCAGGCCACCGTACCAAGAGCGGCATCCGCATCGACTCTTCGTATATCCACCGCTTGCCGAACCATCCATTTTCTCCCAGGAAAAACCCCTGGTCCGACGCGTAGACGACGATCGTCTCGTCGGCCACGCCCTGACGGTCAAGCTCGTCGAGCAGGCGCCCAATGCCGTCGTCCATTGACGCAACGGTGCGCAGGTAGTCCTTAATAAATCGCTGATACTGCCACCGTGTGAGCTCTCGGCCGCGAAGCTCGCCGTTCCGATACGCCTCGTGAAAGTCCTCATTCTTCGGTCCGTAGGCCTCCACCCAGGTGCTCCGCTGTTCGGGAGTAAACCGGTCGATGAGGCGTTTCCGCCAGGGCGTCCAATCGTCAGCTGAACCGGGCTTGGCCTGCAGTTTCAGATCCATCCCCCACCTCAGGTCGTGCGCAATTTCCATCTCCTGCATCACCGCGGGCGTCGACAATCCCGAATAGTCGTAAAAGAACGTTCGAGGCGCCGGCACCTGGATGTCATCATAGGTCGTCAGATGGGCCGGTGCCGGCTCCCAATTACGGTGCGGCGACTTGGGTTGATACATCAGCACAAAGGGAGCGTCCGAATCCCGCCCGTCACGCAGCCATCGGAGCGCTCGATCTGCGAGAATCTCAGAAAAGTGACCTGTGTACTGGGTCGTGTCTGCGGCCCGGTGAAACGTCGGATTGTAGTACTCCCCTTGTCCGGGAAGGACCTCCCAGTAGTCGAAGCCTCGTGGAGCGCTCTCAAGGTGCCACTTGCCGACAATCGCCGTCTGATACCCAGCATCCTGTAGAAGCTCGGGAAACGTTTGCACCGACGCCCTGAGGCGATCCTGATTGGTCCGCACCCCATTCATATGGCTTAGCTGGCCGCTAAGAATCGTGGCTCGACTCGGAGCGCAGAGGGAGTTGCCGACGAACGCGTTTTGGAAGAGCATACCCTCCTCGGCGAGCCGATCGATCTCAGGCGTAGGGTTCAGGTCGGCGAAGTGGCCGTCGTACGCGCCGAGCGCCTGCGCACCATGGTCGTCGCTAAAGATAAAGACGATGTTCGGACGGTCCGAGGCGTCGTCGCCCGACTGAGCCGCGGCGGGCCCAGGACGTCCCAGCAAGAGGAGAATCGTGAGAAGAGCGAATAAATGCCCATTCCGAAGGGAGGAAGGAACAGTCGAGGACATGGATGGAGACGAGAATTTGGTGTTGAGACATAGGGCTTGGACTGCCCGCACGGATTGAGCGATAGGATAAAACTCTTCAAACAGAATTTCACACGCTACCTGTCTCTTTTCCTCTGGGCATCACTGTAGACGAGTCAGTACTGATCGAAGGTGGTGGAACCTGGCCACGACGGAATTCCCCCCAAGTACTGGGGGCGATCAAGCATCAAATTTTTCCCAGTAGCCCTCGGATCTTGTCTTTCGCGCAGCTGCGTCGTGAGGCGTTCCGCCAACTGTTGTTTCACATCGGCATAGTCTGGATCGCTCGCTACATTGTGGAGCTGATATGGGTCGAGCCGTAGGTCGTAAAGCTCCTCATAGGGCCGCTTTCCGAAGGACAGTTCATGCAGCTGTTTCAGCCGAGGGGATGCTTCCCGATGAGCCCACATGTAAAACTTGGTCGGCCCGTTGTCGACGTCGCCAAGCCATCCTTCGTCTCGGTAGGCGTGTTCGTAGTCGGGCGTCCCCACCGGCCAACGGCCGGGATAGTAGTTGCGGATGTAGAGGAAGTCTTCTGTCCGGAGGGCCCGCATGGGATATCCACCATCGTTGGGCGCCTCCTGTGCGGGGGTATGTCGCTCTCGTCCGACGAGCACGTGGTCGCGGCTATTCTCAATGCGGCCTTGGCTCGAGGACTGTAGCAGATCGACCAGCGACTCTCCAGTCATCTGATCGGGAATTGAAACTCCCGCGGCCTCCAGAAATGTCGGGGCCAGTTCCGTCAGATTGACAAAGTCCGTTACCGTCCGGCCGGCTTCGACCTCGTCTGGCCATCGAATAGCAAGGGGGATCTGCGTTCCGGTGTCGTAAAGATTGGTCTTGCCTCGCGGAAATGGCCAGCCGTGGTCTCCGCTCATCACGACAATCGTGTTCTCAAGTTCTCCACGCTTCGCCAACGTCGAAAGGAGCGCTCCCACCTGCCGGTCAAACCGCTGGACTTCAGCGTAATAGTTGGCAATGTCCTCTCGAACGGGGGGCGCGTCCGGAAGTGAGGGGGGGACCCGAACGTCGGTCGGGGAAATGTTCATCTCCTTCCGAAGACTGTCCGAATAAGTACGGTGAGGATCAGTACTGCCAAACCAAAACGCAAAGGGTCGATCCTCAGACCGCTGTTCAAGGAATTGCTCGAAGCTCTCAAAATTCGGACCGGCAGGATTGTGCGGTCGGTCTCCCCATCGACCGGGTCCCCACCCTTTCCCGGTGTGGCCCACGGCATAGTCCGCACGTTCGGCCAGCAATTCAGGGTATACCTCGATGTCTTCGGGAAAGTAGGAGTGCAGATTGGCCCCGGGCCCCAGGCGCCAAAAATCCTGTCCCGATAGAACAGAGCCCCGGGATGGTGTGCACGAGGGTGCCGAAATAAATGCGTGCTCGAACAGCACGCCCTCTTCGGCCACACGGTCAAACGTCGGCGTATCAATCCCCTCTGTGCCGTACGCCTCAGCATGCACCCCCCAGTCATCAGCGAACGCAAAGAGAATGTTCGGCGGCTCCGCTGCCTGAGCGGGTACCGACGAGAGAATCAGCGTCAACAATACAACGAGCAGAGACCATGACCGCCGCATGATGGATCAACAACCAGTTGTGGAGAAAAATACGGCATACGAACCCAGCCCTTTCGACATGCCTTAGAGGATCTGTTGGATTTTCTCTTCGTCGATCGTACCCTCTAAGGGAGCATCGCGGATTTGCTCCGGATGATCCTTTCACGCGCTTGCTCCCTAGCAGGATACAATGGCCTTTTCGACTCAGTCGAATCAACTTCCTAAAATTCAGGAGGCGCCCCGCATCACTATGAATTACAACCTGAATTTTTTCCTTGCAATAGCATTGCTCGTACTATTTGGATGCCAAGATCGGAATATAAATGACGAGTGGAGAGTATACAAATCTGATGCTGCCAGCAGTAGTTATTCGGCGCTGGATCAGATCAATACAGACAACGTCAACCAACTAAAGGTGGCCTGGACTTACCAAACCGGCGACCCGGGTTCCACAATCAGAACCAATCCCATCATCGTCGACGACGTGTTGTATGGGGTGTCTCCGCACCTAAACGTATTTGCGATTGATGCCACCACGGGAACCGAGCAATGGATGTTTGAACCCTTTGAGGAAGAAAATGCTCGCGGAAGACAAAGAGGTCTCGTGTATTGGGAGGACGAGGCCGGCGAGGACCGACGCATTTTCTTTTCTTCCGGAAACTGGCTCTACGCTCTGGATGCGAACACGGGCTCCTTGCTCACTGATTTTGGGGATGAGGGAAGAGTCGATCTGAACGTGGGCTTGCGAAGAGATCCGGATAGCATTTCCGTGAAGGCCTCTTCTCCGGGAATCATCTATCAGGACCTCCTAATCATAGGATCATCCGTGGGCGAGGGGAGAAATGCGCCCCCCGGGGACATTCGCGCATACGACGTCCGAACTGGAGAGATCGCCTGGACCTTCCATACGATTCCGAAACCTGGAGAACCGGGAGCCGACACCTGGCACATAAGCGACGAGTCCTTACGCCAACAGGGGGGGGCCAACAACTGGGCCGGAATGAGTCTGGACAGGGAGCGGGGCATCGTATACGTCCCCACCGGGTCTCCGGTGTACGATTTTTACGGGGGAAATCGACCGGGCAAAAATCTGTACGGCAATTCCCTCCTGGCGCTTGACGCAGCGACTGGAGAGCGGGTCTGGCATTTTCAAGCTGTGCACCACGACCTGTGGGACTACGATCTGCCAGCCCCTCCCAATCTCGTGACCGTGGAACGGAATGGAGAAGAAATCGACGCTGTGGCCCAGGTCACTAAACAAGGCTTTACCTTTGTCTTGGATCGGGCCACCGGCGAACCGGTGTTCCCGATCGAGGAGCAACCGGTCCCGGATTCCAGAATCGAGGGAGAGCAGGCCTGGCCGACCCAGCCGGTGCCTACCAAACCGGAGCCTTTTGCACGCCAGCACCTGACGAAGGACGAGGTGACAAACGTTTCCCCCGACGCCCGCGACGCTGTGCTGACCGAGCTTGCCACCCATCGCAACGAGGGTCTCTTCACGCCTCCGGATCCTGCGGGAACCATTGTCCTTCCGAGTACGCGAGGGGCCGCAAACTGGGGCGGCGCAGCATTCGACCCGGAATCGGGAATCCTGTACGTGGGGGCCAGTGAGTTAGTCGGGCTCTCCACTGTCGTAAAGATAGGAGGAAGCCCCAGTCCGGACGAGTCCCTCTTCGCAAGGGGCCGGAACTTTTACGTCCAAAACTGCGCGGCTTGTCACGGCATGGACAAACAGGGCCAGCCGCCGACCTATCCTTCTCTGGCAAACGTTCAAGATCGACTCTCAACGGAGGAAATCCTCACGACGATCAGACAGGGAGGATCTCAAATGCCGGCGTTCCCGTCGATCACGGAGAAAGAGAAGAAGGCCCTCATGACATTTCTGTCCAAGGAAGAACAACCCGCAGACCCTGGCCATGGCGCGGAGGAAGAGAACGTCGGATCCGCAGGGGGATTATACGTGGACACAACCTCCTATGGTCTCTTCCAGGACCCGAACGGCTACCCGGCCATTAAGCCCCCCTGGGGAACGCTAAATGCGATCAATCTCAACACCGGAGAGATCGTGTGGAAGGTCCCCCTCGGCACCCATTCGACCCCCAGCGAAAACATGCCCCCCGAAGCGGGAACCCCGACCCGCGGAGGGGCCATCGTCACTGGTGGGGGACTCGTCTTTATCGGGGCGACTGAGGACCAAAAGTTCCGGGCGTTTGACAAAACAACCGGCGAGGTGCTCTGGGAGGCGTCCCTTCCGGCGGCGGGATTTGCCACGCCCGCCACATACGTGAGTGATGGGCGACAGTACGTGGTCATTGCGGCCGGGGGCGGGCGAGGAACCGAGACGGAGGATTCTTACGTCGCGTTCGCCCTTCCAGAGTAACCTCTTTTCGCTTCGGGATGCGGCTCAACCTGTGCAGGCTCGAGCAATCTAACCGCCAGCGGCCCAGCCCGGCACGCTGCCGAGATCGACGCCAAAGGCCATCCCGAGCAGGCCGTAGGCCAGTACCGTAACGAGGACGACGAACAGTAGATTGAGCCAGATCCCCACCCGGCTCATCTGTGGAATGGAGAGCAGGCCGCTGCCGTAAACGATGGCATTGGGGGGTGTCGCCACCGGGAGCATGAACGCGCAGCTCGCACCGAGGGCCGCGGGCACGGCAAAAAGAAATGGGTTTTCCCCGAACCCAACTGCCACGGCACCCAGAATGGGTAGGAACGCCGCCGTGGTGGCTGTATTGCTCGTGATTTCAGTGAGAAGCACGACCAGGCCCACAGTGCAGACGAGCACGAGGAGAATCGGCCATCCGCTCAGACCACTCACCCCCTTCCCAATCCACTCAGCCAGTCCCGTATCACTGATGGCGGAGGCGAGACTGAGCCCCCCTCCGAAAAGAAGGAGCACCCCCCAGGGAAGCGCCTCGGCGTCGTCCCAGTCGAGGAGGGCGCGGTTCTCGGTGCCGGCCGGAAGCAGAAACAGAGCGAGTCCGGCCCCAATCGCAATGCCCGCATCCGACAGCCCGGGAATCACTCTGCTCAGCAGAGGCCGTGTCATCCAGAGTGCGGCGGTGAGCCCGAACACAAGAGCCACCCGCCTCTCTGCGACACTAATCGTACCGATCTTTGCTCGCTCCTCATCGATGATCTGAGCCTCGCCGGGCAACTGCTCCAACTCGATCGGATAGACCCAGGTGAGGACAACGTAGAGCAGCGGCAGGCCGCCCCCCACGAGGGGCAGCCCTACGAGCATCCACTGTGCAAACCCCACCTCCACGCCGTACGTCTCCGAAAAATAGCCGGCGAGCAGAGCGTTGGGGGGAGTGCCGATGAGCGTACCCATTCCTCCAATGTTGCAGGCGTAGGCGATACTGAGAAGAAGCACGAGACCAAAGTGCGTGGCCGCTTCCTCCTCTTGAGCGTCGAGTCGATCCCTTGCGAAATCAATAATGGAAACTCCAATGGGCAGCATCATGAGCGCCGTAGCTGTGTTGCTGATCCACATGCTCAGAAAGGCCGACGCCAGAATAAACCCAATGACAATCGATGTGGGACGTGTGCCGACCCACTGCACGATGCCCAGTGCAATGCGGCGGTGGAATCCCCACGTTTGCATGGCCTGAGCGAGGATAAAGCCGCCCAGAAACAAAAAAATGAGAGGATTAGCGTACGGACGCGCCGCCCCATCGATGTCCGCAATGCCGAGGAGGGGAAACAGAACAAGGGGCACGAGCGCCGTCGCGGCAATCGGAAGGGCCTCCGTGATCCACCAGACGGCCATGAGGATTCCGACGGCTGCCGTTCGCCAAGCACTCTGGTCGAGACCTTCCGGGACCGGCAACACGAGCACTCCTACAAAGAGCAGCGTGCCCAGAACAAACCCAAAGCGACGTCGAAGCACCGAGTTGTCGGTGTCGTCCATAGGAGTCATGAACTTACGAATGCCGAGGATCATTTTGCGTTGTTCTGGAATGGAAATGTCGCGAGGTGCACTTCGCGACGACCATCCCCACGTAATCGGCACAGGAAGTACGTCGAGAGTAGAGCCCCCTCAAGGGATCCAGAAGAGGGTTAGGAGGTCGTCTCGGCTGCACGCGACAGGTCTTCGAGCGTTCGTCCTTTCGTCTCCTCGACGAAGAGCTGAACGAACATGTAGGCAAAAACGCCAAAGGCCGCGTAGATGCCATAGGAGAAGCCGAGTCCAATCGACCCGAGAAGTATTGGAAAGGTCATGGTCACGAGAAAGTTGGAGAGCCACTGCACCACCCCGCAGATGGAAAGCGCAGCTCCCCGGAACTTATTGGGAAACATCTCGCCCAGCATGACCCACATGATCGGCCCCCACGAGAACACAAAGAAAGCGATATAGGCATTTGCGGCAAGGAGAGCGACCAAGCCCATTTGCCCTTCCATCTGAAGACCCTCTGAATTGCGTCGACCGTTCCGTTGATCACGCCGCTATCGACCCCAAACAGGAATCCACCGAGGGCCGCGATCAGAGAAAGGAAAAAGATTTTAACGAGGTTTGCGCGGACCAGTCGAGGGGTGCCGCCGGATTCGGGGGAGTCATCCATAACTTGCAGAAGTTCGTAGAGAACGTTCGGGCAGAAAACGCCTACGTCCAGCCGCCATCGCCGTCGCGTAGCAATCGATGAGGTCGGGACCTGATACAGGAGGCAGCCAGCAGGGCGAATCAAGCCACTTCGTCCAGAACTGATCTTCGCCCCGTAGAGAGCATACCGGAAGCGGTTGGAAAAACGCAAGTGAGGAGGACGATTGGAAGTGGAAACCCGGCGAGGTGCGCTTTGCGGCGATCCGTCCCCCCGAATCTGTCGTTAGAAGGCGGCACACGCCCATATCCTGTGCTTCATGAAAAAACACCCTAACGGTGCCCAACAAAATCCCCGCCCCAGCCAACGCTGAGACGGGGATTTGAGCTGACGGGCGGACTCGAACCGCCAACCTGCGCATTACAAGTGCGCTGCTCTACCAGTTGAGCTACGTCAGCAGGTTCATAATCGATTACACCTCACGGTTGACGGCGACAAATGTTCACCCCCACCCACTGTCAACGAGCTATTCCTGCTCTGGAGGCACCGCCTTTTCTGGAGGAGAGGAATCCTTGACCAGGGATTGCCCTCGACGCCTGTACCATCGAACTCCAAAGCCCACCGCCAGGAGAATCAGGAGAATGAGCACGGTTCGACCGTAGGCGCGCAGATAGCGGACCACGAGGTCCCAGTTTTCCCCCACGGCGTAGCCCGCATAGCTGATAAGACCGGTCCACAAGAGGGCACTCACCGTACACCACCACGCGGTCCGGAGCGTGTCCATCCGAAACATGCCTGCCGTCAGCGAGATAACCGACCGGGCGCCGCTCAAAAACCGGTTGGCCGCGATTACCCCGTACCCGTACTGGTGGATCCACCGCTGCGCCCGATTGAATCCCTGACGCGGCAGCCACCGGAGCCGATTGGGATTCAGAATCGCTCGGCCAAGCTGGTAGCCCACGGCGTACATCGTCATAAAGCCGAGGGCTCCGCCGATCGTCGACAACAGAATGACCACGCCCAGGTGCAATTGACCGAAGCTGGCCATGTACCCGGCGAAGACGACGACCACGTCGCCGGGAATGGGGGGGAGTACATTTTCCCCGTACGCAATAACGAGAAGTGTGAGGTACGCCCAGACTGGCGACAGTGCCTTCATCCAGGCAAAGAAATCGAAAATCCCCTCGAGCATCGTCGAAATCACGAGAGCCGGATCGGTTGAGAGCAGGAGTGTCGTCACGCCGGTCGAACCGTACAGACCGCTTGTGCCGCCACGCCTTCTTGCCGTCCCACCAGCCCGAGTCCTTCGGTTGTAGTCGCCTTCACGGACACGTAGTCATTCGCAAGGGTGAGCGCCGCGGCGATGTTTGCCCGCATGGCCTCAACGTGAGGCCGGAGCTTCGGACGCTCCAAAAGTACGGTCGCGTCGACGTTGTGGGGCATGTAGCCGTCATCCCGAACCCGCTTCCCCACCCGCTGCAGAAGGTTCTGGCTATCGGCCCCCGCCCATTCGGCATCTGTATCAGGAAAGTGGGCACCGAGGTCGCCGAGCGCAGCGGCTCCCAGCAGGGCATCGGCAACGGCATGCAGAAGCACGTCGGCATCCGAGTGGCCGACAAGACCGGTCTTGTGTGGAATCTCGACCCCGCCGAGCACGAGGGGCCGGTCGTCAACCAGTCGGTGGACGTCGTAGCCAATGCCAATTCGCATCGAGATCGGCGCGCGATTCGAGATGTGCTACGTCGAGTCGGAGTACGGAAGACTCCACCGCTCGGAGGCGTCCACCCACGTCGGCCACAACTGCCGGGCCAGGGTCCAATCGTCGGGCGTCGTAATTTTGAAGTTGCGACGACTGCCCCGCACGAGGTGGACATCGTGACCGATTCGCTGCACCAGGGCCACGTCGTCGGTCGCCACCACGCTGTCGGCCGCCGCCCGACGATGGGCTTCCTCAAGCCACGCCCGCCGAGCGCCCTGGGGCGTTTGCATTCGATAGAGATCCGTCCGGGAAACGGTTTCTCCAAAGAGGTCGCCGTCGCCTCGCCGCAGAGTGTCGGCCACCGGAACGGCCAGCGCCGCGGCCCGGTCCGTCCGCACGGTCTGCACGATCGCATTCACCTGGGCGGCTGTGACGAAGGGGCGTGCCACGTCGTGGACGAGCACGATCTCAACCGGATCCGGCACGGCACGGAGAGCGTGCCGGACAGAGTCTTGCCGATGCTCGCCGCCGCTCACGACGGCGGTGAGCGTGCTGAGCCCCTCCGCCCGGAGCCGATCACTTACGTCCTCCACCTGATCGGGGGGGGCCGCGACAATAACATGACGAACTGCCGGGTGCTGTTCGAACAGGAGGAGCACCTGAATAAGCAGGGACCGCTCGCCGAGATCGCGAAACTGTTTGGGCGTCCCACCGAGGCGTCGCCCCTGGCCTGCCGCCGGAACCAAAACGGCCACGTCGTCCGGGTGAGCAGAAGAATCAGTGGCGTCCATGAGGAGGATGAGGTCAGGCGTTAAGCAAGAGGAGTGGTCTCAGGCCCCTGGATTCGATTCCATCCTGATTACTTGATAAAAATGGCGTCCCCGAAAGCGAAAAGGCGATATTCTTCCTCGAAGGCCTCTTCGTACGCTTCAAAGAGAAAATCATACCCTGCGAACGCAGCCCCCATCATCATCACCGTGCTTTCGGGGCGGTGAAAGTTCGTGATTAACCGTTCCACAATTTTGAACTCGTACTCCGGATAGACAAACAGATCCGTCCAACTGTGATCGGGCTTGAGGGTCTTGTCGGCCGACAGGCTCGACTCCAACGCACGGACGACGGTCGTTCCACAGGCCGTAACGGTATTTTCCTCGGATTGCATGGCACGATTGACGGCCTCGGCGGTCTCTTTCGGAATGTGGTACTCCTCCGAATCCGTGCGATGCTTCGAGAGATCTTCGACGCCGACCGGTTCGGACTTGCCTCGGCCGACATGCAGAGTTATAGGCACGATGTCGACGCCTTTTTCCTCAAGCTGCTCCACCAACTCCTCCGTGAAGTGGAGAGCGGCGTTCGGAGCCGCTACGGCCCCCCGTTTCTCGGCGAAAAGGGTCTGGTACCGTTCACGGTCCTCGCTTTCCACCTCGCGGTCAATGTATTCCGGGAGCGGGGTTTCTCCAAGGTCCCGAATTTTCTGGTACAGGGCTTCATTTACGTCATCAAAGGAGAAGCGGATCGTCCGCCCGCGGGAGGTCGTGTTGTCGATAACCTCCGCGGTCAAATCGTCGTCAAAATAAAGCTTGTTGCCGATGCGAATCTTGCGGGCAGGATCCACGACCACGTCCCAGAGGCGGCTCTCGGGATTGAGCTCGCGGAGCAGGAAGACCTGAATGTCGGCCCCGGTCTTTTTCTTCTGTCCGTACAGACGGGCCGGATACACTTTTGTGTCGTTGACGACCAGCACGTCTCCCTCAGAAAAGTACTCGGGGAGGTCGTAGAAGTGCTTGTCGTGATTGATCGAATGTGAGTCTCGATCAACGACCATCATTCGGCACGAATCGCGGGGGTCAGCCGGATATTCTGCGACGAGTTCTTCGGGGACATCGTAGCTGAATTCCGAGCGTTTCATATATGGTCGTCAGTCGGACAAACGATGAGGGAGATACGAACGCAGAAATTCCCCACACCCTCTCTGGGCCTGAAGGAATGCGAAAAAGTTGTACCAAACGAGGTAAACTCTGGTTCGGAACCAGATGATCCTTCCCCACGAGGACTTTTTATGGAGGGGTCGCCTTCTCCCCTTCCGAACCGAAGGCGCTAACGTCTGTCGGAGGCAAACCCGCTCGGCGACACAATGAAAGTCTCAGCCCAAAGACGATTGTTCGATCGGATGAAGCCATCGCAGTTCCCAGGCCGCTACTGCAGGATCGGGACGAACCTGATCGGGATAGAGGGCCGAAGCAAGCACCTCGATGGCACGGTACAAACGCGGACCGGGTCGATTGAAGTAGACATTGCCGTCAAGTAGCGCCACATTCCAATTTTGCACGGCAGAAAGGTCATCCCATCCCGGGCGGTCCGTCAGATAGTGACGGTCACGGCACGTCTCATCGATGGTGAAGCCACAGGGCATGAGCGCGAGCAGGTCCGGATCGGCGTCTCGGAGATCGGCCCATGCCACGGATTGGGTCGACTCCCCGCTGGTACCAAGCACGGGACGGCCTCCCGCCATCTCCACAACGTCGGGCATCCAGTGTCCCGCTACCATCAGCGGTTCGAGCCACTCGACACAGGCGACGGACGGGAGCGACTGTGGGTTCGTCGTGCGGTCCACGCCGATCTGTTCCCGCAATACGCGAAGGCCGGTCTCCAGGTTGGCGATGACCTCCATCGCACGGCCCAGCGCATCCATGGCCCGGGCAAGGCGGAGGGCCTCGTCGAGCACTTCCTTGAGCGTCTGCG
>CAYRPX010000003.1:0-51357 GCA_964426195.1 uncultured Salinivenus sp.
TTGAACAGCGAGATCGACGTCAATTCCACTCTTCGGACATCGGTCGAGGCCCCAACACAGTAACTCCAACCGAGAAATTCTTCAGAACGTGTAGTTCCAGATCTTGCGTGGACTAGCGCTTACTGGGGGAAAGGCGTCCGGAGGTTGCCCTCGCGTGTTTTGATCTCGCGAACTCAGGCCCAGAGGGCAATTGTGGTGATGCTTGAAGTAGAACCGATAGATTCTTTTGGGGGACAGGGGAGTCCATCCGATATGTTGGGCTGTAGAATTTCGGTCCTCCAACACTGAAGGCACTTCACGCTCATGAGAGTGAGCTCAAATGTCGGTGAACTCGCCGTCAGATCACGTTCGAAAGCTGTGCCTTCGTCGAGAACTCACAGGATCCCCTCCGCCGAACGACATTTTTGCTCAGAACCTCTCTCGCGCTGTGCCATATTAAGGGATAGGATTTGAGAAACCGGGACGTGGCGCAGCTCGGTAGCGCACATGTATGGGGTACATGAGGTCGCGGGTTCAAATCCCGCCGTCCCGACTTCTATCATTCCGTAAAGGCCGTTCCCCTGCTCAAGGAGGAACGGCCTTTTTCGTTGCGGGTTGGCAATGTGCTCCCCCTTCGGGGAGTCCCGCACAGACATTGCCCGTTGAGCTTGGGACCTTCCACCGAGCGCCCGCCTCGCCATGTCCGAGCCGGAATCAAATGCCCGCCAGCGGTTTGTCCGCGACCTTCGTCAAATTCGGGAGCAGCGTGAGGTGTCCCTTGCGGAAATTCACGAGGCCACCCAGGTTCCGGTGTCTCACCTTCGGGCGTTTGAAGACGGGTCGCTCTATGACCAGTCCAGGATGAATCTGGTATATTTGAAGGCGTTCGTCCGGGCCTATGCGGAGACCATCGGGATTTCGCCCGATCCAGTCGTTGAACACTTGGAGGCGGCTCTTGCAGGAGAGTATCAAAACCAGATCGCCGTACAGTATTTGGACGGTCTCCCCTCAGTTGGCGATGAACCTGTATCCCCGGACTCTGCAGATCCTCGCTCCGAGAGACCGCCGGATGCAACAACCGAGGAGGACGAGCCGCAGGGAGCGGCTCCGATGAGCGTGCCACCCGAGCCAACTGGAAAAGAGAGTAGCCCCGAAGAAGAGTCCAATAACCAAGAGAACAGGGTCCCCTCCTCAGCCGCGTCGACGACAGCACGAGAGGAGGGTCCCATTACTGGGGATCGGGAAGACTCATTCGCTGTAGAGGCGTCATCACGTGTTCGGAAGAGGACGTTTTCTCAGTCAATGCAGGAATTCTGGCGAGAACATCGGGGTGCGCTGGGCCTTGTCGCAATTTCTCTCCTCGTTCTTGCCTTTATTGGAGGAGGGCTCAGCACCTACTTCGGGGACGCTGATTCATCGTCGGATTCTTCTCTGCGAGCAGATTTCGCTGCTACGGAACCGCCTCCTGACACTAATGTCTCCTCGGACACTGTTCCCTCGAACTCCTTCCGGGAACAGCCTCCTCTGGCGAATCTCACGTTGGGTGACACACTGTTCGTGACCGTGCTTGCCACCTCAGACGTACAGGAGATGCGGGTACAGCAAGATGATGACCTCCGCCGACCGTACTGGATCGAGGAAGGAGACGGCCGGGTTTTTCCCTTTACCCGTCGCATAACAATTGAAAATGAGTTGGATAGCCTCCGACTCCTTCTTGAGCAGTACTCCTACCCTTCGTCTCATACCGACGACGAGGGTCGAGTTGTGATTCGCCGAGACACTGTCCAAAACTTTGCGGATACGCTCCGGGGAGCTCCGGCCTCACTTCCCGTAGCTCCGGACACTGTGGAGATTGACAAGCCTGCTGATGTTGATTCGGTGTCCCAATCGAACACATCACAGCGCTAGCGAGAAGGACGCCCGTCGTGCAGAAGTGGGGATCCTCTGTACTCCTACGCGCATTCAGGCCTTTATCGAGTCTGCGTTGTAGTTCGTTCCGAACGTAGTAGGTTCGCTGCAACAGCCATTGTCTTTGTCGTTGACCATGGGACTCCTTGATATCCTCGGCTGGAGTCGTCGGAAACCTCAGCCTGTGGGTCACAATCTTGAGCGAGCGGACCGCTCTGAGAATGGAAAGACTTGGCGGAAGTGGCTCCTGCGAGGCGGTCTTTTCCTGGTCTTGGTGGCCCTAACCGTCGCTGCGTTTCCCCGTGGCGATTTCTACGAGTATACGGTCGAGGTCGGCGAAACGTGGAGACAGTCTACCCTTACGGCCCCGTTCAATTTCCCGATCTACCTCAATGAGGAGCGCGTTGAGGCCCAGCGTGATACTGTACGGAAAAACACACCCCCGTATTTCAGGAAGGTCGAAAAAGCGCCACAGCGGATGGCGGCGAACCGGGACACCCTTCGTCGTCAGCTAAATCAAATTCTGGACGCCTACGCTAGCTATCGCTATCACCGACAACAGGGCGAGCCCAAGGCGGCCCGGAGGGATTCGGTGCAGTACGTACAGCAACGACGCAATGCCCTAGTGGCTCTGAGTGCTTCCCAGTGGGACTATCTGGCCAAGCAGTACTTTCAGGAGGTTCAGGACCTTTCTGCTCCGTCTCGCATGGAGCAACAACAAGACGAGTCTCAGCTCCACGAGCGTCTGCTCACGTCGGCCTTCGAAATTAGTGGCCAACTCTTGAACCTGGGGGTTATGGATCGGCCCCGCGACTCCGTCATCACCGACGAAATCATCGTCCGCAACGAACAAGAACAGACACAACGCACGGTCGAAAAGGACAATCTTTATGGGTTGAATGAGGCCTTTGACTATGCGGAGCGCCAGTTTCAGGAAACGTTTTCTCAAAACCGAGAGCATGCCCGGATCGCTCTTTCATTTTACCGGGCTATCTTCGAGCCGTCGCTCCGGTACATGCGTGAAGAGACCATGCAGGAAAGGAGTCGACGGGCGCGGAACGTGACGGCCATCCAGGGTGGAGTGGAAGAGGGAGAGCCTATTGTGCGAAAGGGAGAACTGATCACGCCAGAAATTAAGCGCAAGCTTACGTCTCTTCAGCGTGCGAAAAGTGATCGGCTTGGATCTAATATTGTTTGGAAGCAGATTGGAGGAGAGGTCATCTATACACTCCTCGGATTTGGTCTCTTCTTCTTCTACCTGTATCTCCTCCGGCCCCAGATATGGAATGAAGATCGAGATCTGGTACTCATCTCGGTGATCCTGGCGTTCATTGTGGCCCTCTTTGGCGTTGTAATCCGAGGGCCGTGGTCCTTGTACGTTGTTCCTGTGGCCCTAGCTTCCGTCCTCTTTACGATCATCTTCAATTCCCGAATTGCTCTATTCGGGACGCTCCTTCTTGCGTTTACGGGTGGGCAGATGTTGGGCCTCGATCTGGAGTACACACTTGCAACCTTTTTTGCCGGATCGTTCGGTATTTTTAGTGTCCGGGACATCAAAAATCGCGGACAGTTTTTTGTGAGCGGAGCGCTGGTATTTGTGGGCTATTTTCTCGTTCTGGCCGCGACTTGGTTGTACATTGATCTTCCTCTTTCTGCGGTTGCCCCCGATCTGGGATATGCAGCCCTTGCGTCCATAATTACGATTACCTCCTCGCTCTTCCTGTGGACGCTGGAAAGAATTTTCGATATTACGACAGATCTCACCTTGTTGGAGCTCTCCGACACCAACAGTCCCCTCCTGAAAAGATTGAGCTTGGAAGCTCCTGGCTCTTTTAACCATTCATTGCAGGTGGCAAACCTCGCTGAAGCCGCTGCTGATCGGATTGGGGCCCATACACTTCTTACGCGAGTAGGGGCCCTCTACCACGATATTGGAAAGATGAAGAAGCCGGAGTATTTCGTCGAAAACCAGCGGGCCGTGTCGAATCCGCACGACAAACTAAAGCCCCGTATGAGTGCCCTGATCGTGGCGAGTCACGTCAAAGAGGGAATTGAGATGGGAAGCGAGGAGAATCTTCCGGAACGGGTGCTCAAGTTCATTCCGATGCATCACGGGACGGCCCGGATCGAATACTTCTACCGAAAGGCCCTAAGCCAGGCAGAGGAAACTGATCAGTCACGGTCCGTTCTCGAATCTGAATTCCGATACCCGGGACCGAAGCCGGACTCAAAAGAAACGGGCATTCTGATGCTCGCTGACTCGGTGGAAGCGGCCAGTCGGAGCCTAGACGATCCGTCCCCTCGTCGGCTCGAAAACTTACTCGAACTGATTTTCCACGAGCGGATCGACGATGGTCAACTTGACAACACCGATTTGACGTTTCGGGACCTGCGCCTGATCAAGGATACGTTTCTAAAGATGCTCCTCGGCATCTATCACGTCCGGGTCAAGTACCCCGATCAGGAGGAAGAGACGGAAGAGCCCGACTTTGATGTGACATCCCTTGCGGCGGAGGCCCCCTTCGTGAACGTGTCGATAGCGTACGATCAGGACGCGTGGGGACACTGGACTCAGCCGGAGGAAGAGGGGCACCCCCGGTCGTCCAAAGAGCCGCGTCCGCAGCTCGCGGAAGCGTCTCCGCACTCCCGCGTCGATCAAAATCAAGGAGAAGCCCCCGAAGATACCACTGACCAAAATGGCTCCCCTCAACCTGCCCCCGCAGGCGAGTCGGTCCCCTCTGAAGCCACGGCAAACGAGAACCTCGACGGACAAGATGACTGACGAAGGGTCGATGCTCTCCGGTCTTGGGAATTGCTTCTATGGAATGGTCGTTAGGCGGGGACTGCCTGGGCAATGGCCTCGATTGAATCCTGGCTCACCAGCACGTTCAATTTCTCAAATTCGTGGATCGACTCGTCTAGGAACGGACGAAGCCGGCGCTGGCTCGCTGGTGTTGCCAGTAGCAGGTCTGTTTCGTCGACAAAGCCCTGTAAGTGTTCCGTGCCCTGGTCAATTGAGGCGGCAATGACCTGACCATCGTAGGCGGTTTGCGACCGTAGGTCTTCGGAGAGGGGAGGAATCGTGTCCTGATAGCGCGTGACAAGCCCGAGCGTGTCTTGATTTCGAAGTCGGGTGACGACCTCTAAGACTCGGGCTGGGAGCTGGGGGGAAAACCCGTGTGTATCAGTTCGAGACAGCGTTTCCAGTACCTGTGTCAGGTATGGGTAAGGCGTAAACGCATAATCGGCATTCTTATGCCGGTCCATTTGGGAGAGGGGAACAGGAAGAACTGTCTTTTGAAGCGCTGTACCGAGTTGGTCGGCGTACATTCGATTGAGTTCGGCGTGCGGGCCTACAGTGATCAACTTTCGTTCGAGTCCGGCGTGGTCCAGTAATGTGGCCTGTTCCTGGAAAAGTGATTCGATTTCGGCGTCACTTAACCCAAGCCCGACGAGTTGTTGCAGGGTATTGTTGACAACTTCCGCACCGCGTTCCATTCGTTCACTCTTTGCAAGCGGGGTGCGCTCCTCAACGGTGTATCCGCTTCCAACCCGGGAACTGAGAAGTCCTTCGTCTTCGAGTTCCTGGTAGGCCTTCCGGGCGGTGTGAAAAGAAATGTCAAGCTGATCACCAAGATCGCGGGTAGAGGGTAGCGTCTCGTTGACGTTGAAGTGCCCACTGGCGATCAGGTAGCGGAGCTGGTTAATGAGTTGCTCCCGGACGGGGACGTTCGTATCGCGGTCAATCTGTAGGTGTGCCATGAGGAGACCGATAAGTTTCCGTTATTGCAGGATGTTGCCCCCAAACCATTTCACGATCAGACCCCCATGGCAGAAAGAATAGTGCCACGGAGTCCCCAAAAATCCTTCGTTGAAACCCCTGTCTCTTCTGTCTCTTCCGGAGACACCTGCGTATTTCGTTCATGCTCCGATCCTCGGGGGAGATCAAGCAGACGGGAACGATGCAGAGCGGCGCGTTTCGGTCTGAAAAGCCTGACGAGCGGCATTCTGGAGTGCATCATAATTCGGCCACTGCTCCAGCTGGAGCATATACGTTGTTCGTCCGGCCGAAATTTCAACATGCCAGGAGGTTGTGCGGACATTGAAGAGAGGTTTCCAATCGGGGGGTCGACCCCGGAGCACGTCGTATACGCTCCGAAAAGCAGCCTGCCCTGAGCGGAATCTGACCTCGGCAATCGTCCGGGCCATCGAAAAACGAGTCCAAATTGTTGCCAAGGCAATGGCGGCGGGAAGTCCCCAGACGAGATAACCCCAAACGGGGTGCTCCAGCAGTGCCGACGTTGTGGCTCCGATCATCAGAGGAATTGTGCAAACGGCAAGGGGCTGGGCAAGAAATCGAGTATACACGATTCCCCAGGGAGTGTCACCGGGATGATGGGTGCTTTTGAAGGTCGTTGGCACAGGGCGCCACGGAAAAATTCAGGAGGGCTAGGAGACTTTGCACCGTGATCGGGATTCTCGAATTATGAAAGTCAGTGGGTCATTCACCAGATGAAGAGACTCGAAAAGGGCTTACGTAATCCGTCCGAGGCTCATCCTTTTCCTTGATCGCATCGGGCTGGTTCCAGGCATACCCGTAGTTTGTCGGAGGATCGAACGTTTCTTTGATGGCACGCGGCGAGACCCATTGCATAAGGTTGTGGGCGGAGCCGGCCTTGTCGTTGGTTCCGGACCGCCGGGCCCCGCCAAAGGGCTGCTGACCAACGACCGCTCCCGTTGGCTTGTCGTTAATGTAGAAGTTGCCAGCGGTTTGTTCGAGCACATCGCTTGCCAGCTTTATCGCGGCCCGATCGCGGGCAAAGATCGATCCCGTGAGTCCGTACGGGGAGGTCTCGTCTACCAGGGTGAGCGTCGAGGCATATTCCTCATCTGCATACACATAAACAGTGGTTATCGGCCCAAAAATCTCCTCCCGCATGGTTTTTTCTTTCGGTTCGAGGGCACGAATGATCGTGGGCTCGATGAAGTACCCGCTCGAATCGTCGTAGCTGCCCCCGTAGATGATCTTGGCGTCCTCGGCCTCACGGGCGTGTTCGATGTAGCTGACTATATTGTCATAAGCCCGTGCATCGATGACGGCATTAATGAAGTTAGTGAAGTCCTCCGGGGGCCCCACGCTAATCTCATCAAGCTGGGACGTAATTTCGTCCTGAATGTCCGGCCACACTGATTCGGGCATGTACAGGCGGGAGGAAGCTGAGCATTTTTGGCCCTGATACTCGAAGGCCCCACGGACGACGGCGGTTGACACCTGTTTCACGTCCGTAGAGGGGTGTGCAACGATAAAGTCCTTTCCTCCAGTTTCGCCGACGATGGTCGGATAGGTTCGATAGGTGTCCAGGTTCTCACCAATTTGGGACCAGAGACGGTCAAACGTGTCGACTGATCCCGTGAAGTGAAGGCCGGCAAAGTGTTTCGATTCAAGAGCGGGGTTGCCGACGGCCGCTCCATGATCGGCCGGGAGCATGTTGATGACACCAGGAGGGAGGCCCGCTTCTTCAAGAATTTTGTAGGTGAAGAAGGCCGAGTAGATCGACCGTGATGCAGGCTTCCAGAGGACCGTGTTGCCCATAAGCGCGGGAGCCGTTGGCAGATTCCCCTGGATGGCGGAGAAGTTAAACGGAGTCACCGCAAGCACAAAACCTTCAAGTGGTCGGTACTGCATCTGATTCCAAACCCCCTGCGCGTCGTTCGGCTGGTCTCGGTAGATTTGTTCGGCGTAATGGACGTTGAAGCGAAGAAAATCGACGAGTTCACAGACAGCGTCGATTTCGGCCTGATGGATGTTTTTGCCCTGTCCGAGCATGGTCGCAGCGTTGAGGGTATCGCGGTGGGGGCCCGCGATTAAATCTGCCGCTCGCAAGAAAATGGCAGCCCGGTCGGAGAAGTCCATGGCGGCCCACTCAGCCTTCGCCTCCTGAGCAGCACTGATTGCTTGTTCGACCTCCTCGGTGCCGCATTGGTGAACGTGCCCTAGAAGGTGCTGGTGATCGTGCGGTGGTACAACCTCAGAGGTTGGTTCCGGGTACACCGGCTCTCCGCCGATGAAGGCAGGGATCTCGATGTTCTGGTTCCGGAACTCACGCAGCCGACTTTGCACGGCACGTCGCTCGCTCGATCCGGGTTCATAGGACAGCGTCGATTCGTTCTCGGGCGTCGGGGTTTCAGGATAGGCGTTATTCATGGGAGAAGGAGAGAGGTTAAACCGTCGATTACGTGAAGTAATACCATATCCTGTGTCGATTTAAAATACGTAAGATCCTTAATGCTTGTTCGTTCACGACGAGGAAGGTCAAGGCGATTGCATCTTAACATTCTCGGCATGGATGCAACTTATGCAACCCGCTTCAAGCAGCACAGATGCGGTTTACGAAGAACGTCATTGTGGTCGGTCGGCGCAATCAGATTATCCTGCCTTGTCCTGGGAGGAAGGTGGATCTTTTGGTGGTGCCGTTTGTCTAGTTGATACCCTGTGGAGGAGGAGGACTGGTTTCATAAGCTGTACTTTGAGTTTTCGTTCGTCCTCCACGTGTCTTTTCGATTCGAGCGCTTCATGTCCCTACGGTATTTATGGGGGGCAAAGGGGCAATCTGAAGGACGCAGCTTCCTCCGGTTTATTACTTACGTAGCTATCGGAGGGGTTACTTTGGGTGTAACGGCCCTTCTCCTCGCCCTTGCCATTGTCCGCGGATTTAGTCGGGAGATTGAGAATAAAATCGTTGGTTTCGGGGCCCACATACAGGTGACGAGTTACGTTCAGGATGAACCCTTGGATCAGGGGGAGTCACTGCGTTCGGATCTCGCCCAGATGGAGGGAATTTCTCGCGTCTCAATGGTGGTTGAGCAGCCAGTTCTGCTTCGTCACTCGGAGGACGATATTGATGGGGTAGTGCTCCTGGGAATGGACCGGATTCCTTCATACTTGGAAGAACGGGTAGAATCTGGTGCCTTCGAGGTGGGGCAGGGGGAGAGAGGGCATCCCGGCCTCGTTGTCGGACGGGAATTAGCTCGGCGAATGGGATTGGACGTAGGTCAAGTGGTGACCGTATTTGCCCTCCCAGAGGGAGGCGGGGAGGAAGGGACAGCCGGACTGCGACGTCCCCGAGTCAAACAGTTTCGAATTCGGGGCATCTACAACACCTCCCTCAAAAATATCGATGATGTATACGTATTCGGCGACCTGTCTACAGCTCAATGGCTGGGGAACGTACCCCCGTCGTCGGTCAGTCGCTTTAACTTAACGGTGACGAATCCCTCCCGCGTCGATTCGCTCGCCGCTCAAATTGAAAATCAGTTCGGTTTTCCAGTGGCTGCGCGCACGATCTATCAGCAGTACGCGGGACTGTTCGCTTGGGTAGATTTGCAACAGAGTATCATTCCTCTCGTGATCGGAGTGATTGTCATTGTCGCTGCGTTCAACATCATCGGAACGCTGCTCATGTTGATTCTGGAAAAGACCCGGGAGATTGGGGTCCTGAAAAGCCTGGGAACCTCCGATGGAACGCTCAGGCGCTTGTTTCTCATGTTGGGCCTGTTTATTGGGACAGTGGGCACGGGCATCGGATCGTTGCTGGCCCTATCGCTCAGTCTTCTGCAACGACACTTTGGGATCATTTCGCTTCCTGCTGAGGCCTATTACATGAACACTGCCCCCATCGGATTGAATTTTCTGGACTTCGTTCTGGTAGCGTTCATCACAATTATGTTGTGTGGAGCGGCTGCCTACGTGCCTGCTCGTGTGGCTGCACGCGTCGAACCGGTCCGGGCCATCCGCTTCGAATGACCTGATGGTCTGACATTCATTGCCTGAAATCATCCTTCTACTTCATCTGTATGAGTGACTCGAAAAGCAAGACTGCGCCCGAGAAGGGAGACTTAGCACCGGACTTTGTGCTTTTTACGCACGACGAAGAACCCTGGCGGCTGTCTGGCCAGCAAAGTCAACCCGTCGTTCTTCTCTTCTTTCCAGGAGCTTTTACCAGCGTATGTACGGCCGAACTTCGTTCCGTGAACACTGAGTTTGACACGTTTGGCGAAGCGCAGGTTGTTGGGATCTCAACGGATTCACCATTTGTGCTTTCGCAATTTCAGTCGGTTCACGGGTTTGGTTTCCCTCTCCTAAGTGATCACGACGCCAGCGTCTCTGCAAAGTACGGAGCCAAGTACCAGCAGAACTTCACACACATGAAGCTCGACCGTATAGCCAAACGGGCCGCGTTCGTCATCGATCGTGCCGGCAAGGTCCAGTACGCAGAAGTGTTAGACGATGCGGGTCAGCATCCAGATTTCCAGGCCGTCCAGAGTACTCTTCACCAACTTTCGTCCTGAAAATCTCTCCAGTCGTGTCGGCTATTTCTGTTATTGCAATTTAGAATACAGAACCGGAGGAGAAAACAGCAAAACAAACAAGGGTACCCACTTCGTCCGACATTCCTGTTCAGATTCCGGACCGGTCTTCGACAACGATGTGCTTGGCAACCGTCGGACCGATACGTATGTGTTTGAGAGAACGAAAATGAGTGCAGGATCCAGTTAGTTTGTGTATTCCTGAAGAGCAGCGTGAATCCGCTCCGTGGGGTTCGGATGTGTATTGGGTTCAAAGGATGTTCCGGTCACTTTTTCGTACAGCTCCACATAGCGTTGGGTCACTCTCACCCGAAAAGCATCGGGCAGGTCCGGCATCTCCTCCCCGCCCTGTCCCTGAAACCCGTGATCCATCAGCCACTCGCGAACAAACTCCTTTGACAATTGCCGCTGGGGTTTGCCTTTCCTTAGACGCTCTTCGTACCCATCTTGATAGTAGTATCGGGAGGAATCCGGGGTGTGCACTTCGTCGATTAGGACGAGGTTGCCGTCGGGGGTCCGGCCGAACTCGTACTTCGTGTCGGCGAGAAGCAGACCCTCCTCAGCAGCCATCTCGCTACCACGCCGGTACAACTTCAGTGCCCAGTCGGCCAACTGGTCGTAGGTCGCTGCATCAATATTGGTGTTATCGATAGCCTCTTTCCGGGTGACATCCTGATCGTGTCCCTCCTTTGCCTTCGTCGTAGGGGTAAGAATGGGTTCAGGGAGGCGCTCGCTTTGGCGTAATCCATCTGGAAGAGATTGACCGCAGAGGGATCGGACCCCCTTTTCGTATTCGCGCCATGCATGCCCCTCCAAGTATCCTCGGATAACAAACTCAATGGGGATGGGAGCGCACTCTCGAGCTACGGTCACGTTTGGGTCAGGCACGGAGAGGACGTGGTTCGGCACGAGGTCCTCAGTTGCATCAAAGAAGTACGCCGCTGTCTGATTGAGGACTTGTCCTTTAAAGGGAATGGTTTGTCGCAAGACGTGATCGAAGGCGGAAATCCGATCCGTTGTAATCAGAATGCGCCGATTATTTTGGCGGTAATTGTCTCGGACCTTGCCCTGGTAGCGCACCCCAAGGTCGTCAAACCTGGTCTGCTCGATCGTATGTCCGATTTGGGCTTTGATAATCTGTGGATCCATAGGGACGGGACGTATCTGCTGAAAGTCAATGCTGCCTCGAACGGGGCCTCAAGCGGAGGCACCATGTGCACCGATTAGGATCAGCCTATCGGTTTGGTGTACTCGATTTTCGGACTCTTAGCTCTGGCTCAACGAGCCGAGAGATAAGCTGCTCGGGACCACTATGATTTAAGCGGTTGAGGAGAATGTCGGTGGCGTCGTTTCCAACGTCATGCATATTCTGAGCCACGCTGCTGAGTCCAATGAATCGACTCACCTTGATATCGTCGTATCCTACAAATGCGAAATCATTGGGGACTTCGAGACCCTCTTCGCGAATCGCCTGCCAGGCCCCAATTGCCTGCACGTCACTGCTGGCAAACGCTGCCTCCACAGGTTTGTCGAGTGCAATTAGATCCTGCATGGCCTCGTATCCGGACTCTTCGCTAAACCCGTCGTGTTTTGGGGTGTGGCCGTGGACGACGAGGTCAGGATCAAACTCGATCCCGGCTCCTTCCAGCGCCTGGCGGTATCCTGAGATTCGATCATTCCGGATCCGATTGTCATGGGGAGTCGTGATTATCGCGATTCGAGTGTATCCTTGGGCAATAAGATGGTTGACTGCAAGCGCTGCACCGGATTGGTCCTCCCAATAGAAAGAATCAAACTCCTGGGCTTTTGACCCAATCAGCACAACCGGAATTCCGAGCATGTCCAGTTCGTCGATCAATCCCTCGTCGACTTCCACTCCTACGAGCAGTAATCCATCCATTGCACCACCTTCGAGGAAATTCCGAAGCGTCATCTTTGGCGCTTCCCATTCCAGGTCACAAAGGAGGAGATCTAAGTCCTCGTCGTCAAGACGATCGCGCACCCCCTTCAAGAGTTCGTTGTGAAAGGGCGTCGTGAAAGTGGGAACAGCCACTGAGATGGTTTGGGTCGAGTGCTTGGCCAAACTTTTGGCCGTTCGATTTGGACGGTACTGAAGTTCTCGGATTGCGTCGAGAACTCGGTTTCGAGTGGAGTCTGCGACATCCTGGGAGTCGTTTAGGACCCGCGAAACTGTGGAAATGGCCACCCCGGCGTGATCGGCAACGTCGTAAATGGTGGCTTTCGATTGACTTTTCTCTTCGTTAGGCATGAGGGCTTGTCTTGGCTGTAAATGATGGACGTTCAGTTATACCTCCGAAATTGTTGGCTCTTTTTCCAGTGCCTCGAAGAACGTCGATTGTCCGGTCTCTTGTTGATGAGCCTCACGGAGTGCTTCCGAGATCCGCCCCTTTGCTTTCTGGATGGCCGGTTCCAGTTCCATTCCTTGCTGCAAGTGTTTGACTAAGGGGAGAAGAAGTCCACTCGAGGCCCCGTGAAGTGTGTCGAGATCTGCCAAGTAGGGAGCCTCAAAAAGGGCAAAGTCTTCTCCGTCAAAGAACAGGTCGAGGGCGTAGTCGGGAGGAGTGGCGTCGTCGTTAAAGAAGTGTGTAGGAAGCTTACCACATCGGATAAGAATCCGCCGGCCTCCTTGTTGGGCAATTCGTTGAGCCGCCACCTGAGCGTCGTCGAGACTCGGGATCTCCATCCCTGCTACCAGGGACGCGTCCGTCAAACGGAGTGTCACGAGGTCCGGAATGTCCAAGTGGTCTGTAATTGCATCGAGCCCTTGTTGTCCCAATACATCTTCCCCACTGGGACCGCTGATCGTGAGGTCGTAAATCAAGGGGCCATCGAGTGTGCTCAGATGGTGAAAGACGGGAGCAACGGTGGGGGTAGCCCCAATTATCCCAACCTTCGCACAGGTAGGACTTTTGGTGTCGAATATGTGTTCCAATTGAGCTGAGACAGTGTCGGTTGGGACGTTTAAAACATCAGTGACCACGCCATCACCTGCAACAACGTGTGCAGTGCAGACTGGAAACGCGGTGCCGGACAGAGCCTGAGTAGCAAGCAGATCCGCGCTGACTCCCCGACTGATGCTAGGATACAAGGCGCCAACAACGATTGGGTTGAAGCGCATACGTTACGTTTAAGTTGGAAAGAGAAAAGAGATATTTATAGCGCTGGTCGACTTGCAAAATTCTTAACTGTCATTCGATCTCATTCGTTTGGTGATAAGACACAAAAATCCTAATCAATTAGTGAAATTCATTACTGAGAAGGACCTATATTTCTGTTATTGCAGTATAGCCTTTACAAAATAGGCAAAAGGGAAACGACAAGAAACAACCCCCGGCCACGGAGCATTTCGATTGGCCCCTTTGGGCACTTCATCTGACTTGTTGAACCCGCCTCTCGGGACGTTTCATACGGGCGTCCTTCGTTATTTCGACGTCCTCACTACGACTCCGTAACCAAAGACGGCCACCATGGAAATCCCTTCAGTTCGTTGTCTAACGAGTGCCCGAATTCCAACGGTCGACGGGGAGTTTTCACTCTCGTTGTACGAAAATAGTCAAGACAATAAAGATCACTTGGCACTCGTTTACGGCGAAGTCGATGGAAAAGAGGATGTTCTCGTTCGCATTCATTCGGAATGCTTTACAGGCGACGTACTGGGCTCCCTCCGCTGTGATTGTGGGGAACAGTTGAATACCTCCATGCGCCGGATTTCTGAGCAGGGGGAAGGTGTGATTCTCTACCTACGTCAGGAGGGGCGTGGCATTGGTCTACTTAGTAAGTTGCGAGCCTACAACCTGCAAGATGAAGGGTACGACACGGTAGAAGCCAATCGATTGCTCGGGCATGGGGCCGACGAGCGTGACTATGCGATCGCAGCCACGATCCTCAGAGACCTCGACGTGTCCTCGGTGCGCCTCCTCACCAACAATCCTGAAAAGATCGAAAGTCTCAACGAGTACGGGATTGACATTACGGAGCGGGCCCCCTTAGAGCCTCACGTCAACCGGCATAATGCGGAATACCTTCGGACGAAGGTCAACCGAATGCGTCACCTCTTGGAACTGAGCCCCGTAAACGGGACACCCCGGAGAAATCCGCACGGATCGGCCCTCCAGTCTTTAAAACACCGTGCGGAGCGACACTTCTCAGAAACTGGCGTGCCATTCATTACTCTTACCTATGCGCAGAGTTTGGATGGATCCATTGCTTCAGAATCTGGCACCCCACTGCCCATCAGTGGGGACAAAGCAATGAGATTTACGCATCGCCTCCGTACCCTCCACGACGGAATCCTCGTTGGCATTGGAACTGTCTTGGCCGACGATCCTCGCCTCAACGTCCGCCACACTGAGGGGGATCACCCTGTGCCCATTATCCTGGACTCCTCGCTCCGATTCCCTCTCGATGCTCGACTCCTTGAGTGTCCGGGACCGGATCCTCTCATCTTTACAGGTCCAGATTCTAACTCCGAGCACCGCGGCGAACTCGAATCTCGGGGGGCTTCCGTAATTCCACTTTCGTGTACACCGGAGGGACGGGTCTGCCTTGATTCGCTTCTTGAGGTTCTGGGGAAGCGGGGTCTTTCCAGCGTGATGGTGGAAGGAGGGACCAAGATCCTAACGAACTTCCTGCGGCAGCAAAAAGTCCAGCGCATTATTCTAACTGTTGCACCGATGTTCGTAGGAGGCACCTCTGCCGTTAATCAACTTACTCCATCTGAATCCCACAATTCGCCTGACGCCCAGGGAGACTTTCCTCAACTCACCAACATTCAGCACCGGTGGTACGGAGATGATCTGATCCTAGAGGGGGATCCGGTCTGGCCTTCATCGAAATAAGAGAATAGGCCGTATTTACGCCTATACGTCTTTACCTATATTCTCTGCTTTTATGGATGACACTTCTCGTCATCGGGTTCGATTCGTAGCCCCCGGCGAGGTCGAAGTGGTTACGGAAGAGGCTTCCTCGCCCGGACCTAGGGAGGTAGGGGTAAAGACCCAGTGCTCAGCCATCAGTCCCGGTACAGAACGACTGGTATATCAGGGCAATGTTCCAGAAGATCTCGAGGCAGACTCCTCGATTTCCGCGCTGAAAGACAAAGAACTGTCCTATCCGATTTCGTACGGCTATGCCTGCGTCGGAGAGGTCGATACGGTTGGGAAGGAGGTTGACCCCGACTGGCATGGGGCCCATGTATTTGCATTTCGACCTCATGTCTCTCGGTTCGTCTCGAGACCTGACGCTCTGACTCGGCTACCCGACCACGTAGAGCCGATGGATGCTGTACTAATCCCCTCAGTTGAGACTGCTCTCAATTTGGTAATGGATGGCCGGCCGATGATTGGGGAACATGTTTTGGTTTTCGGACAAGGAGTCGTGGGCCTTCTCACTTTGGGGCTACTCGAGCGCCACCCATTGGAGACGCTCATTGCGGTCGAACCCTTGGCATCGCGTCGCACCCACTCGGAGTCGTTTGGAGTCGAGGCCATCCCCACAATCTCGGCGTTGGACCAAGTCGAGTCGTTCGGAGGCGTTTCTTCCCATAACTCGTCCTCAAAGTCCGGACGAGCCGATCTCGTATACGAACTTACGGGCCAGCCTTCTGTCCTCAACGATGCGATCCAGTGCACGAGTTTTGACGGGCGGATCATTGTCGGATCGTGGTACGGGACAAAAACGGCATCCATTGATCTGGGCGGCCGTTTTCATCGGTCTCGCATAGAGATCATCTCAAGCCAGGTGAGCACAATCAATCCATCGTATCGAGGCCGGTGGACAAAGTCGAGACGAATGTCCGTCGTGTTGGAACTACTGAATGACGTGACGCCTCGACAGCTCATTACGCATCGGTTCGAGATCGATCAGGCACCTTCCGTGTACCAACAGTTGACTGAGGACCCATCGATGCTACAGCCGGTCTTCGTGTACGATTAGTTTTATATCCGTCATTGAGCTCAGATCGAACTTGAGATGTACCAGCTAATGGTTCGTAGGGACTTCGTGGCACAGCATTACCTAACGGTTCCGAATTGTGGGCCCGAAAACGAATGGCATTCCCACCATTTCGAGGTTGAAGTGACCCTCAAAGGGGAGGGGTTGAACCAAAATGGCTACCTCGTCGACATCGTCGAGGTTGAATCCATCCTTGACACACTCGTGGAGCGCTACCGCGACACCACACTGAATGACCTGCCCGAGTTCAAGGACATGAATCCAAGTATTGAACACTTTTCGAGAATCTTCTGGACGTCCTTCTGTGAAGAGTTAGAGACAAACCGACTTGACACCGTCAGGGTGAAGATGTGGGAAGATGAGGACGCGTGGGCCTCGTATGCATCCTCAGTGTAATACTGAATGCCGAGCTAAAACGTTGTGGCCGAGCCTGAGACTTATAGTTATCCACGATACCTTCGAGCCAAGAAGACCGTCGATGCTAGGGCCTTAAACCACAGAGTCTGGAGTGAATTCCTAGATGCCCTCACCGATGGCCCATCCTCGGAGATTCGCATTCTTGAATTAGGAGGCGGAGTGGGGGCCACTGCTGAGCGGATCATCAAGGCCGTGGAAGATCGGCCGGTGGACGTTTTGTACTACACGTTCGTTGATGTCAACCCCGATAATGTGGAGGTGGCGCAGTCGTCATTGCGGAGGTGGGCTGGGGAGCGGGGATATAAGGTTTCTGGTCAAGAAACGCAGAGGTGGACCGATGGGTGTACCGAAGTCTCGATCCAATTTTTGACGGCGGATTTGTTTAAGTACGCAGATTCGCATGATGGCGACTCGCACGATGCCATCGTTGCACAGGCAGTTCTTGACCTTTTTCCGATCTCCAAAGTATTTGACCGCCTTCGACCGCTTCTCCGCACGAGGGGGCTGTGGTATTTACCCATTCACTTCGACGGTGTCACGGTGTTCGAACCACCTATGGATCCGGCACTCGATGCACAAATTGAACGACTGTATCACGAGAGCATGGGACAGGATACGGACCAGGAGACCGTTAGGGACGTGGCGCACTGTGGTCGTCGCCTACTGACCCACCTCCGCAGGGAAAACCACACACTTCTGGAGGCTGGTGCTTCGGATTGGGTCGTTTTTGCCCGAAAGTCGGGTTATCCCCACGACGAATCCTACTTCCTGCATCACATCCTGCATTTCATTGAGGCTGAGCTTTGGGGACATTCAGACCTGAAGCTCGGTGCTTTTGCCGAATGGCTCGACGAGCGCCGCCGTCAGATTGAAAACGGCGATCTCATCTACGTCGCGCATCAACTCGACGTGCTGGCCCGCTCGGCTTGAGATTGAAAGTCCTCACGTGCGAATGGAGGCTACCCCTTGAAGTCTGGCGCCTCGTCGACGTAGTAAGAGGAAGACTTTCCCGGCTGCGCGTGGAGATATGTCTTCGTCGTCTCGATGCTCTCGTGGCCGAGCGTATCGCGTACAAGTTCGAGGTCGGCTCCTTTTTGCAGGGCGTGGGAGGCGTGTGCATGTCGGAACCAATGTGGGGAGACCTCAGAAGTCATGACCAGCTCCCCATTCTCGTCTCGCTTCACTGTCCCATCCTTTTTCGTCTTCTCCGTGAGCTTGACCCCGGCTCTTGTCGCTGCTTTCTTAACAAGATTCCAGATTTGCCACCGAGATAAGGAGCCCCCTTTCTGTGAACGGAACACGGGATCGTCAGGGCTGCCATGGCCTTCGCCCTTTTCTTCTTCACGCAGGCGGACGATGAGACTCCAAACTTTACTATAAAGTGTCACGGCCCGTGTTTTGCCTCCTTTCCCAAAAAATGTAACTTGGCCACCGGGTCGTCCATCCGGTCCTTCAAGATCAGGGCGGTCCTTTAAGTCCTCCCAGCGGAGATCCTCCACATCAGAGAGGCGTCCTCCGGAAGCGTAGAAGAGGCGGAGAAGGACGTGATTGCGAAGATCTGTCTCGTCACGCAAGATGGCCCATAGATCGGCCTCCGACAAAATTCGCTTGGCCCGGTCGTTTCGCACGGTCGGCGTGGAGAGGGCAGCCCCAACATTATGGGCAAAATACCGTAGCTTGGTCCCGAAAGTGAAGATACTTTTAACGGACGACAGCTTTCGCTTCTGCGATGATTTCGCATATCCCTGATCCGCGAGGTGCTCTCGGTAGTTTTGTAGATGACCCAGTGTGATGTATCGAAGGGGCAGATCAACGAAATCAATGAATTGCTCCAGGTCGCGCGCGTACTCTTCTTGAGTTCGTGCGCTCTTTTCAGCAAGCCATCGGTGGATAAGTGTTTGGTCGGAGTCGATCGAGCAGTCCCCATCGGACGGAGCATTATACGGGAGATTCTCTGCGCCGCGGCGAGAAACGTGGTAAGCGTCCTGGCGGTCGGTATCGCGAACCTGAAGTTTGGCGCTTGGATTGTCGTTTTTGGGAGACATAATCAGAGCAGTATCCGGTGAGTCAGAACAGACGAACGAGAGTGGTGCTCTTGACTCGTTCGGCCAATGACTTTCGTTGTCAGCGCGTCAACATGAGGATAAGAGTCAGAGTGGAAAAACCCAACATAACGCCTATTAGATGTGATTCATAAGTGGGTCTCGAGACCCCTTAGCGGGAGGATTGAGACATGTCTCCATTTACGTGTTCTGCTCAACCCCTGATTCGCATTCGGTTATGTGTCCGGAGGCAAATCTAGCACATTGAGGTCGATGTAATCAACGGCACTGTCATCAAGGGCTCCCGATCGCTTCTCTTCATCGTGAAGACGTGCGGCCGAGGCAGCATCCCGAAGACGACCATGCGTCTGGACCTGTGGCAGGTCTGCGCCTCCTTGCAACGCAAGATGCAGTCCGGTCCGCCGCAATGCATCTATGCTCACTGGTTCCAGTCCTGTTTCCTCCGAAACTCGACGGACCACCTTATATATCGCATCTGGTGACATAGGGCTCCCATAATTCCGGTTGCTCAGAGACCGCCATAAGCGACCGCTTGCAATACCATAACGCTCTTTCACCTGTTCAAGCGCCTCTACGACGATCTCCGGAATTCGGACATATCCACTCTCGTTCATGTCCGTCTGAAGATCGAGGATCCAGTGCCGTCCAAGCGGACGAACGTCGTCAACCTCTAGGTTAGCCACCTCACCCCGTCGAAGTGCAGCGTACAGGATCGTCAAAATGAGCGTCCGATCGCGGATCCCAGATTGGGACGATTTCCCGGCCGCTGCGACGAGTTCCTCGACCTCGTTCTTTTGAAGTATGGTCTCAGCTGGCCGATCCGTATCAGGACAAACCGGCTCTACCTTCGGATGTCGGGCGGGATTGTGCGAAAGAACACCCTCGCGGATTAGCCAGTCAAAGAAACTACGAAGAGCCGAAAGGCGTCGGTATTGCGTAGATTGAGACAAGTTCTTTTGATACATGACCCGGACGAAGGACTGAATACTCTCCGGGCTAATCGCTTGAACCTGGAATTCCGTTACATCCTCTTCTTTAAAGAAACGGCGAAGGTCAGTGCGATACGCGCGCTGGGTCTGCTTCGACGATGCTTCCTCTAGAAACGAGTCGACGAGGTCCATCGAGCTTTATTATTGATAAATAAGATTATCAATACTGAGACAATTGCCGGGCTCGTCAGCGACATCAATCTCGACAAGCTCACACTTTCTCAAACGAAGGCTTACCCCGTCTCCGTGGCCGTCACATCAGCCTCGTACCGAAAAATAGCAGCCACACTACGCCCACCGGGCATAGTCTCAGGTCGGAGAACATGGACATTGGCTCCACTGAGAAATGACTGGAGGGCCGCATAATTCAGTAGATCCCCGTCTCCCGGCTGTTGCGACTCGTGAACCTCCACCGTGTTGGTTTCCGGATTGAAGCGGCCCCACCGATACTGACCCATGGGTACAAAGAGGGTGTCCACCCGACTATAGGCACAAGCAGGAATAATTTCGTGGAAGTCATCTGAGGCAAGGTCCCCATTCTGATAGATGAGGTCCTCAAACCGCTCCAACTCCTGCTGTTGCCGCTCGTGAAGTACCGACTCGACCACTTCCCATCCCTTCCGATGCAACTCCTGAGCACTCAACGGCTCGGGATTCCCCGCGACAATATCGCTATCAATGAGAAACGGATAACTATTCTCCTGTTTATAGATTGGCAAATATTCTGACACACCAGCCAAAACGAGCGGAATCTTCTCGCCGCCAATATAGTCGGATACGCTTTCTTCGATACGACGGAAAAACCGCTTAAGTTGGTCTTTCGGTTCCCTGCTCAGGTCTTCCGAGGAGCCTTGACCATGATGCCGCTGGTCCGTTGATCGTCCATCCGGAGACGGGGACTGTCCTTGCGTATGAGATTGCAAGCCTTGCTCCGGCGGTTCTTCATATTGCTGGATGGCAGAAACGATGTCAGAGGGTATTTCTGCCGCTTCAACCTCACTAATGGCCTGCTGCGTGCCTTGATATAGGCGGACGTCATTCTGGCTCAGGGCCAGCAAATAATAACGTTTGTTGGCAGCAATTAGAGGAAAGAGTGGCTTCAGATGAAATCGGTCTTCCGCGATGGCGACTTCATCGAACGACAATGGCAGACGGTAGAATTCGGAGGTGTCTGCAGTTACGAACGCAGCGAGCCCCTCGCTTAAGCCCCGCCAGAATCCGGGTCGATCGAGAAGCTGACGAGCGTCCTCGAGAATTTCATCAATGGATGTCTCTCGATAATCCTGGTCTCGAAGTTGGTTTCGAACGTCGCGAAGAAGGTTTTTAAAACGAGTCGTATTCTGCGACCAATCAGACCGGAAACGATGAGTCGGCATGTAGATCGAGATGCAAAGATCATTCTCCAATTCTGCCAGGCGTTCCAACTCGTTACGATCAAACAGGTCCATAATCGAAATGGGATATGAGTATCGATCAAACGTCAGGTTGAGAACAAGCGACGCAAGAAGAACTCAGGTTCGGTCCCGACTTGCGTAAGACGACTCAAGTGGGCGCTGTAATCAGCACTTGAAACCTTGAGGGAAAGCGCCGGCATGTACTACACAGAGAAGGATTGCCGATGCTCATTCTGTCTTTACCCACGTTGTACGTGTCGTACACGCGGTTTTCTACTGCCTGCTCAGACGGTAGATCCAGGATTCACGGAAGCGTCATGCTCGCCCGGAGGAGTGTCCACATCCAATCGCAATAGAATCCGTGGTGCCGCTACACAGGGTCCCGCTTCGGAAGTTGGGGAGAGTGAACGGGCTGGTCGTGCCGAGGACGACGATCCCCGGAAAATGAGGGAGAAGGCGGTGCCGGATGCCATTGCGGCCCCCCCGGTGGCCCCCCAGATGATCCCGAGTCGTCACTCCAGATAAAATGCCACAAGAGAGTCCCCAAAATGATGGGACCGAAGGCGACGAAAAAACTGAGCACCTGATAGATCCAATTCATGGCCGGCGAGGAAGTAACCTGAAGAGAAAGACCGTGGCGAGCGCCAATCGTCACGTGAGGTGGAGGCTTCACTACGCTTTAATGTCCACGGGTTACAGAGGAAACGGTTTCGGAAATCTAACAGCCAACCCCGTGAAAATAACGTCTCTGATTGTTCTCTTATACTCTGCCCTCTCAAAGCCTACTCGCGTTTTATATCAGAACTCTCCCCCGACTTATGCCGACCGATTTCGATTTGATCACGATTGGGGCAGGTCACAATGGATTGATCACGAGTGCATATGTCGCACAGGCGGGATATCGTGTGGCCGTATTCGAACAGCGAGAAATGGTCGGCGGAGCTGTGTCTACGAAAGAGCTCTTCCCAGATTACCAAATTGATCTCGGGGGCAGTGCTCACATCCTCATTCGGCAGACACCCATCATCGAAGAGTTGGAGCTTGAACAGTACGGATTGGTCTATCTCGACCTCGATCCCATGTTTGTGGCTCCGTTTCCCGATGGGGATGTTCTTTTTTTCTACCGGGATCTCGATCGAACCGTTGAGCACATCGAGAGCCTATTTCCAGGAGAAGGACATGCCTACCGGAAGTTTGTTACTGACTGGATCGGCTTTGCCCGGACGATGCGGGATATGTTTCTTGCGCCTCCCAGTCCATTCAAAATTGGAAAGCGATTCGCGTTTGGAGAAAGTTCGCTTCTCCAATGGCAGGAAGAACTTCGACACATTCTTCGACCGTACCAGAACGTGCTTCGTTCATATTTTGATGAAGAAAAGCTCCGAACTGCAATCGCATGGATGGCCGCCCAATCAGGCCCCCCCCCAACTGAGCCGCTCACCGGACCGTTTGTTCTGTGGCACCCTCTTTATCACGACGGAGGAGTAGCCCGACCGAAAGGAGGATCAGGAATGCTTACACAGGCTCTTCGTCGCCATATTGAGGCACACGGGGGCAAGGTCTTCACTGATGCCCCCGTTGAGGAAATCCTCGTGGAGAATGGTCGGGCCTGCGGCGTACACGTGAATGATCACTCTTATACAAGTCGAAGAGTATGCTCGGCAACGCACGCCAAAGAGACATTCGACCACCTCCTCCCGGCCCGGCACCGCCCAGATGATGCAGACGGACTTCGCATCGGAAACGGATTTGGGGCCATGTTGCGTCTTGCCCTCGATGAGCCCGTGCAGTATCTGGCCCATCCCGAAGACGAAGCACGCGTAGGTCTGCAACTGTTGTGCCGAGACATGACACAGATTCGATCTGCTTACGGCGATTATCTGTCCGGACACCCCGCAAATGACCCCCCTCTAATTGCCATGACATTTTCCGCTATCGACGATACATTAGCTCCCTCCGGCGGAGAGGTCTTGTGGATATGGGGACAGTACTATCCGTATGACCTATCCAAAACAGACTCATGGGAAGAAATCGCCGACGCGGTCGCGGGGAATATCATTGAACAATTCGAACAATACGCACCCGGTATCCGAGATTCTATCGTAGGACAACTCTTTCAGCATCCCGTCTGGCTTGAGAAACATTTGGGCCTTTATCGCGGCAACGTGATGCATCTCGAAATGAGTATCGACCAAATGTTTGCTGCACGACCTACGTTCAGCACAGCTAACTACGAAGGTCCCGTTGATGACTTGTATCTAACAGGCGCAAGTACGCATCCTGGTGGAGGGATTATGGGAGCGTCTGGTCGGAATGCGGCGCGTGTTCTTCTACAGTCGTTTTGAATTTTTCCTATGCAATAACAGTAATACTCCAGGTCCTCACCTCAATCTATGACCCACGTGGTGGCCTTGAAGAAAAAGCAAGAGGTCCTGAGCAACGGATCGATCGACTCTGGGAAAGTGATTCTCGTAATGGCAGTCCACCGATGACATATCTCAGCTTCCACTTCATTTTCCTCCTCCTCCCCATCGCCGCTCTGCTGTTGACACACCAAGAGCCGCAGCGCACGAATGATGATGTCCATGCAACCCTATCGCTTCCCCTGATTTGTCTACTCGCTCTTGCCTACTCTACTCCCTGGGACAACTACCTCGTGGCCCGAAAGATTTGGTGGTATGGTGCTGAACGAGTCATCGGAACTGTCGGCTACGTTCCGATCGAGGAATATCTCTTTTTCATACTCCAACCGCTTCTTACCGGTCTGGTCCTCTACCAGTACCTCGCCCGATACGACGACACGATGAAATCCACTTCTCTGAAAGCATCGTGGGCTGGAACTGTGGCCTTCACAGGACTCACGCTCCTTGGGGTTGTCTTTCTCGGGGATGGACGCCCAGAAACCGAGTACCTTGCCCTAATTCTGATTTGGGCTCCCCCCATTCTCGCCGGAATGTGGTTGTACGACGGAGAAACCCTCTGGGCACTACGGTCGTCTCTTTTGGCGAGCACGATCCTTCCGACCCTTTACCTGTGGGGACTCGACATCGTCGCTCTACGTGAACAGATTTGGACCATCTCTCCCAAATATACGCTCGGAATCGAAGCATTTGGTTTGCCTCTCGAAGAAGCTTCCTTTTTTCTATTCACAAATCTACTTGTTGTGCAAGGGATTCTTCTCCTTCTATATAGCTCACATGAGCCATGATCCCCGAAGACAGCCGCAGACTTCCTTGACGGCACCTAGTAGGAAACAATGCTACTTCAGAATCTCCACCACAATTTCTGAACCTCATGGCCTCCACGCCAGCCAAAAACATCTCCGCCCCGATTCTAACAATCACGGGACCTACAGCTGTCGGAAAAACAGAAATGAGCCTCGAGGTCGCCGAGCACCTAAATGCTGAGATCGTGTCGATTGACAGCCGACAGGTGTACGACGAACTCACCATTGGGACCGCCAAGCCATCTCCGGAGGCCCTCGACCGCGTTCCACACCACTTTATTGGGGAACGGTCGCTCCACGAACCCTACTCGGCCGGAGCATACGCAGAAGCGGCCAACGAACGAATCAGAAGGATCCTTGACCGAAACAACCGTCCGTTGGTCGTGGGGGGCGCCACCCTGTACCTTCACGCTCTTCAATACGGCCTGGCGGACATCCCAGACGTAGAAGATGAGGTCCGAGTACATCTGGAAGAGCGCCTGGAGCGAGAAGGCAAAGAGGCCCTCTATGAGGAGCTTCAGGAGGTGGATCCCAGGCAAGCGGGCGAAATGGATCCTACAAAAACACAGCGCGTGATTCGGGCGCTCGAGGTCTATCACGGGACCGGTCAGCCTCTATCGTACTACTATGAAAACCAGCCGGAGCCCCCGTTCGAATATGTGACCGTCGTCTTAAATCGAGACCGAGAGCGCCTCTACGAGCGGATCAATCGCCGCGTAGAGCAAATGCTCGACGACGGACTCCTCGACGAAGTCCGCGCAGTGATGGGCATCGAGGGAGTTGACCTCGATGAGCCCCCACTCAGCACCATCGGCTACCGCGAGCCCATTCAATACCTCCGCGGTGAGATCGACTACGACGAAATGGTTCGTCTCGTGAAGCGAAATAGCCGCCGATACGCCAAACGGCAGCTGACGTGGTTCCGCCGGTACGACGAGTACCACTGGAGACACGCCCCAGACACGACGCCCTCAGACGTAATCGACCTGCTGACGTCCACTTAAGACGTACTGCCAACGCTAGGCGTCTCGCACGAAGGCATTCTGGAGTCGATCAATCCAGTGTCGAACCTGGCTCTGGCCCCTAAGAATCATCGCCAGCACCCCAGCTCCGCCCCATCCGAGCCAAATCCACGCCCAGTAAGGACCGTCGAGATAAAACAAATATGTACCCATCGAACATACCCCGAGCCAAATCCAGTGCCAGGAGGGTCGTGCCCCCATGACCCCTAGTCCAATGACTGGAAGTAAATACCATGGATGAACCGTCGTGCTCAGGACGAGAAACATGCCAAGCAGCAAGAGGCAGGCTCGCCGAAACGACCACTCAAGCCAGACATCGAGGACGTACAGAACGGGTAAGGATGAAAGAAAAAGACCCCGAAACAGCGGACCGATCGTCTTACTCCAGTCAGCACCGGTCCCAACCCACAACAGATGTTTCAAGAGGTAGTACGGACCGGCATTGAACTCGAACAACTCGGCAAACAGATCAACCGACGCTTTGAGGTGCGGGAGCACATACGGGGCTGCATACGGAACGCTCAACCCAACGACGACGAGCACTCCGGGCCACACAGCCCGCCATCCAAACCGTCGGAGAAGATACGGGCCGAGAGCGAAAGGATAGATCTTGACAAAGCCAGCCCCTGCGATGGCAACTGACGCGAGACCTCCCCTCCGCTGTCGCACGGCCCAGATCGCCAAAAAGAGAAGGGGCATCAACAGGGCCTCAGTATGGCCTTGGCCTGCTACCTCGACGAGGACCAGCGGGTTCCAGGCGTACAACAAGAGATTCCGAGGAGTGGTGAGACGGGCGAGAAAAACCACGCCTGCGAACTCGGCGCTGACGAAGACGACCTTGAGGACGTAATACGAAAACGCCCAGCTCTGCTCGTAGAATAGTGCTCCGAGAGCAAAAAGGAGCTGTGAGAGAGGCGGGTAAATACTATAATACTCTCGCGAATTGAGCTCTTTGTATATCGCCGTGTCCTGAAAGGGCTCAAGGGCCGGATCAGACGGAACAAACTTATAGGGATTAATTCCCTCCAACTGAAGCCACCCGTCCCAGATGTACCGGAAGGGATCGTCCGTAAGGTTCGGCAGCAATGGAAGGAAGGCAAGCCGAAGAAGGAGAGCTCCCCACAAGACCTCTCTCGCAGACAGCGACTCACGGCGCCAGAGCAGAACCAGTCCACCCGTCCCTACGAAGGAGGCACCGACGAAGAGGGGCCACGTCGAACGAAAGGCCGCCCACACCGAACACGAAAGCAAGACTGCTCCGGTGAGAAGCAGCAGCCCCCACGATCGCTGCTCGTTCTGGTGAGAGTTGAAGACATCCACGATGGACGGGAGACAGCATGACACGAGCAATGGGTACCGTCCGTACTTCCAGGACGGACGACCGTTACGATCCCTGTTCGGTCATCGAATGACCGCCGCCTTCTTCAGAACGGGAGAGGCATCTGGAGCCTCAACCCGAACGAGGTAGATCCCCGACGGCACCGTCGAGCCGCGACGGGTACGAAGGTCCCACGTCGTCCCTCCCGTCCGATTTTCCTCGACCGAGAGAACGTCAACCAGCCGACCCACTGGGCTGTAGATACGAACCGTCGCGTTTCGAGGAAGTCCTGCTACCGTCAACTGGGAGTCATGACGGGACAAATCAATCGGATTTGGATATACTTTGACGTTGGCCAGCCCCTCGGCGGGTTGAGTCAAACGGACCGTCGCCCCTTCGTCGACGAGCGTACCGCCGTTCACACTTCGCAAGGAGGTCACCGTGAGGGAGGACTCTTGTCCGCTTGCCCCCGCCACGACGCCGTCGAGGCGTAGGGTCACGGCGGAGGGCGGAGAGCCTTCAGCTTCCAACGACTCGACGGACCCATGGGGCTGAACACGGTAGTTGTCTCGGTTGCGGGCTGTCGAGCCGACGAGCGGCTCATTAAAGGCCAGACGAACGCGTTGCTCTCCCAAAACCGAAACGTTCTCGACAAACAGTGTGCGAGTGCTTGCGGGCGGAAACGCAACTTCGACCTCCGTCTGGCCCACAGGAAGCCCTGATGCGTCCGTTAGTCCGGTCCAAGAAAGAATCGACTCTTCCCCCGTCACCGCATCCGAGAACTGGAGCAGGAGACCCGTTTCTCCATCACTCTTCACCACAGACTGAGGAGAACCGTGGGTGGTGAGTGCAAACTGTTCGGGGGGAGGTGATGACGCGAACGGCTCCGTAAACCGCAGACGGACGGTCGAGGAATTTGGATACTCAACGGCTTTGACGGTCGAAGAATCGTGTGGCTGTACGAGCCGGACGGGTGAGAGTGGGGATGACTCCCCATCCGTCCACGCCTGAAGGGCGAACTGGAGCCGAGAGGAATCCGCAACAGTTGTGGCCGAGTCCGTCGTGGAGGTCATTGGGTCGAGAGACCCGCCCGGGGGGCCCGCAAAGACGGTCACGGAATCGGCAGCCGGGGCCCGCCACTCAAGCTGACTTCCCGTTGGACCAGTCGGAACAGCCCTGACCCAGCGAGGAGGCGATTGGCGCACCCCCGACGAATTCACCATGTACCGACGGAGCGTTTCGCCCGTCGTGGATGTAAGCAGCGAAGGAATCCCATCCCCATCGAAATCGGCCGCTACCAGGGCTCGACTCCGCACAGCAGGCCGCTCCTGGTTCTCGTAAATGACGTCCAACCCCCCCGAGTCCGAGATCCCCACCACCACGAGCGATGGTGGATGTGCAATTGCAATCTCAGCCCGGTCGTCATCATTAAAATCGGCCGCAGTGAGAGCCCCACGGGACCGCTCGCCTGCTACAGGAAGTCGGTAGATCCGCTCGTACGTGTCGTCTCCCACCGCACTCCACACGTGATAATAGCTAATCGGAGGTTCCCGCTCTCCTCCCCCCGGAGGCGAAGGGCTGTAGGTGTTATGGGTGACAAACTCTGCTCGCCCATTGCCTGTCACGTCCCCGACGGCAAAGCGCCGATCCGCCGCAAACCGATCGGTCTCGTGGGACCATGCGACCTCCATGGAGCCATCCGCAGTAGACTCATAGACGATCCAGTTCCCATCCCGATCTCCGACCAATAAATCCTTCCGGCCATCCCCATCGAAATCCCCCGACGCCGCGTTCGGTGCGCTCCGTACCGTATCGGCGCGCTCGTGAGACGTTGGATTCTCGAGGCGCTCGACCAACTGAAACGTGGCTCCCTGCCGCTCCAGCACCCGCCATTCCGTCCGACTTGAGTCCGCCTTCCAGTTGCCTACAATTTCACCAACCCCATTTCCATCCAGATCAGTAAGGAGAGCGCCATGGAGCGAAGGGCCGACGATCGAGGGCGTCACTGCACTTGTATCAGCATAGACAAGGTGTTGAGGAAGCAGATCCGGGTCCCGTTGCTCCAGAAGAATGGTCGCGCCGTTGATCTGAAGAAGAAGTTCCTTCTGACCGTCCTGGTTGGTGTCTCCAACGTCCTTCGGAAACAGGCGGGCGAGGAGTGTATCGGCCGGGGCAAAGGCTGCAGAGGTCCACTCGAAGGCACGAATCGTGTCTGAAATTCCCCCACTCGGAGTCGGAAAATGGTTTACAACAATCTCAGGGAGTCCGTCCTCGTCGAAGTCCGGAGCTCGAGGAAGCAGTGATCCTCCCGGAATGTCGGTTTCTTCCACCTGGAAAAAAGACGGATTCGTCTTGTTGGGGGGGACGGAGACGGTCCGTTCGATGGTCGTTTGTAGATCACTCCGGTTCGTAAGTGTGAGTTCAACGCTCGCCTCTCCGCCGAGTCCGCTTTCGTCGGGCCAGGTCAGGCCCTGCCGACTGGAGATGAACTCGCCGTCGGTGATGAATTTCTGCCCCCGAATACGGATCACCATTCGGGAACGAACTGTGTCGTCAGACGCGACATCCGCCAAAACCCCCCAGCGGCCGTCGATCCGCCCCGCTCCAAGAAACTGAACGTCCACTTTAGGCGGGCTGGAATCAACGATGACGCGCCGGCGATCCTCGATGGTTCGTCCGTCGGTGAGAGTCGTGGAAAGCCGAAGTGTGTACTCGCCATCATCAAGGGCGGAAACGTCCCAGGTCGTCAGCGTGTCACGATACACACGACTTTGGACGGGTCCAACGAGCGATGTCCACGGATCCGGTCGGGAATCGAGATCGCGGGTTCCGTCGGCGTAGTGCACCGCGTATTCCTTGAAACTAGGATCCAGGGCCGTGCCTACCACCGGCACCGGGGAGGTCCCCGAAAAGCCTTGGTTGTGCGCCGGAAAATGAAGTTCAGTTTGCGCAGGATAAGACCGCAAGAGTCCCCGCGCCACGTCCACGCGTCCTGCTCCGGTCGTATGGTCCCACGAAGCGCCATCAATGTCCGCCGCCGTACCGGTGAGAATACTTTGAATGGCAGTTGGAGACAGGGTCGCGTCGACTGATCGGAGCAGTGCTACCGCCCCGGCCACTTGCGGCGCCGAAAAGGAGGATCCGTTTGAAAGCCCGTAGAGGTCTTCCTGACGAACGGGCTGGTCATTTAGAAGCCGCTGGCGGGGGTATCTTGTCGTAAAGACATCGGAGCCCGGCGCACCGAGATCCACACCGATGCCGTACTGACTCCGGCTAAAATCCGGGACATCCTCCCCATCTTCGGCCAGCCAGAGCACCGAAATGACCGAGGGATAATCCGACGGATAGTGCGGCTCGTCTACCGCTCCTTTATTGCCCGCCGACGCTACGACCACGGTCCCCTGAGAAATCGCGAACTCGATGGCTTCCCGGAGCAAGGGGCTCGCTCGATCTCGGCCGAAAGACAGATTTAAGACGTCAATCCCCTGCTGTGCACCATAGACGATGGCGGCGGCAATGTCGTCGGTCTGGCCGCGTCCATCCCCTCCAAACGCCCGGAGCCCAACGAGCCGCGTGTTTGGAGCAACCCCCACCATTCCTGCCTCCGGCTCGGCTGGAAACGCCGAAATAATTCCCGCCACGGAAGTCCCATGCCCGGATAACGGACCCAGCGAATCCGGGGACGGATCCGGGTCTCGGCCCTGGTAATCTCCCTCCGCCACCACGGTGGGCCGATCAACGAAATCATATCCAAGGACATCGTCGACGTATCCATTTCCATCGTCGTCCATCCCATTTCGATCCTCCCCTGGGTTGGTCCAAAACTGATCGGCCAAGTCCGGATGATCGAGGTGAATTCCTGTATCAACCACCCCCACGCTCACTGTCGAGTCCCCAACCGATTCGTCCCAGCCTTCGATTGCCCGGATCACGGACAGGTGATCGAGGCTGTCAGCAAAAACGTTTTCGGGATCCAGGACCGGATCGGAAACGAAACCTTCGAAAGCCGAGGACTCGCCATGCTCCTCCAGGGTATACTCAACATTCGGTTGCACATACTGGACCTCCGAACGCCCACGCAGACGGTTCTGAATCGCCGATTGGGCCGCCGAGTCGCGAACGACGAGCGTAAACGCAGGAATATCTGCTCTGCTCTGCTCCCCTTTTGATTGCAGCGCAGGGGACGCAAAAACGGAGCGGGCCGACTGAACCCCTGCCAAGAGCGAATCGCCCTCCCGTTTGGACACCGGTGAGCGAAGACGATCAAGAAACGAGGCCGGGGCATCGTCCGCTGCCCGCACGATCAGTTCCATAGACGGGCTTGAGGGCGACTGGGCCGACGCGGGAAAAGATCCCAGAATTGCTACCAGCGCGAGTGGAACTCCGTTTAGGAGTGCTTGCTTTGCAATAACGGACATTAAATCAAGGAGGAGAAGCTACAACGTCAGCAGTTCTTTGGGCGCACGCGTCAGGTTCTCACTCCCATCGGCCCGGAGAACAATAATATCTTCGATGCGAACGCCAAAGTTCTCCTCTGGCAAATAGACGCCCGGCTCGATGGTCACGCACGCTCCTTCCGGCAACTCGGCGTCGGACGTGCGGGAGACACGCGGCCATTCGTGGACCTGAAGACCGAGACCATGGCCAAGGCCATGCGAGAAGTACTCCCCGAAACCGGCCTCATCGAGCACGCCACGGGCCACGGCGTCCAACTCCTTCCCCGTCATGCCTGCGCGAGCAACATCGAGCGCTGCCTCCTGCGCGCTTAGCACAACCTCGTATGCTTCGCGTACCGCAGAACCGGGATCCCCGAACGCTACGGTTCGCGTCATGTCGGACGCGTACCAATTCCGGATCCCTCCCATGTCTATGACGACCAGTTCTCCCTCCCTAAGCATTCGATCCGTCGGGCGGGCGTGGGGACGTGCCGCGTTCGGGCCGGAGGCAACAATGGGATCGAACGACATGGAGTCCACCCCCCGCTTGAGATGGCGATATACAATCTCGGCCGCGACCTCCTGTTCTGTCATTCCGGGCTCGAAGAGATCGAGTACCTCCTCAAAAACAGCTTCCGTAATCGACTGCGCCCTCCGGATGGACTCTATCTCCGTCTGTTCTTTGGAGGCCACGAGTCGCGTGAGCACCTTCGTCTCAGAGATCCACTCGACCTCGTGCTCCTCAGCAAGCGCCTCTCGACGAGCAACGCTGATCGAATCTGCCTGAAAAGCTACCCTCGAGAAGACCCTCAGCAACTCCTCTTCAACAACATATTCGTCGAGGCCGTTTTCGGAAATGTGCACCTTCGCCCCCTCCACCTCGGTGCGGGCCTGATCCGTATAGCGGCCGTCTGTTACGAAGTGGGCCCCATCGGGCCCGACGATGAGAAGCGCATTTGACCCGGTGAACCCACACGCCCACCGAATGTCAGGCAGGGAGGTGAGGAAGAGGGCCTCGGCGTTGAGGTCGACCAATCGACTCCGAACCTGAGAAATGCGATTGGCCATCCTTGCAGGCGGATCTCTGGGACGAGGAGTTGAAACGAACGATCCCCTAGATTAGCGAGACTCGCTTTGCTTCGAGGGGCTGGAGTAGTAGTTCGGAGACTCCTTCGTAATTTCGACGTCGTGCGGGTGGCTCTCTCGCAGCCCCGCCGCAGTAATGCGGACAAACTGGGCGGTCTCGTAGAGATCGTCGACTTCCTCACAGCCACAGTAGCCCATAGCCGCCTGTAGGCCGCCCTTCATCTGGTGAATGACTTCGCTAAGCGTGCCGCTGTAAGGGACCCGCCCTTCGACACCCTCCGGCACGAGCTTACGGAGCTCATCCTCGGCGTCCTGGAAGTACCGGTCTTTGCTTCCGTCCTCCATCGCCTCCACCGATCCCATGCCTCGGTAGCTCTTGTACTTTCGTCCCTCGTAGATGATGGTCTCGCCGGGACTCTCTTCGACACTGGCAAAGAGGCTGCCAATCATGACGGCACTGGCCCCAGCGGCGAGTGCCTTCGGAATGTCGCCGGTCTGTTTGATGCCTCCGTCGGCAATCACAGGGACGTCGTCAGGACGAGCCTCCTCGGCACATTCCATAATGGCCGTGAGCTGCGGAACCCCCACCCCGGCCACAACGCGCGTCGTACAGATGGATCCGGGCCCGATACCGACCTTCACGCAGTCGACGCCAGCCTCAATGAGCGCACGCGTGCCCTCAGCCGTGCCCACGTTCCCGGCCACGATATCGACCTGCCCGTTGAACCGGGAATTGATGCCGCGAATAGTTTCAAGTACACCCTCGGCATGCCCGTGCGCTGTGTCCACAACCACGAAGTCGACACCGACCTCCACGAGCGCTGCGACGCGGTCCATGACCTCCGGGGTGACGCCAACAGCAGCTCCCACGCGCAGGCGACCGTGATCGTCCTTGCAGGCGTCCGGATGCTTGCGGCGCTTGCGAATATCCTTGAACGTAATCAGGCCTTTTAGGTACCCCTCCTCGTCGACGACCGGGAGCTTTTCGACCTTATGCTCCTGGAGGACTTCTACAGCCTCGTCGAGAGTGGTCCCCACCGGCACCGTCACCAGATCGTCAACCGTCATCATTTCACGGATCGGCGTATCGCCATCCAACTCAAACCGTACGTCCCGGTTCGTCACGATGCCCACAAGCTTGTCGGACTCGTCGACGACCGGGATGCCCCCGATTGAGTAGTGGCTCATCATGTCGCGCGCGTCTCCCACTGTATCGTGGGGGGAGATTGTGATCGGGTCGAGGATCATCCCGTTTTCCGACCGTTTCACCCGCCGCACCTCGGCGGCTTGTTCTTCGATAGACATGTTTTTGTGAAGCACACCAGCCCCCCCTTGTCGAGCCAAGGCGATGGCCATGTCGGCCTCCGTGACCGTGTCCATGGCCGCCGACAAGATGGGCACATTCAGTTGAATCCGTTTGGTGAGCCAGGAGGACGTATCGGCCTCACGGGGCATGACCGCAGAGTGGCCTGGCACGAGAAGCACGTCGTCGTAGGTCAGGCCCTCGGTCTTGATCTTGTCGTCGGCAGCGGTATCGGGGATTCCGTTGGTGACCGGTTGAGTCATCGGTAAAAAGGGACTGGGGATTATTGAAGGTCAACGCGATTGTAGAGCTCGCGGACTTCTTCCGGTTCCAGACGACGCCATTCGCCGCGCTGGAGACGGCCTGTAGTGAGGGGGGCGTACTTGGCGCGTTCGAGCTGGACGATGTCGTGGCCCAGGACCTCCATCATTCGGCGAATCTGTCGGTTGCGTCCCTCGTGGAGTTCAAGAGCAATGTCCGTCTTACTCTGTGGGTCGAGGTAAGCCGCCTGATCGGCCGCGGCCTCTCCGTCTTCAAGCTCGATCCCCCGCTCCAAGCGGTCGAGCTGGTGAGGCTTAACCCGATCTTGCGTCCGCACGTAGTAAATTTTGGGAATCTCGTAGCGGGGATGCATGAGCCGGTGGGCAAGATCCCCATCGTTTGTCACAAGAAGAACTCCGGTCGTATTTCGGTCCAACCGTCCAACAGGAAAGAGACCGGACGGATTGTCGTCAGGAACCCCAATGACGTCGAGAACGGTCTGCCGATCTTTCGGATCATCCGTGGTACTAATCGTGTCTTTCGGCTTATTGAGCAATATGTACTCGAACTCCAGGGGATAGACCTCTTCCCCGTCTACCGTCACCGTCTGACCCTCCCGAACTCGGATGCCATGCTGAGTCACAGTCTCTCCATCAATTTCCACACGGCCCTGTTCCACAAGCCGATCGGCATCGCGCCGAGAGCACACCCCGGCATGGGAAATGTATTTGTTGATCCGCATGCCTTCCCGATCGGTCTGTTCATCCTGAGATGCCATTCTGAATTTAACTGGTTCGTGGAGGCGTCCCGGCGGGACACGATTGCATCTGAGAGGTGAATTAACTGGAATCGTTCTCCTTCGACACTTTGCCCTTCTCCGCATCCAGCATGTCGACCGAGATGCCCTCCTCCCGATCAAGCTGGAGCAACTTCGCCCGTTCATCGTCGAAGGCCGGATCGTCAAGCAAGTCCTCCACCTCGCGGAGCGTTGGCAGGTCGTCCAGAGTGTCCAGGCCGAATTGCTCGAGGAAGCGGTCGGTAGTGCCGTACAGCAAAGGCCGTCCCACCGAATCGGCCCGTCCCTCCACGTTAACCAGGTCCATCTCCAGGAGCTTCCGGATCGCATAATCCGAATTTACGCCCCGGACAAAGTCAACCTCAGGCCGAGTCACCGGCTGCCGATAAGCAATGACCGCTAAGGTCTCCATGAGGGAGCGGGACGGGGTCGTCTCCTGCTCTTCCACGTAAAACGTCTTCACGAATGGGGCAAGCGAGGATCGGGTTGCCATGCGGTATCCTCCCGCCCAGGACTTAATTTCGAGCGCCCGCCCCCGATCCGCATACGTTTCGTTCAGCCGCTCCACCGCAGCGGTGACCTCCTCGTCCGAGGGCTGAGCCTGACCGGTCACCTCGGCTACAATCTCGCCAATCCGATCGGGGGCCACCGGCTCGTCGGCCGCAAAGATGATGGCCTCGGCTGCCTCCTCAAGCGTGTGATCATCTGCGGCGACCGCATCCTCGGCCCCGGACGAGACGGACTCGTCGGAGGAAGAAGGGGGAACAGCGGATGCGTTGGCGTCAGGCATACAGAACGACGACTGAAACCAAAAAACAACAACAGTGCGGAGCGCACCGAAGCGTTACGCGGCAGAAGACCCGTTACGTAATCGACTGAAATGTCGAAGGCAAGCCGTTGCCGGAGGCCGAGATGTCCGGACGTGTTGGAGCGTCGGACGGCGGGGCCTCGTCGGTGCAGTACGCTTCAAAGGCCTCTACCAAATCTGCAGCGATCACGTTGGCCTCTCGCCCTTCAATGTGTTTCCGTTCCACCACGTACACAGGCTGGCCGTCCCGGAAGAGAGCAAAGAAGGGCGAGGACGGCGGAATGCCCGCCAGATACTCCCGAGCTCGCTCCGTCGCCTCCAGGTCCTGACCAGCAAAGACCGTTACATAGCGGTCCGGCTGATGCGTGGTTTCCTGCTGGGCCTTGGCCACGGCGGGGCGCGCATTGCCCGCGGCACAGCCACAGACGGAGTTGATGACAAGAAGCATCGTCTCGTCTTGGGCCGCCTCAAAAGCGGCGTCCACCTCGTCGGCCGTGCGCAGTTCGTCGACCCCGAGTTGGGTCAACTCTTCGCGCATGGGCTCGACCATTTCCTTCGGGTACGGCATAAATCGGGAAGATTTCTACACAGGGAGACGCGGGGCCTCTCGAAAGTTCCGAAAGACACAGAGGAATTAGTGTAACGACCGGCGGATTTGGATGATCCCTATTCCAACCACGACAATGAGCACTGCATAGAGGAACGAAACGGATTACACGCCGAATCACGCCTTCCTCCCCAAGCGTTTTTGGAAGGCACGATCTTCAAATGTTTCTTTTCTTCCATGAGCACCCTGCTCGACGACAAACCCGACGGCCTTCAGCAGAAACTGGAGTCACTCCCGACTGCCCCCGGGGTCTACAAATTTCTTGACGAGGAGAAATCGGTCCTTTATGTCGGCAAGGCCAAAAACCTGCGCAGCCGGGTCCGTTCGTATTTTCAGAACAGTCGGCACCGTGATGGACGCATCGAAGTGATGGTGAGGAAGGCCACAGACGTGGACGTGATTGTGACCGATACGGAGGCAGAAGCCCTCATCCTGGAAAACAATCAGATCAAGAAGCTCCAGCCCCGCTACAACGTCAACCTTCGAGACGACAAGACCTACCCGTACATCTGCATCAAAAACGAGCGCTTCCCACGGGTCTTCAAGACTCGAACCTTAAAGCAGGATGGGTCGAAGTACTTCGGTCCATATACGGACGTGTCCAAAATGAACAAGATGATGGACGCGATTCGGTCAGTCTTTCAACTCCGCACCTGCTCGCTGGATTTGAGCACAGAAAAGATTGAGGCGGGCAAGTACGACGTGTGCCTGCAACATCATATCGACAACTGCAAGGGTCCCTGCGAAGGCCTCCAGTCGGAGGACGAGTACATGGAGACGATCGAGCAGGTGGAAAAGCTTCTCAACGGCCAGACCCAGGAGCTTATCGACCTTTTGGAGGATGAGATGCAGAAGGAATCCGATCAGCACAACTTTGAAGAGGCCGCTCAGCTTCGTGATCAGATCCAGGCCCTCAAGAAGTATTCTCGGAAGCAAAAGATCGTTAGCCAGGACTTCGCGGACCGCGACGTGTTTGCACTGCATGCGGATCGAGACGACGGAATCGCCTGTGGCGTCCTGTTTCAGGTACGGGAGGGCAAAATGATCGGCAAGCGCCACAAATACTTGCGGCAGATTGAGGGGCGCGCGGACGAGGAGCTGATGCTTTCGTTTGTCGAGACCTATTACGCGGACGCCAACTTTTACCCCGAGGAGGTTCTGCTCTCCCACGACCCGAACGCCCATCCTGCGCAGGACACACATGCCCTGGAAGAGCTCCTCCAGCAGAGAAAAGGACGACAGGTGCCAACGAAGGTGCCACAGCAGGGGGAGAAAGCGAGTCTCGTTCGTATGGCAAAATCCAATGCCAAGTTGCTAGTCGGTGAGTGGAAGACGCAGCAGATGAAGCGGGAACGCGACCGCATCCCCGAGTCAGTGAAGGCGCTAAAGGGAGAGCTCGGGATGGAGGAGCTCCCCCGCCGCGTCGACGGGATTGACGTGTCGCACCACAGCGGCAAAGAGACAGTGGCCTCCTGTGTCGTCTTCACGGATGGAACGCCCCGAAAGAGCGAGTACCGAACCTACAAGATTCGTTCGACGGAGGAGGGAAGGCCCGACGACTACCAGGCGATGCGGGAGGTCGTCACGCGGCGCTACCGCCGGATGATCGACGAAGACGGTACGTGGCCCGATCTCGTCGTCATCGACGGAGGAAAAGGCCAACTGAACGTCGCGGTGGAGGTGCTGAACGAACTGGGCGCCTTCGACCGGTTTCAGGTCGTGGGCCTCGCGAAGCGGCTCGAAGAAGTGTATAAGCCAGGCGGCTCTGCACCCGTCCTCATTGGCAAGGACAGCCCCGCCCTCCAACTCCTCCAGAAGGTGCGCAACGAAGCGCACCGCTTTGCCGTCACGTACCAGCGCAAGCGACGCAAGAAGCAGACACTGCAATCTGAGCTCCTTGACATCTACGGCATCGGTCCGAAGACTGCCCAAAAGCTCTTGAACCACTTCGGCTCCGTAACAAAGGTCAAGGAGGCCCCCGAGAGCGAACTGGCAGAGGTTGTGGGTCCGGCCAAGGCCGAAACTGTGGCCACTTACTACAAAGAGACCACCGACACGGCCACTGCAGAGGCCGAATAGCCCTCCTCACCGTCTCTGCTAGCCATCCTTTGGGCTACAAAACCAACTGCTCTCTACTTCTGCACCGGAATAAAGCGGGGTGTTCTGGAACTTTCCTTGGAGAAACCAGGGATTTTCATTCTCCGTGTCCCGCCGCTCGATTTTCAATTGCAATAACGGAAACATTACGCACGGCAGTTTCCTAGGGCTAGTAGAATTAGCAGAGAGTGTGCTGAGGCAATAAATCTCCCCGAACGTGAGGGCTCCTGAAGACATAGAAATGATGCGTTCGTTATTTCGCGTCCCGGAATCAAACACATGTCTGCTTCAGACCCCGGACCTTTGCTCAACCAACTCGTGGACGCCCACTGGTCGACGGCCGCCCGCCACGCCTGGCGTCAGTACGAGCAACGGGGACGGGGGGCTATCGTCTTTACCGTTCAACCGTCCGCAGACGCAGAGGAACGGACCCCCCTCAGGTACCTTACCTTCAACGACGAAGACGCGGCGCAAGACGGAGTCTTTTCGACACTTTACGAGCTCATCCGCACTTATGACCCCGAAGAGGCGATCGTGGCCGCGGCTGTCCTCCCGGATGAGCGAACAGTGTTTGACATCTACGAGCAGGAACCCCGCCCGCCCGAGGCCTAGGTCGCATCCATACCACTCCCCGCCAAAACCGCTGACTGGATTCTGTCTGCAAGCTCCGCATCCGTCTCCCGCCATCCGCCCTCCTCGTAGTACTCGAGAAAATCGCCAATCAGCTCTGTCTTTTCGTCGTATTTCTGTTGTAGGTCCCGAAAGCGCTGCGCAGCGCCCTCCGGACGAGGTCCCCAGGTGAAGCGTTCGTCCCCATCCTCGGAAAAGGCCACGAGCTTGGGAATGCTCCGACTGCCGTCGGTGAGATACTGGTCCATGATGTCCAGGTTGTCATCCCGAAGTAGAATGCGGAGAGTCACTTGTTCACTCAACGCGGCCGTCTCCGCAATCACAGGAAGGAGAAACGCAGAGTCGCCACACCACGGCTCTGTGAGTACCATCCAGAACTGAGGGGCATCAATAGCCTCCACCGCCGCCCGAAGTTCGTCCGAGGGTGTGTAGGCCTCATGCACCTGCGCCTGACGGTTCCAATTGTACTTCAGGTAGTAGTGCATCCGGCGCTGAGACGAGTCGGCCTCATCCGGGGGACCGGTCTCAATCTGGCGCTTCCAGTCGCTTCGGTACTCCTTGTACCGAAGACCATCGTGAGGGCGACCTTCGTCAAAAAAGGCAGACATCGAGATTGACAATTGATAAAAAGGAAAGAATCCGTGTTCGGCCCACGCCCCCGCCGGGGAAGAGCCCTTCCCTAGAACAGTGTCCAAAAAGCGTTATTTGCACCCGGTAGTATCCGCCAAAATTGGCGCTCACGGGCGATTTGGTGAAGGTCAATAACAGACTTCGACCGCCCTCCCCCTTTCTGAAAACAGCCTCCTAGAACCACCGGCGCACTTTAGAAGCGAGATAGCCCCCCGCCGCCAGCCCGGCCATCGTGAACAGCGAGCGGCGGAAGCGGGAGGAACTCTTCTTCCCCGAGACCGCCTCTCGAACGGACTCGGCCTGTTCCTCCACAGCCTTTTCGGCCTCTTTCGTGATGGATTCCCCAAGGTCGCGGGCCTCCTCGGAGGCCTCCTCAGTCGCCCGGCGGATGCTTTGTCCAGCCTCACTTCCTACCTCGCGTGCCCGTTCGGAGGCGCGCCGGGCCCAGTTCTCTGCCTCTCGCCGGGCCACCTCGCCCTGTTCCTGGGCTTGCTCCGCCAGACGCTGTCCCGTTTTCCGGGCGCGAGCGCGAACCTCTTCACCGGATCGAGCGGCACGATCGGAAAGGCCCCGTCCCACGTCCGTCGCAACCCGTCGGGCCTCGTCGGCCAACTGCTGGATCCGACGCCGGGCTTGCTCGGATAGCGTCGGGGGCCGCTTCCGCGTAGCCAAGGCGGTGCCGTACCCAGCCGCCGCGCCCAGCACCGTGGACAGGGCAATTGCCAGCACGGGACGGCGCTGAACCCAACTTTTGGCTTGTTGCTTTGCCTTCTGGGCCTTCAGCCGCGTTACCTCGGCCCGAAGCTCGCCCAAGAGCTCGTGCAGATCCTCAACCGACTTGTTCTTAGGGGTATTGTCCGTCGGTTCGTCCGAGGCAGTTGGCGACGATGAAGAATCGTTTTTAGAATCGTTGGTGCTCATAGCAGTAGGGAGGCGAGTTACAGGGAATCAGGAATGTGAAAGAGGAACGTCCATCGCGGGTTGTAACGTAAGGAAGTGGCCATTGGTAGAACCACGAGGCTCAGCGGAAATCGAGCCGACAATGGCAACCGTACCCGACCTTACTCGCGAAACAGGGCACCAACAAAGACCCCCACCGCAAACGCCCCGAGCATCGATGCCTTCTGATGTCGTTGAACCCAAAGCCGGGCCATGTCGACCGCGAAAGAGGCCGATAGGTCATCAGAGCCCTGATTGTCGTCTTCCCCCCCCCAAGGCGGGGCGTCCGACTGCTTGCCGAAGTCGGTCCCTTCGTCAAAGGAGGAAGAGGAAGAAAATGATTCTGGAGATTCCGGGTCGGTAGAGGCGTCGGTCATGGAGAAGTAGAACGCTCAGAATGAATGAAACTGGACGTGGAAAAGGCGGGCGGTGCACTCCCGGCGTCGATGTTCAGGAGAGAGCATACGTCGTCCTGGGCTCTCGCCGCAATCGAACTGCCCCCGGTTCGCGCCGTAGTAGAAACGCGGATACAGAGCTTTGTCCGATTTCTGTACGCCCTCGTTGTTCGACTATGACTCCCACATCCCGTAAAATGATTCCCCGCTGGTGCCAGTTTCTTCTCCTCTGCGTTTTCGTGGGGGGAGGGGTACTACCCGCGAATGCACAACGAGACGCTCCGCGCCCGGACCAAACACTGGGGACGGCGGTGCAGCTTTATGACCAACAGCTCTACCCGGATGCCGCTTCAGCGCTGGCCAGATTTCGGGAGTCCAATCGGAGGCATCCGGCCGCACCCCAGTCAATCTACCTGGAGGCGCAGTCCGCCCTTGCCCAGGGGAGCGACCCTGAAACCCGACGACTCTTAGACCGACTTCAGCGCGAATATCCTTCGCATCCGCGCGCTCAGGCCGCCAAGCTGGGGCTTGCGCAGTACTATGTAGAGCGGGGCTCGCTCGAGCAAGCCGAAGCACAGCTCCGGGAAATTGCGACCGATCCGTACCGTCCGGAGGAGGGGGCCCGGGCCCTCTATCTTCTGGGCCGAACCGAACAAAAGCAGGACAACCTGGACGCCGCCCTTGACCACTTTGAGGAGGTCTATACACGATATCCTGACGCCGATCTGGCTCCAGCGTCTGTTTACGCCGAGGGCACAACCTACGTGCAACGGGAAGAGTATGACCGAGCAACAGCTGCCTTCGAGCGCCTCGGTGCCGAGTATCCCGATTCGCCCTTCGCCCAAAATCTCGGAACCATCTTGGGGGAGGTCTACTACCGACTCGGCCAGTACAAGGAGGCCGCGAACGAACTCCAAGAACGTCTTTCCACTCTGAAGGCCTCGGAGCGAATTCGGGCGCTATTCTTGCTCGGCGAGACGTACAATCAGCTGGGCCGGAGCGATTCGGCTCGGACCCACTATCGTCAGGTTCTTGATGAGGCCCCCAACAGTTCGTACGCTACTCCGGCCCGATATGGCCTTGCCTGGCAGTATTACAAGGTGGAACGCTACGAGGACGCTGCGACGGCCTTCGCCGAGGTCCAGACGTCCAAGTCGTCCCTTGCCACCAAAGCAACGTATTACGAAGCCGTCAACCGGGCCCTCCTCGGCGAACAGGAGCGTGCCCTTCAGCTGTATCGGACGTATTTAGAGGAGGCAGAGAACGACCGACTCTCCGCCGAAGCCCGGTACGAAGTGGGCCTCCTCTTGTATCAGCAGGAGAAATACGATGAGGCCGCAGCTGCCCTCCGAGCCCTAACGCGAGAGTCGGCGTCCCAGGAACGCCTGGGAAACGCTTACTACTGGCTCGGAAACGCTTATCTGGCAAGTGACCAGCTAGACCGGGCGCTGGAGGCCTATTCCCAGGCCATCGAACGCGGCGCCGCCTCCGAGTCGGCCACGGTCGAGGTTCGGTTTCAGAAGGCCTGGACCCTGTATCAAAATGGGCGGTATGGAGAGGCGGCCCCCCTCTTTCAATCCTTGGCCGAGGCTCATTCCGAGACAGAGCGGGGGGAGGAGGCCCTCTTCTGGGGGGGAGACAGCTACTATCATCAGGGACAATACGAACAGGCCCGCACCTTCCTTCAGCGCTACCTCAACACTGACGCCGAGGGGGCTCGACGGGCAGGCGCTCAGTATGCCCTCGCCTGGGTCCATTTCAAAGAACGTCGCTTCGAGCCTGCTGCCCGCCTATTTCGCCAGTTTCTGACGACCTACGAGGATCCGCGTAACAACACGGTCCCATACCGGCAAGACGCCCAGCTCCGCCTGGCGGACTGCTACTTTGCCCTCAAGCGCTACGACGACGCAATTGCAGTGTACGAGCGCGCCCGCGGGGATGGGGCCGTGTATGCCCTCTACCAAAGCGGACAGGCCCTTTACTTTGCCAACCGGCCAGACGAGGCCCTCGACCGCCTCCGTCGCCTCGTGGAGCGCCATCCGGACAGCCCCTGGCACCCGGATGCGTTGTACCGCATTGGGGACATCCACTTTCAACAGCAACGCTACGAGGACGCACGATCGGCATTCCGACGTCTGATCGACGCGCATCCTGACCATCCACAGAGCCCACGGGCCCAGTACACCATTGCCGACACGTATTACAACGAGGGCGAGATGGAACAGGCCGTCCAGGCCTACCGGAGCGTTCTAGAAACCTACCCCGAGAGCCCCTCGGCCGACGAGGCTGCCTCGAGTCTCTTCTTTGCCCTCAATGCGGCGGGCCAGCAGGACCGAGCGGAGGCGTTGATCACGTCACTCGCAAAAAACAATCCGGACGCCAATTTTGCCGATCGGCTCCGCTATGAACGGGCCCGGGCGGCCTACCAGCGCGGCGAGTCGAAGCGGGCCCTTCGCCTCTTCCGCAAGTTCGTGCGGACGGCCTCCACCTCCTCCCTCCTCTCTGGCGCATACTACCACCTCGGTCTCCTCCACGCAGACCAGGATCAATACTCGGAAGCCAAGAATTACTTGGGTCAGTTGGTCGATCAGTATCCCGAAAGCGAATATTATCCGGAAGGAAGCCTTCGTCTTGCGGAAATTTATCTTGAGCAGGAGAATTACGAAGACGCCCGTTCGGCCTACCGCACCGCGGCCGAACACGAACGGACCCCCGACAACTTGCGCGCACAGGCCCGCTACGGACAGAGCAAGGCCCTCTTGCAACTCGGACGCATCGATGAGGCCGAGACCCTTCTGTCTCAAATTATTGAATCCGGGCTTCGGGGTCCCCTTCAACATGCAGCGCGTCTCGGCCTTGGGCGGGTTCGGGAACAACAAGACCGTCCGTCCGACGCCCGTGACCTCTACCGCCAAGTGGCAGAGTCGGCGGACAGCGAAATCGGAGCCGAAGCACTCTATCGACTCGGTCGAGCACTTCGGACACAGGGACAGCCCGAAGCGGCCATCCGAGAACTGGAACGCATGCCGTCTCTCTTCGCCGGATACCCGGAGTGGGAGGCTCGCGCGCTACTCGAACAGGCCCGGGCGTACAACAGCCTAGGCCAGACCGGACAGGCGGTCCAGATGTACGAGCAGGTCGAAAAACGCTACGCAGGAACGCCGTTTGCCCAGACGGCACGGAGCGAGAAGCAATCCCTTGAGTCTGCGTCGTGACCCTCGGTCCCATCCCACCCCTCATAGAAATGACCGTGCTCTTCATCGGTCCACGGATGTCTCCTCCGAACTACGGCTCGCCTTACATGTCTTTTTCCCTCCGCCTCTCCGTTCTCATCGTCCTTCCCTCGCTCCTGATCGCGCTGCCCTCTGCGTACGGGCAGCAGCCCGACACCACGCAGCTTCCAGAGATCGCGCCGCGGGAAATCGAGATCCGAGGGGAACGGCAAATTGCCCTCCCCTCCCTAGAACGACAGCCGCTCACCGGATTTTCGTCTCCCACCCGGCTCCCGTCCGTCCCCTCGGCCCACCAGCCCTACGTCGATTCTTACCAGCAAGCCCTCGAGGACCTTCCGGAAAGCCTTCCGGTCCCCGAAACGGTCTCGGACCCGATGCAGCCGGTGGCAGATCCGGCCCGGGGCGTGCTGGAAGGCGGCGGCGGCCGATACTTTAGCCGGTTTCTCGAAGGGCGCGTGGGGCTGCCCCTGTCGGCGACGGAGCGACTCTCGATCCACGGCGCGTATACCGGAACAGATGCCGAAATCGAGGAGGATCCAAATGACGACGTGGCCGAAGCCCAGGTGCGGCTTGAAAGCAACCACGAGAACGTCCAAGTGACCGCCGAGGCCCACGGCGCCGCACAGCGCTACGCCCTCTACGGCGCCAACCTCTCTTCCATCGCGGCGCCCGAAAGAGAAGGCTACACGGTGGGAGGGGCGGTGCAACTCAAAACAACGAGCCGCTTCCCAATCCGCGCCGAAGCGCTCTACGATCAGGCGCAGTACACCTCCACCCTAGACACGACCGCCAATTCGGTCTTCGCCCAACAACAACTGGACCTGAGCGGATCGGGAACGCTCCCCCTTCCTTTTCGTCCCCACCTCGACGCCCAGTACCGTCACTCCTGGTTCGGCGGGGACCCACAGGACACCACCGCGTTCAGCCTCGATGCTGGAGGACGACTCACCCTCGATGTAGCGTCGCCCTTCACCGTCGAGGTGGGGGCCCGAGTGCTTGCCTTCGAGACCCCGGCCCGTGTCCGTTCCACCCCCGTCGGCACCGCGAGTGCCACGTACGCCGCTCCGTCCGTCCAGGCCGAATGGCAGGTGGCGGACGGAACCCGCCTGCACGTCCAAAACCGTCCCCGCCTGGGCGACACGTCCCTCGATCAGCTTTACTCGACGAATCCATACGCGGAGCACGCCCCCACCCTGCAGCCCACCCTCGAGACGACCAACGCCGAGGCCGGACTGACACTAAGTTACGGAACGCTCCGAATTGTCACGGCGGGCGGCTACCGATACGCCCCTATCTACCGCTACTTTGCCCTCGTTCAGCAAAACAACGCCCTTTCCCGACAAAACGGCCTGTACCGAGTCCGGTACGACGCTGCCCGCATTATACAGGCCCGCAGCCAGATTGCCCTTCAGGGCATCGACGGCGTGCAGGCGTCGGCCGGCGTATCGGTACGGGACGGGGTCTTATCCTCCCAGGACACAGAGATTCCGAACTTTGCCCCACTTACGGCGAATGCCATGCTCGCCGTCTCCTTTGCCGGGGGCGACGGATTTCTCCAGGCGCAGAGCTACTTTGAGAGTCCAAGATACGCCTACACCGGCCAAACTGAACGCGTCCAGGCATACTTCACGCTCGACCTCGAGGGCTCCTATGCGTTGGGACCGCAGATCGAAGTTGTGGCCCGGGCCGAAAACCTCTCCGTGGATGCCCCCACCCGCTGGAAAAACTATCCCCGCCCCCCTGCTCAAATCAAGGCCGGGCTTCGTTTCCGGTGGTAATCGACACGGATAGGAACAAAGACTACGTCCACAGACCCCTTGAACGGCGTCCCCCGCACCGTTATTCATAACTTGTCGCATTTACAAACTCCCATGCGAATCGGTATGTTGGGACCGACAACCAGTAATTGACTGATGCCCCCGGAACGCCCTACGCTGTTTCCGTTTACCCATCTACGGAAATACTCATGACTTCTCCCTCGGCCGAAGAGATTATTGACGCCTTTATCGAGGTCCTCCGCGAGCAATTGGAAAAAGGGGAAAGCGTGGAGGTACCGTCCCTAGGGACATTTTCCGTGGAGCACCGCTCAAGTACAGTGGAGCAGGAAAATGGCAATCGCCGTCTTGTACCGCCCCGAAATGTGGTGGTCTTTGAGCCGGAGCAGGAGTGAGCCTTTCCTAGTCGCTTAGTCGTATGTCTGTTACCATCACTCCCCTCCTCGCGGAGCGGCTCAACATTTCGGAAGAGCGGACCCGCTCGCTCCTGAAGAGCATGCTTCAGGAACTTCGGCGCCGGGCCGAGTCCGAGGGCGTGCAGCTTTCGGAGCTCGGAACGTTCCGAGAAGAAGAGGGCACCTTAACGTTCGTGCCCAGCGACTCCCTGCGTCGCCGGGTGAACCACCAGTTTGAGGGACTGTCCCCGGAAGATCTCGCCGCGCCGCCCTCTGGCGAGTCCGACGCCGAGACTCCCCCGACGCTTCGGGAGTCCCCGGACGAGGCAGACCAAGCAGACAGCTCCCCGGAACAGCCCCCCCCCAGCGACGAGCCGTCGCCCCCCGAAGAGGCCCCTGACCCAGGGCCCCCAGAGGACGAGTCGACCCCAACGACCGAGTCCGGTGAACAGGAAGACGAGCCCTCGTCGTCGCCCGCCTCCGAGGAGCCTGTCTCTCCGTCGCAGACCCCGGACGCATCGGAGGATACAACCGAACGCGAGGAGGAGTCGATTCCAACACTCGATCCGATTGAGGACGAGAACGGTCACGGTCCAGCGGCGGACGAGACAGGTCCCGAGGACGACTCCGAAGAACCGCCGTCCCCTCCAGAAGAGGAAGAACAAGCAGAAGAGGAGGAGCCCCGTTCCTTTTCCCTCATCGGCAGTCTCCTTCTCATCGTCCTTCTCGGGGTGGTCGGATGGTTCGTGTACAGCGAGACGAATCTGTGGACCTCCGAAGAACGCACCGCTCCCTACGAATCCTCCGAAACCACTCAACCGGCCGCCCCCTCCTCAAAGGATCAGGGCTCAGAGTCCGCCCCAGACGCGAACGAGCCCCCCGACGACGCGCAACCCGAGCGCTACCCGGGCGTCAAACCTGGAGACGAAAACGAACAGGCTGCCTCGCCCCCGGGTACGGGCAATTGGACCATCGTCGTCGCCTCGCGGACCTCTCGAGCTGAGGCCGAAGCCATGACCAACACGTACGAGGACCGCTTTGACAACGTAAACGTCGTTCGCGGCACAGTAAACAACACCACCTGGTACCGGGTGACCGTCGGACAGTACAATTCTGAAGCCGCCGCTGAAAGCGCCCTCCACGATCATGCGTCCGCCCTTCCCGGCGACGCGTGGACCCATCAACTACGCTAACGTTTTTCCAAACCGACTCCTGGATCGTCTCTGTGAACTCTGCTTTCTTGATGGCCGCGACGCTTCTGCCCCAACAGGTCGATACTACCGCCGTCGATACCAGCCAAGCGGCGTCGGGGCAGGCCACCTCTCTGCTCGATGTCCTGGTCCTGGGAGGCTGGGTGATGATTCCCCTGGTTCTGCTGTCCGTCCTTACGATTTACCTTCTGATCGAACGACTCATCACCATTCGACAGGCCTCCTCGAACCCTGAAGTGATTACCGACCGGGTTCGAGAGTACGTGCGGAATGGCAACGTGGAGTCGGCCATCCACTACTGCGAGCAAAAAGACGTTCCCATCACCCGCATCCTCAAACAGGGCCTCGAACGATTGGGGCGGCCCATCTCGGAGATCCAGGACGCCGTGCAGGCCGCCGGAAAGCACGAGACGTTTGACCTAGAGAAACGAACCAATCTCCTGGCGAGCATCGCTGGCATTGCTCCCATGCTTGGCTTCTTCGGCACTGTGGTGGGCATGATCAAAGCCTTCCAGCAGATTCAGGACCTCCAGGGCAACGTCAATCCGTCCGTGCTGGCCGGCGGCATCTGGGAGGCGCTCGTGACCACTGCGGCGGGCCTGCTGGTCGGCATTCTGGCACTTTTTTCCTACAACTTCCTGATGGGCCGCATCCGCCGTATCTCGAACGATATGGAGCGCTCCGCCACCGACTTCATCGATCTCCTGCAGGAGCCGGTCTCGACGGAGCGATCGGAAGGACGTCCGACGTAAGTTCCCCTCTTCTTGTTGTCCGTCCGTTTGCTGACCGTTCTCCACTGCCATGCCCCTTGACTTCTCTCCGTCCCGCGAGCCGATGACGACCTTCAGCCTCGCGGGCATGACGGACGTGGTTCTGTTGCTGCTCATCTTCTTCCTGCTTACGTCGAGCTTTATCCCCCAGATGGGGATTCAGGTCAATCTGCCGCAGGTCGACAGCGCATCGCCGGTGACCGAGCAGTCGATCACGGTGTCCCTCACCAAGGACGGAACCTATTACGTCGCCGGGTCCCCCGTGCCAAAGGCGCGCCTAGTCGATGAACTTCGGTCGATCCGTTCAGACCAGCAGTTCTTGATCATGCGCGCGGACCAAGAGGCCAGCATTGGCCAGTTTGCTGCGGTGGCCTCTGCGGCACAGGCCCTAAACATGCGGGTACTCGTGGCCACCGAGCGGGCAGGCCGATCACGGTAGCCGGGTCTCCCCTTCAGTGCTCCGGGCCGAAGCGTCCGATCTCGGTGCTGGTGCCAACATGCCGAGAGGATCTTCTCTGCAACCGGGAGGGCACAATTCGGACCTGAAAACGCCTATGGTCTTGACACCCGTCCCCGCTTTACGCCCGTAGTCCGGCCTCGCCGATTCCAACCTCTGAGGGCGGGATCACTCCGCGGATGACCGAGCAAAGGTGATCTTGGTTGGCGCAGGCACCTCAACCGAGTGGCCCGTGTCCGTCAGTTGCCCGGTGTCTCGATCGATGCGAAAGACAGACACGAAGTCCCCCCGGCGGTTGGCGACAAGCAGATACGCCCCACTCGGATCGATGGTAAAGGTGCGGGGCCATTGGACGGGGTCCTGCTGCCGGCCCTGGCGTTCGAGCCGACCGGTCTCCTCCTCGATGCGATAGGCGGCGACGTCGTTGGCATCGCCCCGATTCGAGGCGTAGAGGAAATCGCCGGAAGGGTGGACGTGAATGTCGGCGCTTTGGATCGCTCCCTCAAAGTCGTCGGGCACAGTGGAAACGGTTTGCTTGGCCCTCATCTGTCCGAGTTCGGCGTCATAGTCGTAGACAATGATGGTCCCGCTGAGCTCACCGATGAGGTAGACGAACTCACCGTTTGGGTGAAAGGCAAGGTGCCGAGGGCCGGTCCCGGGGGGCGTAGAAACCACGTTTACGGCGGTCGTGTCAAGCCGTCCCTGCTCGGCGTCAAAGGGGTAAATGCGCACCTCGTCGGTTCCAAGATTGGCCGCCAGAGCGTGCCGGTTTTGCGGGTCGACCCGGAAGAAATGGGCACGCGAGGCGCTCTGCCGGTCCGGGTTGGCACCGGAGCCGGTGTGCTGCACGACCTGCGAAGCAGGCCCGAGGGCTCCGTCGTCGCGCACCGGAAACACCGCCACGTTGCCCCCCCGGTAGTTCGCAGTAAGAACCCACCGTCCCGTGGCGTCCATGCTGATGTAGCACGGGGCTCCCCCCTCCGCCGGCACGGAATTGAGGGGTGACAGACCTCCCGTAGAAGGCGCGACATCAAACGCGTGGACCGTGGCCGAATCGGTGGTTTCGCGAACGCTGTAGAGATGCTGCCCGTCCGGGGCGAGGGTCAGGAAGGTCGGATTCAACAGGGACGTGGTCTCCTGTGCCTGCCGGAGCGAGGCCGAGGTCGAGTCGAACCGGAACGTGTAGATGCCCTCATCCGGATTGTCAGTCCCTGTCCCCACGTACACGAGGGGATCGTCGGGGTCGGCCGATTGGGACCTGCATCCACTCGCAAGACCGATTAGAATTAGACCAACAACGAGCAACAATGGCAACAGTACAGACCGGTTCCCGGTCCACAAGAAAGAGAGATCCATGAGCGGAGGGCGAATTGACCCAAAGACGGTGGAGTTTTGAGAATAAGGATTCTCGTAGACGATTTCAGAACGGGCATGAAAGCAGAAACGATCGGAGCCCCGCGCCGACTTGATCCCCGTGCGAACTGCATCCGTCCTTCGTCGACGGCCCGGGGACTCACGACACCGAAACAGGACCCCTATCCATTCCACCAATCCCGATCCAGCGAGCGGTACTGAATCGCCTCGGAGACGTACTCCGGGCGAATTGCGGAGGCCCCCTCCAGGTCCGCCACCGTGCGGGCCACCTTCAGGATTCGAGTGTAGCCGCGAGCACTGAGACCGAGGCGATCGGAGGCGGTTCGAAGAAGGTTAGTTCCCGCCTCGTCCAGCTCGCAGTACGTCTGAACCCGCTGTGCGTCCATCTGGGCGTTACTATAGATGTCAGCCGCGCCCTCGAAGCGCACAGATTGCCGCTCGCGGGCCCGAACCACGCGTTCCCGCACCGCGGCGGACGACTCGCCGGCCCGATCCGCACTCATCTCTTCGAAATCTACGGGAGCCACTTCCACGTGTAGATCGATCCGGTCCATGAGCGGGCCGCTAATCTTGCTGAGGTAGCGCTGCACCTGGGCGGGCGTGCAGACGCATTCCTGACCCGGGTCGTTGAGGTGGCCGCAGGGGCACGGATTCATCGAGGCAATGAGCATGAAGCGGGCCGGATAGGTCACCGTCGTCTCCGCCCGACTAATCGTGATGCGCCCCTCCTCCATCGGCTGGCGGAGCACCTCCAGCACGCGCCGCTGAAACTCGGGAAGCTCGTCGAGAAAGAGAACGCCGTTGTGAGCGAGCGAGATCTCGCCGGGCGACGGGTGGGCGCCGCCCCCACAGAGGCCCGCGTCAGAAATGGTGTGGTGTGGCGCCCGGAACGGACGCGTGGCTAGGATGCCATGCTCGGACTGCAGATCGCCGCTGACAGAGTGAATCTTTGTTGTTTCGAGCGCCTCGTCCGTGGTGAGGGGGGGCAAAATGGTGGGCATGCGGCGGGCCAGCATGGTCTTGCCGGAGCCCGGCGGGCCCACCATCAGGGCATTGTGCCCCCCCGCGGCTGCCACTTCGAGAGCCCGCTTTACGTTTTCCTGCCCGCGCACGTCACTCAGGTCGCGGCGATACCGGCGTGCCTGGTCGAAGATCGCGTCGAGGTCATTCGTAAACGGCTCGGGGGCCGCGGACCCATGGGGGTCCTGCAGAATTTCAAACGCCTCGGTAATCGTCTCGACAGGATACACCGTGAGGTCGTCCACCACGGCTGCCTCGGCGGCGTTCTCGGCGGGCACGAGGACGCCGTCATAGCCCTCCTCGCGCGCCTTCATCGCCATCGGGAGCACGCCGTTCACGGGCCGCACCGTGCCGTCGAGGGCCAGTTCGCCGGTGAGCCAGTAGCGGTCCAGCACGTCGCTGTTGATCGTGTCGCCGCTGGCCGCCACCCACCCCACCGCCATCGGCAGGTCGAAGGCCGCGCTCTCCTTCGGCACGT
>CAYRPX010000004.1:0-41171 GCA_964426195.1 uncultured Salinivenus sp.
GGGCCCAGCACAATCCCGCACTGGAACGGGCGCTTCGCCACGCGAACGAGCAGGGACTTCCGATGCTCGTCGTCTTTGGGGTTATGGATGACTACCCCGAGGCCAATCTTCGACACTACACGTTCATGCTCGAAGGGCTGCGCGAAACGCAGCGACGCCTCGCGGAACGGGGCCTCCAGATGACGGTGTGTCATGGAAACCCGGATGAAGTTGCGCTCCGGTACGCCGAAGACGCCGCCGTACTGATCACCGATCGGGGGTATCTTCGGCACCAGAAGCTGTGGCGGGCCCGCGTGGCCGACGAGGTGCCGTGTCGCGTCGAGCAGGTAGAGGGTGACGTGGTAGTGCCCGTTGAGACGGTGACTGACAAAGCCGAGTACGCGGCCCGCACCATTCGTCCAAAGATCCATGAGCACCTGGATCGCTGCCTGCAGCTTCCGGAACCGCTCCCCGTTGGCATACCATCGCTTGACCTAGATGTCGAGCCGGGGCTCTCCCTGGAGGATGTTGAGGCCGTCACCGCTCAACTGGATCTCGATCGGAGTGTGGCCCCGGTTTCCAACCTATATGCGGGCGGGACGTCCCGGGCAGAGCAGCGCTTAGACGGCTTCCTTCGGAAGCACCTGGAAGGCTATGACGAGAACCGCAACCAGGTTCACTCCCAGGCGGTGTCACACATGAGCAAGTACCTCCACTTTGGGCAGATCTCGCCCGTCTGGCTGGCTCAACAGGTGCGAACGGCCGACGGGCCGGCGGCAGACGTTGAATCGTACATCGAGGAGCTAGTTGTTCGCCGGGAGCTCGCAATGAATCACGTGCACTTCCGACCGGACACCTACGATGCGTACGCGTGCCTGCCGGAGTGGGCCCGGGAGAGTCTGGCGGAGCATGCCAGCGACAAGCGGGAGTATGTGTACAGTTGGGACGAACTGGAGCAGGGCGAGACCCACGACCCTTACTGGAACGCAGCGATGAAGGAAATGCGAGAGACCGGGTACATGCACAACTACATGCGCATGTACTGGGGCAAGAAAATTCTAGAATGGTCTCCAGACCCCCAAACAGCCTTCGACCGCACCCTGCGTCTCAACAACAAGTACTTCCTCGACGGCCGCGACCCGAACTCGTTCGCGAACGTGGCGTGGATCTTCGGGCTCCACGACCGAGGATGGAAAGAGCGGCCGGTGTACGGCAAGGTGCGCTACATGAGCCAAGGCGGCCTGGAGCGAAAGGCAGATCCCGAGGCGTACGTGGAGAAGGTGGACCGCCTCGCCGCTAATGCTCAGACCACGTAGTCCCTCCACGAAACAGGTCTTCTTGCATGACGAACGAAACGAAGCAAACTCTCTTCAGCTGGTTTTTTGCGGGGGCTGTCCTTTTCTACGGGTGTGCTATCGTGTCTATGTGGGTGGGCCCCCGGTGGAATCTCACCTGGGCCCGGTATCTGGTCGTGGGAGTCATCCCGGCCTTTCTCGGGGTCGTGTGCACCGTGGCGGCCCTTGCGCTCCACATCGATATTCAAGATCAAGATTCGACCAATACGGGGGACTTCTGACTCGTTAGGGCCACCGTGGGGTTCCGCTCCGTCCATTGCCCGACTGGCTTCGGCCGGGCGTGCAGAGGGGACATTCGGGACCGGACTGGCAAGCCCCGAGCACGCTAGGTGGTTCGGCGTGAACGATTGAACTGAATCCACAGCGGGTTCAGGCCCCCGATGATCCATCCGTAAATGAGGTGAAGGACGATCGTGGCTACGAGATACTTGATGGGGGATCCTAGGTACAGCTGGTGGTCCGCAGCGAGCGAGTGGCCCGATCCGCCGAAGCCGAAGACGCCCCACCCAATGATGGGGGAGTAGACGAGCATCATGAACAGCCACAGGCCGGTGGCGAGTAGCAGGCCGCGTCGCACGTTGGTGTCCGCACCAAACCAGGCCACCAACACGAGCGACCAGGTGGCCCCGTACCCGAAGTGGACGATGAGGGGTAGCGGCCCGACGTTCAGTCCCAACTGCTGCAGCAAGGCGGCAGAAGGGGGAATGTTAAAGGGCGCAATTCCAGTGCCATGGATACCCACCGCCATGAGAGAAAACATGACAAGACTGCCGAGGGCGCCGACGACTGCTGACTTAAACCACTTCATGTTCGGAATGGATTGGTTGAGCGAGGTATCGGGAAGCAGAAAGCTTCTGCTCCGCTTCGCGCCTTCGATCTACAGCTGCCCTAAGCGTTACATACCATTTTCCTGGCCCCCTTGCAGATATCCCTCGTTCGGAAGTTTTAAAACTAAAAGAAGGATTAATTTGGGGGTCAGGAGCGGGGACAGGAATCGAGGACGGTGGTGACACGCTTTCAGAAGAAGACCGAAAAGAAGAGGGGCGACTCGTTCCGAACCGTGGATTTTCGGCCACGAGCCTGCCATTTGGACAGAAATACTGAGCTGGCACCCTTTTCGTGGGAGACATGTACGTGTGCTTCGCAGCGTGGAGCACGCAGCGAGGGAATACCTCGCCTCTTCGATTTCCTACAGTGTTCCGATTGCCAACAGCATGGTTGCTCAGCAGCATTATCAGCGCCTCAAGCATTTGTACGCAACCCACGCAGCGGAGAACGCCACGGGTCCCGTCGACATCTCGTACGGGTTTGCCGAACTCGTCGGGGTCGTTAAAGGCAGTTCTCCGACGGCGGTGCTGAACCGGATGCCGTTTCAGGAGCTTCTCTCCGACGTCTCGTCGCTCGCCGCCGGGTCCGTCGAGAAGAAAGAAAGGCTTGCGATGAAGCACTTCAGCCTCAGTGTTGAGCGGCCGGAGTATCGGGGGCCCGTCCGGGGCACGGCGGAGGTAATTTTTGCCGAGCCGCCCCGGTACCACGTTCGCGCCGTCTTGCGGAACGAGGAGGATGAGCCCGTGGCGGAGGCGCTGGCGCTCTTCGAGCCGAGTGGCGAGAAACTCCCGCCGGACCCGGCACCCGAGGCTGACAACGAGATCGCCACGCCCCCTCCGGCCCCGTTCATGCCGGTTCACGTGACGCCCTACGGCGTCCTGTGCCTGAACTGATGCGTTACGTCGCGTCGGCAGGAGGCGTCTCGAATTCCTCGAACAGGGCAGGGGCAGACTCCTCGCGGGCCAGCGCCTCCGTACCGCCTGTGGGACGCTCCCGGATGCGATTGATGGGCTGGGCCGACAATCGGGTGGCTGCCGCGGCGGAACGGCCGTCCTGTTCGTTGTTCAGTGCCCACTGGGCGTGTCGGGCCGTATAGACAAGTTCTAGGGCGTGGCCGAGCGTCAAAGCAAAGCGGCGCGCTCCGGCCTGAATCGTGTCGGGGGCCTCGGATTGGACGGTTCGGAGCCACTCGGCGGCGGCCTGAAACGCGTCGAGGGCGGTACGGGTCGCTTGTTGGAGGCGAGGAGTCTCGACGACCGTAAGGCAGCGCTCAAATTCCTCCCCGAGTGGAGCCAGGCCGCCAACCTCGTTCACCGTTCGGAGAAGATCGAGCGAAAGGACGTTGGTGGTTCCCTCCCAAATGGGGAGCACCTGAGCGTCGCGGAGAAGGGGGGGAAGACCGGTATCCTCCACGTATCCGGCGCCCCCGAAGGCTTCGATCACCTCGCTCGTGCCGGACACGGCCTGCTTGGCCGTGGTGAGCTTTGCAATGGGGGTCAGGAGGCGGAGGAGAGCGCACTCGGTCTCGTCGGCGGTGTCTGTCTCCGTCCGGCCAAGAAGTTCCACTACCCGAAACGCAAGATGGAGCATCCCCTCCTGCTGCGCTTGCAGGGTGGCGAGGGTCTCTTGGTGGAGGGGATGGTTGAGGAGGTAGTCCCCAAAGGCCTTGCGTTTCCGGGCGTAGTCGCGAGCGAGGGCCAGTCCCCGGCGGAGGTACGCCGCCGCCGTCACTGCATTCCAGGTGCGAGTCACCCTGAGCATCGGTGCAATGTGGCGTGTCCCGTGTCGGAGTTCCTCTGTGACCGGATGGGCGACCACGCCGTCGAGTTGAAGCTCGGCAGTGGGGAGCTTTTTGGTGCCGAGCTTATCCTTAAGCCGATTTACGGACAACCCGTCCACCAGGTTGTCGTTCTGGCGCACAGGGACATAAAAAAGGGCCAACCCGTTGCTTCCCTCCGGATGTCCTTCGGGACGAGCTAGGGCCAGTGCCATGTTGGCGGTGATCGCGCTAGTAAACCACTTCCGACCCGTGAGTCGCCACGTCCCGTCGGGGGCGCGCCGGGCCGTCGTGCGGGTGTTGCTCACGTCGGACCCGCCCGACACCTCCGTCATCCACTGCCCCGAGGTCCAAAAGGCCTCCGGGTCGCGGGCCGTGAGGTGAGGCACGGCTTCCTCCACGAGCGCATCGGTTCCCCGATCCAGAAGGGTGCGGGCGGCTCCGTCGGTCATCGCCAGGGGACAGCCGTACATGTCCGTGGACGGAATAAAGAGATACGCGAGGGCCATCTGATGGACGCGACTGTGGGGCCCGTGGGGCTGCTCATAGGCTGTCGCCACCACGCCCTGCTCGGCAGCAATCTCTTCGGCTCGGGTCCAGACCTGTGTGAGTTCGATGTCATCGATGCGGTCACCCCAGGGTCCCCATTGGGTGAGAGTGGGTTCATTCTCGAGGTCATTCTGCTGCAGGACGTACAGCTCCTCGGCGGCCCGTTCTCCCATGTCTTGGAGGCCGGGCTCCACCGCCGCGTGGACGTCGTCGGGAAGCACACGGCGGACGTAGCTGCGGAGCGTCCGATCCGTGTCATACTGATTCCCCAGTGCAGGAGGGGGCTGCGTCGCGGTCGGGTTCATGGGCCGAAGAGAGTGTCGTAGTGGAACTATTGCAAAAGTTATACGCGGGTGGCGGGCCTACCGTTCGGGATCTTCGAAAATATGGATCGTGGCGGGCGCCGGTCCGTAACGGCGTTTCGCACGTCACGGCACTACAGGTTTACATCGCCGACTTATGGTCTCAGATTGGTCTCTCCGGCGACAGTTGTTCGGCGTCTTCGCAGTACTTCCCGCAGTACTGGTCACTATCGTTGTCGTCCGGACGGGACAGGTTGAGTCGCGACAGGTGCAAACGGAGCCGGTCGAGGTGAAGGTCCCAGCCCAGGCTCCTCAGCGCCTAGCTACCGCTCTCCGAATTCGGACCATTGCGAAGCACAATCCTGCTGAGCTTGATTCGGTCGCCTTCCGGACGTTTTTTCGGCACCTAGAGCAAGCCTTCCCGAAGGTACACGCCACTCTTGACTCGGAGTCCGTGAACGGGCTGAGTCGACTGTATACGTGGCAGGGACGCGAGCCGTCCCTTTCTCCGATTGTCCTCATGGCCCACGTCGACGTGGTGCCCATCGAAAACCGGTCTGCGTGGACGTATCCGCCCTTCGGGAGCCGCATCGCCGATGGTCACGTGTGGGGGCGCGGGGCCCTCGACGACAAGTCGAGTGCTGTCGGCATTTTGGAAGCCATCGAGACCCTCCTGAAGCGCGGGGTGACGCCTCGGCGCACCGTGCACGTGGCGTTGGGGCATGATGAAGAGGTCGGCGGGACCCGAGGGGGTCGGGCCCTCGCCGAGCGAATCACTGCGAACGGCGTGTCCCCGGCCCTGGTGGTAGATGAAGGGGGAGCCATTACGCGAGGGGCCCTTCCGGGGCTTCACGATCCCCTTGCCGTCCTGGGAGTGGCGGGGAAGGGATATCTGAGTCTGGAACTTACCGCCGAGCAGCCCGGCGGCCATTCCTCCGTCCCCCCCACTCAAACCAGCATTGAGGTCCTGAATAAAGCCCTCTCGCGGCTCCAGGCAGAGCCTTTCCCCGCTCGGCTCTCGGGCGTTACAGGAACGATGTTTGATTACCTCGCGCCGGAGATGGATCTTCCGATGCGGGCAATTCTGGCCAACCGCTGGCTTTCTGCCCCCGCTCTCCGGTGGATATTGAGCCGTCGTCCTGCCACTCGGGCTGCGATCCGAACCACCACGGTGCCCACCCGTCTCGAGGCGGGAGTCAAAGACAATGTAATTCCCTCGACGGCCCGCGCCGTGGTGAACTTTCGAATCTTGCCGAGCCAGTCGGTCGACGGCGTCGTCGATCACGTTCAGGCGACTTTTGAGGGCCTTCCCGTTCAGCAGGAAGTCTTGCGAAGTGCCGATCCTCCCTCGGTGTCCGATGTCGGAACCCCGGCGTTTCAGATGCTCCAGCGGACGATCGGGCAGGTCACGGCCGATTCTGTGGTTGTGGCTCCCTACCTCGTCCCGGGTCGCACGGATAGTGACTACTACGCTGACGACAGCGATTCCGTCTATCGCTTCGTGCCCTACCAGCTCAGCCCCGAAGACCAGAGTCGCATTCACGGGACGAACGAGCACATTTCCCTTAAAGACTACCGGACCGTGATTCGCTTCTACATGCAGTTGCTTCGTAACACCAAGGACCTTCCTAAGAGGTCTGGGGCGCAGGCGCCAAGGAGACCTCAATGAATGGACTCTCGTTCGCAAACGCCGTTCAAGAATCCCATGCTCGCCATGCCTCCCATCTGCTCCGTTCGGTGTTTTTCGCGCTTTTGTGTTCTCATTGGGGGGGTGATTGTGGGGCTGAGCATTAATCCGGCCGCACAGGCACAGCTCGACCCTAACGTCGAGTCGGTCCAGTCGAGGATTCAGCGCGCCGTTAGCGACACGATCGAGGCCGCCCCCTATGTGGGAGCGTTCTGGGGCATCGAGGTCACGAATCTCCGCACCGGTCGGCGCCTTTTCCGCCACAATCCGAATCACCTGTTCACCCCCGCCTCCAACACCAAACTTCTCACTGCGGCCGGAGCGCTGCGACGATTGGGACCGGCGCGCCGCTACGCGACGACCCTCTACGTGGACGGTCCTGTGCGGAACGGCGTCCTCCACGGCAACCTCATTGTGCGGGGCAGTGGGGATCCCACCCTCGGCGGATACGAGCAGCGGGACGATCCCACGGTCGTCTTTCGGAACTGGGCCGATTCGGTGAAGGCCGCAGGCATTTCACGCATCGAGGGCGACATTATTGGGGATGATAACCCATTTAGCGACGTGCCGTTGGGGGAGGGGTGGAGTTGGAACGACATCCCGTATTCGTACGCCGCGGAGAGCAACGGGCTTGTCTTCAACAACAATACGATTGATCTGAAGGTCACGGGACGGCAGCCGGGGGCACCGGGCCGGATTACGTGGCGCCCGTTCGAAACGGACTTCGTCCGCGTGGTCAATCAGAGCCAAACTGTCCCGCGGGACTCCGCGTCCGACGAGGAGTACGACCGTCCCTTCGGCGCTAACACCTTTACCGTCCAGTCGCGCCTCCATCCGGGTGAGGTCCAAGGGGAAACGCTTACGATTACCGAGCCCACAGAATACTTTACACACGTCTTGCGGGAGGTGCTCCTTCAAAAAGGGATTTCCGTGAAGGGGCGGGGTGTGGACGTGGACGCCTTGTCCATTAAGCCGAACTACAAGGCCGATCGGGTCCGAAAAGTGGCAACGTACCGCTCCCCTCCGCTTCGCCGGGTCGTGCGCACGATGAACCGCGAGAGTCAGAACCTCTATGCCGAGCAACTGCTTCGCACGATGGCCGTGCTGAACCGTCCGGACACGACCTCCGAGGAGCTCACTAAAGGCTCGGCTGCTCTCGGAGCACTGGCCGTACGATCGGAACTGGCCGAGATTGGCGTGGACACCAGTCGCGTTCAGATGGTGGACGGATCCGGCCTCTCGCGCAAGAACTACGTCAGCCCACAGGCAATGACGACGCTTCTGGAGCACATGTGGGTGGAGGCTAGCCCTTCTGAAAGCTCGGCGTTTTACGAGTCGCTGCCCACGGGAGGAGAGGAGGGGACGCTCGAATACCGCTTTCTCAACGGAGGGCCGGCCCGGGGAAACGTGCGAGCGAAGACCGGCACGCTATCGGGGGTCAGTGCGCTCAGCGGCTACGTGGAGACGGGGCGGGGCACTCCCCTCTCGTTCGTGATCTTCTGCAATCACCACCTGGCGGAAAGCAACCAGGTCCGCTCTGCCCAAGATGCCATCGTCAACGCGCTTGCCCGCCTTCCACTCTGAGCTGGGCAGCTCTCGGTTTCTCTGCAACAATGCTCAGTCGCAAGCACATCCTTCCTGGGACCGATCATGCCGAATTCCCAGGCGGGAAGGAACGGATCGGTGTTTTTTGAGGAAACTCTCCAATCTACTCGATCGGCTCGAGGGTGATGTTTCGCCAAAGCACCTTGATCCCCCCGCCGCTGTGAATCTGCAGGGCAATGCGTCCCTCGGCCGCGCCAATCTTTTCGTCGGAGAGGGCCGCCATCTGCGTGCCGTTCAACCACGTCATCACGGAGTCGCCGTGGACGCGCACCCGAAGCGTGTTCCACGATCCCATTTGTAGCACGTCTTCCTTCTCGTCGGGCACTTTGGTGAGCCATCCTCGGCCATAGGACTCATAGATGCCTCCCGTATCGTTCCCGGGCGGTGCCACTTCGACCTGCCAGCCCGAGATTTTGGTGCCATCGAGCGAGGAGCGAATAAAGACCCCACTGTTGCCGTTTGCAGCCTGCTTGAACTCCAGGCGGAGCATGTAATCGTTGACAGGCGGCTCCGTAGAAAGATATCCGTATTCTTCCTGGGGACCGCTTTCACAGACCAGACGTCCATCCTCGACGTACCACTGTTCTTCCCCATGTTTTGTCCAACCGTCAAGGCTCTCCCCGTCAAAAAGAGAAATGCGATCCTGCCCATGGACCCCGGGCGGCGAGGCCATCCAGAGAAAGACGCCCAATGCGACAGCGAACAGGAGGGAATGAGAGCGTGTCATGGGAAAGTCGGAATGGATTCGAGTTGTGAGTGCGGGCTGTTTTCAAGGGCAACGGAGCGGGAAATGGCTTTTCCCATTGTGAGCCCGACACATCGTCGCGTGTGATCAACGAGGGACCGGCCGAATGTGTCCGAGGTCAGCAGGCCGAAGTTATCAGTGCTTTTCCTGAACGGAATCGTGGCGGAGTGCCGTTGATCCAGGTATTTCACCGCGGGATGAATACTGTGCTCAGTCGAAAGACTGTCCCTCTCGGGGAAAGGAGCATGACGAATAGGACAGAAGCCTGGATTAGCCAAACAGCAGTTGCACCATGTAGACGGAAGCGAGGAATCCGACGAAGTCGGCGAACAGACCCGCTGGTACGGCGTGCCGGGTGTCGCGGATGTTGACGGCACCAAAGTAGACGGCGATGACGTAGAAGGTCGTCTCCGTGGAGCCGAACATGGTGGCGGCCATCTTCACGACGAGCGAGTCTTCGCCGTACTGGTTGATCATGTCGGCGACGAGTCCGGCCGAGCCGGATCCGGTGAGCGGTCGCACGATCCCCATCGGCAGCACCTCGGCGGGGACACCAATTGCGCCCAGCACCGGGTCAAGGGCGTTTACCAGAAAGTCCATGGCCCCGGACGCCCGAAACATTCCAATGGCAAACAGGATGGCGATCAGGTAGGGAATGATGGTCACGGCGACCTCAAATCCCTCCTTGGCCCCTTCCACGAAGACTTCGTAGACGCGCACGCCTTTGACGAGGCCGTACAGGGGGAAGCCGACGATGAGGGTAGGAAGCACAAAGGCCGACAGCACGCTGACGACCGAGCGAATGGTTTCGATCATGGCCAACGGAGATTTTCTTTGAAGGGGATCTGTTGAACCGACTCTGAAAGGGAGGAGCCCCTACTGCGAAGGAGGTTCGGCTTCGGGATCATGGTTGCGGTGCGGGGCTGTGGCTCGGAACCAGGGCATCCGATGGAGCGCGAGCGTCCCGAGGATGCCGGCGATCGTGGAGCAGAGCGTCGCCAGCGTGATGGAGAAAAAGAGCTGGTTGATCTGCAGTCCCATGATGGCCACCAGGAGGGAAGGAGGGACGAGCTGCACGCTTGAGGTGTTGAGCGCGAGCAGCATCACCATGTCGTCCGTGGCGGTGTCGTCCTCCGGGTTGAGGCCCTGGAGGTCCTCCATAGCCTTGATGCCAAGGGGAGTGGCTGCATTGCCGAGTCCAAACACGTTCGCCAGAAGATTGAGGCTGATGTTGGCGAGGGCCGGGTGGTCGTCCGGTACGTTAGGAAAAAGCGGACTCAGGACGGGCTGCACCACGCCGGAGAGGGCCTGGATGAGTCCGGCCTCTTCGCCGATCTTGACGAGGCCGAGCATGAGGCCGAGGATGCCGATGAGGCTGAGGGCCAGAGAGGCGGCCGTCTCGGCGAAGTCGAGGGCTGCCTGGGCAATGTCGTGCAGCTTTCGGAAGCGAACCGGGTCGAACTGCACGGCCGTTTCCAGTCGATTGGCGCCCGCAGGGGCCGCCGGGGCCGACTGGAGGGTGCCCCGGAGGGCCGGGTTGTCGTCGGTGGCGTGGAACGACTGGATGGTGGCCAGCGGTTCAGGAACCTCGGCGTCTGTGTTGAACTCGACTTTTCGGCCTTCCTGGGTCTGCACGAGTGTTCCGTCGTACGTTGAGTCCGGCGTCGCGTCCGTTCCAAACATCTCTCGGTAGGTCGTCGCGTCAATGTGGATCTTGACGGGCTGGCGGCGGACGTCCGGCGCGTACCCCTCGGGAAATTCGAGCGTGACCGGAAGGGGGGTATCATTCCGAAACCGGTTCTCGGTCAGTTCTTGGATGTCTACGGTGAGGGCGAACAGCAGACTTCCAATGATGAGGCCGCTCCAGATGTAGTTCAGCATGACACTCCTGGATCAGAGTACAGACACGAATGCTCCACATCATACGGACTGCCGGTCGGAAGGAAAAAGAAGGCTTCCGACAGCGTGGGAGAGCTGGATCGTGGGAGGGAGGAGTCAGTTGGGGAAATGGGGTAGCTGGATCCTATAAGTTTTTGCGATGCATCTGATGACTTCTCGAATGGTAGCCCCCAGAATTCTCCCTTCTCTCGCCCTTCTTCTCGTGCACGTCGCAATCTCCCCAATTTCCGCCCAGTCGCAATCCCTCTCCGAGCTGGAGCAGGACGTCCGGTCTGTGCTCGATTCCATCGAAGGCGATGCGGCCGTTGCCTTTCGGAATCTGGACGACACGACCCAGACGCTCCGGATTAACGAGCATGCGATGTTCCACGCGGCGAGCACGATGAAGACGCCGGTCATGGTGGAGCTTTACCGGCAGGCTCACGACGGCCGGTTCGACCTGAGCGATTCGATTCGCGTCACAAAGGAGTTTCGGAGCATCGTCGACGGGAGCCGCTACATGCTGAGCCCCGAGGACGACAGCTATGAGGCCCTCTACGAGCATCTGGGGGACCAGCGCTCAATTCGCACCCTGATGCGGGAGATGATCACGGCGAGCAGCAACCTGGCGACCAATCTCCTGATCCAAAAGGTAGGGGCCGATGCAACTACCCAAACGATGCGCCGATACGGGGCCGACAGCATTCAAGTGCGGCGGGGCGTGGAGGACATAAAGGCCTATCGTCAGGGACTCAACAACGAAACCTCGGCCCACGATCTTCTGGTGCTCTACGAGCGGATCGCTCGTAGGAACGCCGTGAGCGAGGAGGCCTCCGGGGAGATGATTCAGATTCTGAAAGAACAGCAGTACGACGACATGATCCCGGCCCGCCTCCCGGATTCGGTGGCAGTGGCTCACAAGACCGGCTGGATTACGGGTCTGCACCACGATTCCGGAATCGTCTTCGTATCGGGCGGTCCCACGTATGTCCTCGTGCTCTTGTCACAGGATCTTACGGACGAGGACGCTGCGGTCACGTCATTTGCCCGGATCTCCCGAATGGTTTTCGAGTTCGTGAGAGAGTCGTCGTGACGGAGGTCCCGCGGCGACTCCCTTCCTCTACCTTCACATCAACGACGTACGATTCTGTGGATACCCTACGCATTCTCCAATATGGACTCGGTCCTATTGGCCAAGAAGTCGCCCACACAGTGTGTACCAAAAACGACGAGATGATCCTTGTTGGGGCCGTCGACATTGACCCCGACAAGGTGGGCCGAGACGTGGCCGACGTGATTGGCAACGGTCTGTCGGACACCGGCATCCTCGTTTCGGACGACGCCGAACAGACTCTTGCGGATTCGAATCCGGACGTGGTGCTTCACACGACCACGTCCTTTCTCGACGGAGTGACCGACCAATTGGTGCGGTGTGCCCGGGCGGGCGCACACGTGGTCTCCTCCACCGAGGAGCTGTCGTTTCCGTACGATCGGGCCCCCGAGCTCTCCGAGCGCCTCGATCGGGTGGCGCGTGAGGAGGAGGTCGTCATTGTAGGGACGGGGGTAAACCCGGGTTATGCCATGGACACGCTGCCGCTGATGGCGACAGGGGTGTGCACCGACGTGCGAGCCGTCCGCGTTGAGCGGGTTGTCGACGCGGGCCAGCGCCGCGAGCCGCTGCAGGCCAAGGTAGGAGCCGGCCTCTCCACGGAGACGTTCGAGCAAAAGAAGGCGGGCGGGACGTTCGGGCACATTGGACTCCGCGAATCCCTCCTGATGCTGGCCGATGGGTTGGGGTGGTCGTTGGATGCGGTGGAGGAAGAGCTCCAGCCCGTCCACGCCGATGCTCCCGTCGATACTGGATTCCGACAAGTCGACGCCGGCGACGTGGCCGGCATTCACCACGCGGCAGCGGGAATGGTGGACAGCGAGCCGGTCGTGGCGCTCGATCTGAAGATGTACGTCGGGGCGGACGACTCGTACGACGCTGTGGAGGTGGACGGCGATCCGCCCCTCGACCTCCGCTTTCGCGGCGGCATCTTCGGGGACACGGCCACCGTGGCAATACTGGTCAACACCGCTCCTCTCGCCGCTCGTACTCGTCCCGGTCTGCAGACCATGGCTGACCTTCCCGTTCCCCGTGCTTTTGCGACGAAGCCTCAGGTGGGAGCGGCTCTCTGACGTGAATTCTTCGGGTGGGGGGCACGATCTTTTCCGGAGACTGATCTCCCGATTGCGTGCGTGGTTGTCCTCTTGTGCCTCCTTCGCCGAGTGGATCACTGACGACGGTGGGGGGGCTCCTCGTTTTTCTCCTTCTTCTAACCGGTTGCGGGTCGGCCGACGTGTCGACGCAATCGGCCGGCCCCCCGTCGACGGCAGTAGAACGGGCCGTGAGTAACGGCGGGATGGTCGCTGCCGCACATCCGCGGGCCGTTGAGGCGGGGGCGAGTATGCTCGATGCGGGCGGCACGGCGGTCGACGCGGCGGTGGCCACGGGGTTTGCCCTGCACGTGCTGGAGCCGATGATGTCGGGGCCTGGCGGCGGCGGTTCGATGACCCTCTGGGACCCGACGACCGAGACCGCCGACTTCGTCGACTTTTATGCCAGCGCGGGTGCGGATCCCGACCACGGCCTCAACGCAGTGCCCGATTCGGTCCTCCAGAAGAACCGAGAGCGCATAGCGGCCGTGCCGGGCTCGGTCGCCGGACTGCTCTCGGCCCACAGGAAGTATGGCGCGCTGTCGCGGGAGCGCGTACTGGCCCCGGCCATTCGATTGGCCCGGGAGGGCTTTCCCGTGCATCCCCTTTTCGCCCGCATCATCGACAACTACGAGCACCGGCTCACCTACGACGAGGACGCCGCCGCGATTTTTTATCCGGACGGCAAGCCGCTTCAGGCCGGGGATCATCTCGAACGTCCCAAGCTGGCCCGGACGCTCGAACGGATCGCGGACGAGGGCCGCGACGGGTTCTACGAAGGTCCCGTGGCCCGCGCCCTCGTGGACCAGCTCCAGGCGGGCGGAAATCCGCTGACGATGGCCGACTTTGCCAACTTCGAGGCTCGTTGGCGGAAGCCCCTCTGCGGCACCTACGGGTCCTACACGGTGCTTTCGGCCACACCCTCGCTTAACGGAGCCGAGGTCATCGAGACCCTCAACCTGCTCGATCCCTACGACCTACCGACCCTCGGCCTTCCGGCCCGGAATCAGGAGGCCCTGGGGCGAGTCGTCGACGCCATACGCCTCGCACGAGCCGATCGGCTGCGCTGGATTGGCGATCCGGACGAGACGGGCGTGCCCGCCGTAGGCCTCGCCAGTCCCGCATTTGCCGATCAGCGGCGGGCCCACATTGGCGGCCCTGTGCCGGATTCGCTGGGGGCCGGCAATCCGTGGCCGCTGGAGGAGTCCGGGCGGCCGGACGCGTGCGGGGCCCTCGGCTCGTTTCCCCCGACATCGCTTCCGCGTCCCGAGCCGGCAGCGGTCGAAACGGACACGACGAGTCCGCCCGGCGGTCACACGACGCACATCTCCGTCGTCGACGCGGAGGGGCGGGCCGTCTCTCTCACCGAAACGATGGGCCTGTATTTCGGCTCCGCCGTCTACGAGAACGGCGTTTTTTTAAACAGCGCCGCCTTGAATTTTACGAGTCCCGACGAGCGTCCCGTAGCCAATCGGCGGGCGGGCCGACGCACACCGCGCTCTTCGACGGCCCCGACCCTTCTGCTCGAAGATGATCAGGTGCGGCTCGTCGTCGGATCGCCGGGGTCGGGGCGCATTCCCGCCGCCATCGTCCACATGGCGGTATACACGCTCGACTACGGACTCGACCCGGCCACAGCTGTGCAGATGCCTCGTGTGTACCCGCTGGTCGACACCTCGGTGGTGCGGATTGAGGGGGGCGTTGCCGCGCCCGCATTGGCTGCTCTGCGAGATCGGGGCTACGACCTGGAGACGTACGCGCCGTTCGACTTGTATTTCGGTGGTGTGCACATGGTGTACGTCAACGACGAGGGGCGACGAATCGGGGTGGCCGATCCTCGACGCTATGGGACCGCTCGGGGGCAGTGAGTGCAGGTGTAGACTGACCTTGAGGCGGCGGATCCTCATCGTTTTGTGTCAATGACGGCATAACAACAGATCCCGGACGGTGGACCGCTGCGAACCCACCTCTCTCCAGCACGATCTTCTGAATGCACGTCCTTTCCTCATGTGTATGCCGACAAGAATATTTTCCTTCGTGCTCGTCTACGGACTTGTGCTCGGCTCCCCCGTGGCTGCGCAATCCTCTTATGATGTGCTGATCGAAAACGGGCGAGTGCTTGACGGCACTGGGACCCCGTGGGTTCGGGCCGACGTGGCAGTAGCGGACGGAAAGATCGCCGCTGTGGGAGATCTGTCCGACGCGAGAGCCGACACAGTGATCGACGCGTCGGGGCTCCACGTGGCCCCGGGCTTTATCGACGTTCACTCCCACGCCGCTGACGGGTTGGGTGACGAGTCGTTGAGTTCCGCCGAGCCTCTGCTGGCCCAGGGGATCACCACCGTCGTCGTCAATCCGGACGGAGGAGGCGCCGTGGATCTGGCCGCGCAGCGGGACTCGCTACTCCAACACGGCCTTGGGGTAAACGTGGGGCAGCTCGTGCCGCACGGTTCCATTCGCGAGGAGGTCATGGGCGCCTCGGATCGCGCGCCAACGGAGGCGGAGTTAGAAGAGATGAAGACCCTCGTGCGGGAGGGGATGGAGACCGGGGCGCTCGGGCTGTCAAGTGGGCCCTTCTACGCCCCCGGCAGCTATGCCGAGACGCAGGAATACATCGCCACGGCCCGTGTCGCCGCGTCGTACGGCGGCATTTACCAAAGCCATATTCGCGACGAATCGAACTACACGGTGGGACTGCTGTCGGCCGTCGATGAGGTAATCCGAATCGCTCGGGAAGCCGACCTGCCAGGAATCGTGACACACGTCAAAGCGCTTGGTCCGCCCGTCTGGGGCTTCTCGTCGGCCGTCGCGCAGCGGGTGGAGCGCGCCCGAGCCGACGGCGTCGAGGTCTTTGCCGATCAGTACCCGTACACGGCTTCCGCCACCAGCCTGACCGCCGCCCTGGTGCCCCGCTGGGCGCAGAGTGGAGGGCGGGATTCTCTCCTTCACCGCCTCGATCGGGACCACCTCCGCGCTCGCATCCGGACCGACATGACTGAAAACCTGGAACGCCGCGGGGGCGCTGACCGAATCCAGTTTCGGAGCTTCGCACCGGACTCGTCCATCGAGGGGCGAACCCTGGCGGACGTGGCGTCGGATCGGGAGCAGGACCTCCTCGGAACGGCGCTCGCACTCATCGAGCAGGACACGCCGGGCATTGTCTCATACAACATGCTTGACGAGGACGTGGAACGGTTTATGCAGCAGTCCTGGACCATGACGTGCTCGGACGGCGGGCTGGTGGCACGAGGGGAGGGCGTGCCACACCCGCGCAGCTATGGGGCCTTTCCGCGAAAGCTGGGCCGGTACGCGCGGGACCAGGGCGTGATTGAGCTCGGCTTTGCGGTGCGAAGCATGACGCACCTCTCGGCCTCGGTCCTGGGACTTCCGCAGAGGGGGCGGATCGAAGCCGGCGCCGCGGCGGACCTCGTGGTGTTCGACCTCAATCGAATCGATGACCCGGCCACATTCCGGGCACCGCATAATCTGGCGGACGGAATGGTGCACGTGCTCGTGAACGGCCGCCTGAAAATCCACGAAGGAACAGTGACGGGAACCCGGGCCGGTACGGTCCTGTCTCGGGAGACCGTTGTCCGCTGAAACAGGTCCCTTCGCTGTGAAGGGTCGGAGTGCGTCCGGACACAGAGGGGAAGCCGAAATGCTACTCAGTCGATTCCTCGCCGCTACGGGAGAAGTAGTACCGGAAGCCGATGGCCCCATCGAAGCGAAGCGACTCCGGGTCCGTGATGGTCAAGGTGGGCGCAACCTCCACAAAGACATCTACCGTCTCCGACTCCGTGAGGTACGTGATGCCCACGGGGCCGCGGAAGGCCCACTGATTCGATTGATCCTCAAGCACAGTGTACTGCATTCCTCCGCCCACGTATAGTGGCATGAGACCATTTTCAACCGGCGACGCGTTGAAATTGTGAAAGAGATAGTCTCCCTGAAGGGTCCAGTGGGAGGGACCTGCAAGGCCGGAGCCGATATAGAAGGAAGTGACGCTGGCGACCGCCTGACGATCCGAAACCCAATATTTTCCGGCGAGTCCTACTGGACTTTGGGCGGGCGTCGCCGTTCCATTCGTGGTTCCAAGAGTGGCACCGATTCCTACATCCTCGGGCTGCGCGGAGGCGAAGGAGATCCCAGAGAGACCGATGAAGCAACACGCGAGAAGCAAGGACAAATGGCGAGTCATGGGGGGAGGAGGATGCAAGGAAAGGATTGAATCGAACGCTACAAGATGAGGGGAGCGGTCGTCGGAGTCAACAGTCGAATACGGAAAAGACAAAGCCCCTCCCTCGAGCGGGTGCAAAGGTCATCGCCCTCCCCTCAAGCGTTTTTTCCATGGTACCGTGGACGTATTGTCGCTCAACGAGCATCTTTTGGTCATCAATAAGCCGCCCGGGCTTTTGTCTCAGGCCGATCACAGTGGCGACCCCGATGTCGTGACGAGGGGAAAAGAGCATCTGGCCGAGGAGGCCGGAGAGCCCTTTCTGGGGCTGGTCCACCGGCTCGATCGTCCCGCCTCGGGAATCATGGTGCTAGCACGCACCTCCGAGGTTGCCCGGGAGCTGTCACGACAGTTTCGAGAGCGCGTCGTCGAGAAAAAGTACCTGGTTCTCGTTGAGGGCACGCTGCGTGGCATTGGCACGTGGATCGACTACATTGCCAAGCCCGGCCGGCAGCCTCGACTCGTTGACCCCGACCATTCCAAGGGGAAACGGGCCGAACTCGACTGGCAGGCCCTCGAAGCAAGCGCCGACCGCACGCTTCTTCAGGTTGAGCTGCAGACAGGCCGTCCCCATCAAATCCGCCTTCAAGCCACGAGTCGAGGGCATCCCGTGGTAGCGGATTGTCGATACGGGGCGCAGTCGGAGATTGGGGGCCGTGCAATTGCGCTCCACCACGCCCTTCTCCGGGTCGAACATCCGGCTCGCCCCCGACGAGAGACGTATGCTGCTCCGCCCCCGGCGATCTGGTCTAAGGCGATGACCGACGGCATGCACGAGGCGATTCACCGTATGCTCGATCGTGCCCGGATGTCCTGACTGCCTCGATACGTGAAAATGGAACGGAGAGAGCAACGCGACGAACGGAGTCTGGCTGGATAGCGTAACGGACTTGCACAGTTTCGCTCCGACCTCCCGACCAGTATTGAGATCGATCATGGGTGACACCTTCGAGCGTCTTGAAACTCTCCGAGAGGATCCGCGAGAGGACATTCCCATGGCCCACCGCATGAAGCGGTTTGTGGAGGCCTTGCAGATCCGAATCACCCGCGCACTCGATAACCTGGAGCCGTCGGCGTCCTTTCAGGTGGATCGCTGGTCCCGGGCGGAAGGGGGCGGCGGCATCACGGCCGTGGTCGAGGGCGGCGAGGTTTTCGAAAAGGGAGGTGTCAACACCTCGGCAGTGCACGGGCCCCTTCCCGAGCGCATGGCCCGCGAGTTCGATGTGGAGGAGGCACCCTTCTACGCTACGGGTCTGTCCCTCGTCGTGCACCCGCGCTCCCCGTACGTGCCGACGGTCCACGCCAATTTCCGCTACTTCGCCCTGGGGGAGGACCTCATGAATCCCGTGGATCAGTGGTTTGGTGGGGGGGTGGACCTGACGCCCTATTACCCGTGCCTGGAGGATGTTCAACATTTTCACCGCGTCTGGAAGAAGGTATGCGCGCGCCATGAGGTGGCTGACTACAAGACCTTCAAGCAAGCCTGCGATGACTACTTCTACCTCGATCACCGGAACGAAGCCCGTGGCGTGGGCGGCATTTTTTACGACTATCTCCGGGAGGACCCGGAGGGACTCTTCTTTTTTAGTCGGGAAGCGGGACGGGCTTTTCTCGAGTCCTATCTCCCTATCGTGAAGCGGCGGCGGGACGACCCCTACGGCCAGCGCGAGAAGGCCTTTCAACGGATCCGGCGCGGCCGATACGTGGAGTTCAACCTGGTGTACGACCGGGGCACCAAATTTGGGCTCGAGTCCGACGGGCGGACCGAGAGCATTTTGATGAGCATGCCCCCGCAGGTCCAGTGGCAGTACGACTTTGCTCCGGAGTCGGGGACCCCCGAGGCCGACGCGCAGTGGTACTTTACGGCTCGCGACTGGCTGGCGTTATCCGGGGACGACGTGCCCGACAGCACCGTGGGAGAACACTGCTAGGAGGGGGTTTTGGGGGAAAGTTCAACGCCGAACAGGAACTGAAACAGGGGGGGATCGCACAATTCAACCCTCGCCACTCCGAAATCCTTTTCGGACGTTGAGCCTTCGTTCGGTCTGTATGACTCCGCTTGACTTTCTCCGCGCCAACGTCTCCAACCGGCGAACCCTTCTCGGTAACTCTGTTTCTGAGTCGCCACTTCAGATCGAGGACGGAGAGTGTGTCGGGGTCCTTCTGTTTAACGTCGGAGGCCCGAAGTCGCTCGACGACGTAGAACCTTTTTTGTACAACGTCTTGATGGATCCCGTCTTCCTCGACCTCCCGGTGAGAGGGCGGCTTCGTCACTGGCTGGCCAAGTCGGTTGCGTACTTTCAGGCCGGAACGTTGCGAGAGAACTACGAAATGATAGGGGGCGGCTCGCCTCTCACGCGCCTCGCTCGTGAGCAGGCCAAGGTTCTTCAGGGGCATCTCAATGACCGCTACGGGGCGCCCACCGGCGTCCGATTTCGAACGTACCCGGTGATGCGGTACTGGCACCCTTTTGGGGAAGAAGCGGCGGCCCAGATGTCGGCCGACGGCGTCGACAAGGTCGTCCTCCTCCCGTCGTATCCCCAGTACTCCACGGCGACGACCGGGTCTGTCCTGACCTACTGGCAGCTCCTCGCCGAGGCGGAAGAGCGTCCCACGTGGCCTACAACCGCCGTAAAGGAGTACGCCGCCAATCCCAAGTACGTGCAGGCCGTGTCCGAACGAATCGATGAGGCCCTTCAGCGCTTTCCTCGGGGCGTTCGGGAGGACGTTGTCCTCATTTTTAGTGCTCACGACACCGCCCTTCGGGCCCGTCACGAAGGAGAGGATCCGTACTGCTGCCACGTTCACTCGACGGTGGATCAGGTCATGCGTTTCCGGGGGCGGGAACGGCCGTTCCATATCGATTTTCGGAGCATGATTGGACTGAATGGGTGGTTCTCTTCCTCGACCTCGGAGACACTTGAGACCCTCGCAAATCAGGGTCATCGATCGGCGTTGGTGGTGCCCATTAGTGTTGTGACCGACCACGTCACTACGAGCTACGAGCTCGATATTGAAGTCCGTGCGGAGGCGGAGAGGCAGGGCTTCGATCACTTTGAGGTAACCGCGGGCCTCAACACGCACCCGTTGTTCATAGAGGCCCTTGGCGAAGCGACTGTTGCACAGCTCGACCTGCCGATCGACGTCAATCAATTGCGACACGAGGGCGATGGCCACTCCCAGACCTATCCCCTCCGTCCCCTCCACCGGCTTCCCAGGCACGACCTCAAGGACGACGCTGTGCAGTGTCCGGACTGTGGGCGTGCGCGAGGGGCCCGGCAGTGGACGGTTCCCGAGCGAGCGACTGAGCCGGAAGCTCCGTCCGAGCGTCCGGCCTCCCGCCCGAACGATTCGTCGACACGGTCGACGGAGTCGCGGCCGAAAGAGGATTCGTAAAACGATGGGTGTACCGACACAGACGCAGACTTCCGATTCAGCTACACGCTGTTGATGAGCTCCCATCTGGCGGCCGACCCGCCCTCCGACCGTCTGCTTCGAACCTTAGCTCCCGTTCCAGTCTCGAGTCCCGTTTTGGATTTGGGTTGTGGATCGGGCCAGCATACGGAGGCCCTTCTCCGACTCGGGTTCCCAGTGCACGCCTGTGATTCCCGCCCAGAGGCGGTGCAGGAGACGCGCGCCCTCGTCCGCGAGCTCGTAGATGAGGAGACTGCCCAGTCCTGCGTGCAAGAGACCTCTCTGCAGGCCCTCGATGAGGTGGACGCCACCTTTGACTGGGTGATTGGCGACCGGACGGAGGCGTTCGCCGATTCGAGTGCGGAGTTGGAAACACTGCTACGGAAGGCACACGCCCTGTTGTCGCCCGGCGGATGGTTCTATCTTACCGTTCCGGCCGCCTCCGAGAGCGAGAAAAGGCCTGCGGCTCCGGCGGACTCTCGACATCTCGATGATAGAGGCCTTCAATTTGTCCCGTCGGACCTTGAAATGTCCAATTTCGATATAGCGTTTGTGGAGTCCCGGTCGCCGTCTTGGGTTGAGGAGAACGGTGAGGCCCGGGTCCATGCCCTCTATCGGCGGATCGCACGATCGGCTCCCGGTTGATTCCTCCCCGGTAGGACTGGAAGCCAACGCAGTTCAGACCTCGTCACACGTGTCCGACAATCCCTGATTTGGCCATGGAAGCTGCTCCCTCTGATCTCACTCTTCGCAAAAGCCGACAGTTTTACGAGCGCGCTCAGCACTCCATTCCGGGGGGGGTGAACTCTCCCGCTCGTGCGTTCGACAGTGTGGGAGGGACTCCTCTCTTCATTGAAGAAGCGGAGGGGGCGTACCTGACAGACGCCGACGACAACGAGTACCTCGACTATGTGGGCTCCTGGGGGCCCATGATCTTCGGGCACGCTCACCCGGACGTGGTGGAGGCCGTTCAGGAACAAGCCGAGGCGTCGACCTCCTTCGGTGCGCCCACAGAGATCGAGATCGAGGTGGCCGAGCTCGTGTGCAACCTCGTCCCGTCCGTCGAGAAAGTACGGATGGTCAACTCCGGCACCGAAGCCACCATGAGCGCCGCCCGTCTGGCACGCGGTTACACCAATCGCGACAAGATTATCAAGTTCGAGGGCAATTACCACGGCCACGGCGATTTTTTCCTCATTGCCGCGGGGAGTGGGGCCATGACGCTCAGCGAACCCGATTCGCCCGGCGTCACGGAGGGGAATGCCAAGGACACGCTCCTCGCTCCCTACAACGACCTCGATCACGTGCAGCGCCTCGTGGAGGCCAATGCGGGAGAGGTGGCCTGCATCATCGTGGAGCCGATTGCGGGCAACATGGGATGCATTCCGCCGGAGCCAGGCTTCTTGGAGGGGCTGCGGGAGCTGTGCGACGCCCACGACATCGTCCTCATCTTCGACGAGGTCATGACGGGGTTTCGAGTTGCCCCGGGAGGCGCGCAGGAGCGATACGGCGTGACGCCCGACCTCACCTGCCTCGGAAAAATTATCGGGGGTGGACTCCCTGTCGGGGCGTATGGGGGGCGGCGAGAGATCATGGAATACATCTCTCCGACTGGCCCGGTTTATCAGGCAGGCACGCTGAGTGGAAATCCGCTGGCGATGCGAGCGGGGCACGCCATTCTGTCAAAAATTGCCGAGGAGAAGGACCGCCTCTACGACAACCTGGAGGAGTACGCCGAGGCCCTTCAGGAGGGGACCGAGCACAACCTCGACGCGCTTGGGCTCGACTACACCACGCATCAGGTAGGGGCGATGGGCAGTCTCTTCTTCACTGAGGAGCAGGTCGTGGATCAGGACACGGCCAAAACGTCCGACACCGAGCGGTACGCGGCTTACTTTCACGCCATGCTGGAAGAAGGGATTTACCTGCCGCCGTCCCAGTTCGAGGCCATGTTCTTCGGCACTCGTCACGGGGACTGGGAACTCGACGAGACCCTCAAGACGCAGCGCCGCGCCCTGAAACGAGTTCATTCATAGTTCTGGGGCTTGGAGTTCAATTGTCGGCGGACCAAAGACCGCGGATGCACGACATTATTCAGCGGTGGGTGGACCGCAGTCTGCCATCATGACGGTCTTCTCCCTTTTCGCCCTTTCGACTGACTATGGACGCAGAGTCCCCTTCGTCAAAATTTTTATATGGCGTCGATCGGCGCATCTTGGCTCTCGCCTTGGCCCGGATGGCGGATGCCGTTGGAAACTCGTTTCTCATTATCGTCCTCCCGCTTTACGTGGCCAGCCAGGCGGTGGGCGGCAGTGTCTTTGGCCTCCCGTCCTCCATGGTCACTGGGGTCGTATTGGCCATCTTTGGAATTGCTAGCAGCATTGCTCAACCCTTGGCCGGTCGCCTGTCCGACCGGGTGGGGCGCCGAAAAGTGTTCGTAATCGGGGGGCTGGTGGCGCTCGGAGCGGTCAATCTTACGTTCGTGGCCGCCACGGCCTACTGGCATCTGATTGGACTGCGCGTGGTGCAAGGGCTTGCGGCGGCCTTTACCATTACGGCGAGCCTTGCCATCGTCAACGAAATGAGCGATCCGGGGAGTCGGGGCGGCAATATGGGGGTATACAATTCGTTTCGACTCATCGGCTTCGGAGCCGGTCCTCTGCTGGCGAGTGCGCTTCTCGAAATGGGCCCCTTTTCGCTACCCGGAGGAATGCAACTTACCGGCTTTGATGCCACGTTTGGCGTCGCAGCCGGAACGGCCTTTCTCGGGACCGTGCTCGTGGGACTGCTGGTGCAGGATCCGGATGGGACGGCCCCGGCGCCCCGGCGATTGAACCTTCACGTCTGGGACCGTTCCGAAGAAGGAGGGGGGCTCGACACCATCTTCGCGCTCGGCCTGGTGACTCTCGTGATGGCAACGTGTGTGGCGCTGCTATCCGCCATCGAGCCGGAGGTGAACGCCCAGTTGGGACAGGGGCCGGTCCTCTTCGCAATCGAGTTTGTGGCGCTCATCGCTGCCCTGGCCGCGGTTCAACCCGCGGTGGGGCGTGCTAGTGACCGAGTCGGTCGCAAACCCTTTATTCTGATTGGGCTCCTGGCCCTCGTCCCGACGACGCTACTCCAGGGACTGGTGGTGGCCCCTTGGCAAATGATCGTGACGCGGGTGTTGCAGGGAGCCGCGGGGGCGTTGATTTTTGCTCCGGCCTTGGCCCTCGCAGGCGATCACACCGCCCGCGGAGAATCAGGGGCCCAGCTCGCCGTGCTCACCGTCGCTTTTGGGCTCGGCATTGCCCAAGGGCAGCTCATCGCGGGGTTTTTCGTACAGTTCGGGTTTGCTGTCCCATTCGTTCTCGGAAGCCTCCTCGCGGCGGGCGGGTCCGTGCTGGTGTGGACCCAGGTGGAGGAGTATGAGCAGCGTCCACAGGAGACGGCGTAGGTAGCGTTGAGGGAGATGCGGGGGGCTCACTCCCGTGATGTGCCCTACGCAATACCCACTAAGCACACGCAGTCCAACCAAAAAACCCGCCCCAAGTCGAAGCGACTTCGGGCGGGCGACAGGAGGAGGATCCTCGGCGACTCACCAGTTTTCGGCCTCTTCTTTGTTCTTCAAAAGAAGGTCCTTTAGCTTTTCGAATTCCTCGCGCTCAAAAGAAAGGCTGTACTTTCCCGGTTTGTCATCGTCGCCCACTTCAGTGAGAGGCTCAACGTCCGAGTTCTGCACGACATCAATAAAGTCGTCGGACTCCATTTCGAAGGCACCGGCAAAGTCTTCGGCTGTTGCAGCGTAAATTCCTCCGTACGACTTGATCTCACCGGTCGAAAAGTCCTCGGCATCCTGGGGCTTAAAGCTGACTCCACGCATACTGAAAGCTAAGTTAATTGTCGTCAACGCGATCAATCACCACTGCCACTATCTATCGGACGATTCTGTAAAAGTTCCCCACAAACGTATAAACTAGGGACGGGTTCAAGGCATCGGTCCGCTGAGCCGTCTCAGATCCACCCCGGGACTGATAAAGGAGGATTCGGTTCACAGAATGCCATATCGCACCACGCAGCGGTTCACATTCCGGGAACGACCCCTTAGATTTAAAACGATCTGAATCTGTCATTTATTGCCGATCACTATGCTGGACATTCGCCGGATTCTTTGGCCGACCGATTTCTCTGAGGGAGCAGGCCGAGCCTTTCCGTATGCTACGGCCCTGGCCTCCTGGCACGAGGCTGAGCTTCATGTGCTCAACGTGAAAGAAGATCGGTCGGCCGAGTCGACAGGGATGAAATCATCTTTTCCAATCTCCAAGGACACGCTCACTCGTCTTCTCAACGCTGAGGAGGAGCCTCCACAGCATGTGGATCTGGAGGCGCTCACGATTGTGCAGGAGCAGAGCGAGGAGGAGTCGCCCCCGGATACCATCGTTGCCTACGCCGAAGAGCATGAGGTCGACCTCATTGTGGCGGGCACGCATGGGCGGCGCGGCCTGCAACGTTTGTTGATTGGCAGCGTGGCCGAGGAAGTGCTCCGTACGGCCCCTTGCCCAGTTCTCACGGTGCGGGGAGAAGAGGACGTCGCCCCCGCCTGGGCAGTCCGCAACATCCTCGTTCCCATCGATTTTTCGGACGCCTCCCTCGAGGCTCTTCGGCACGCCAAAGAGTTGGCCCTCACCTACGGGGCGCAAATTACGCTGCTCCATGCCGTGGAGGAGGTGGTCTACCCGTCCGCGTACGGCGTCGAGCCCGCCAACTTGCCCGGTCCCCAGGTCATCGACCGGGTTGAGAAGAACTTGGCCGACCTTGCCCGGGCCGAGGTGGGATATGAACACGTCGTTGTTCAAGCCAACGTCGGGTATGCCCCCTCGACCATTCTCGACTACGCCGAGGGGAACGAGGTGGATCTCGTTGTGATTGCGACTCACGGACGAACGGGACTCGAACGAATGCTGCTAGGAAGCGTGGCCGAACGCGTCGTTCGTAGGGCTCCCGCCCCCGTATTCGTCGTCAAATCGTTCGGAAAATCGCTGCTGCCCAGCTCCTCCGAGTCGAACCAGTAGGGGTAGAACCGTTTCCGAGTGCGTTGCCTTAGGACTCCCGATTCCTCCCACGTATGACCCTACAACATCTCCTTGTCCCGACGGATTTCTCGGCCAGTGCCGACGCGGCGATGGACCACGCTGTATCGTTGGCCAATCGCTTTCACGCAACACTTCACCTTCTCCACGTCGTCAACGACCCTGGGACTGGCCTCTATGGGCTCGGGGACGCGGAGGTGCAAATCGACCGGCTGAAAGAAGAAACCAGGTCGAAGGTCCGAGATCGACTGTACGAAATGGCCCCGGATTCCTCGGTGGTCGAGGTGCGAACCGCCGTCGCCCAGCGGTTGAATGTCGACGTGACGGACGCCATTCAAGACTACGTGGGAGAACACGCCATCGACCTCGTGGTGATGGGCACTCACGGTCGAGGCGGTCTGGGGCAATTGGTTCTTGGCAGCGTGGCGAACACCGTGATTCGTCGCTCGACCTGTCCGGTAATGACGGTCCGAGAGCGGGAGGAAGCGTCTAATTCCTCGCTCGAGGTGGACTACCAGAATCTCTTGGCGCCTATTGACTTCTCGGATCATTCCCGCACCGCTTTGCGCCTCTCGAAGACCGTTGCTGATCGCTACGGAGCCACGCAGCATCTCCTCTTCGTTGCGGAGAAGCGGGTGTTGCCGACGTTTAGTGATACGGGCATTCCTGGAGTGGGAGTCGTGGAGATGGATCCCGAGATCGTGGCCAACGCCGAGGCGGCCCTCGAGGAGCTAAACGCCGACGTGGGAGGGGCGGAGGTGGAGAGTACATACCACGTGAGGGAAGGGGACGTGTCCCAAGACATCATCGATTTCGCAGAGGCGAACGACACAGACCTCATCGTCATGGCAACCCGAGGACTTACCGGCATTGATCGGTTCGTCCTGGGGAGCAACACCGAGCGTGTGGCCCGAGCGGCGCCGTGTCCGGTGCTCACGGTGCCATCCACGCCGGGCGAGCAGACCGACTGACGGCTCCGTCGATGGCCTCCACTTTTTCATTTCCCTTTTTCCGTAGTCCAACCGGTTTTTCGTACCTGATGCTTGCTGACGACACGATTGACAAACTGGAAGAAGCCGTGCGTGCCTGCGACCGGGCGCGCGAGGCGCTGATTGAGGCCCTCAAGGCGGCCGAGGCGCACGAAGGAGACGCCACCACCGAGCCCGCTGTGTTCGACCCCGTTGGCGAGGCTCTCCAAGACTGGCGAGACGCGCAGCGGCGGTTCATGGCCGCCGTCGAGGGGGCAGGCGTGTCCGATCCGGCCACGGCAGCACTGCTTCTGAAGACCAACCATGGGATCGACGCCTCAAATGCCCGGTCTGGCATTCCGGGCACGGACGTAGAGGGGGCCGACCAACCGTTCCCCCTCGACCTGACGGGCTCGCAGGGAATGGTGCTCACCCAGGCAGCGGTGGAGTATCTGGAATAGACGGCGTGGGGGAGTTGGGAATAAAGACCGCGGCAGTGCGGGAGGGCGCCGGCTCATTCGTTCAGTGCGGCACGAAGCTTCTTCGCCGCGTCGGCGGCCGCCTCAGCGTAGTCGGGGCCGTCCGAGGCGTAGAGGATGCTGCGGCTTGAATTGACGAGCACAGGTCCCGCATCTGTCGCGGCGGCATCCATGACGGACGCGGGGGAGCCGCCCTGGGCGCCCACACCTGGGATCAGGAACGGGAGGGAGGGAGACTGGTCGCGCAGGTCGCGGAGGGCCTCCGGCGCCGTGGCGCCCACCACGAGTCCGGCCTCGCCCGCCGCTCCTTCTGCCCAGTCGTCTACCTTTCCTGCGACGTGTCGATACAACGGCATCCCCTCGCAGGTGCAGGCTTCCTGGAGGTCCGCCGCTCCGTCGTTCGACGTGCGTGCGAGGACGAACGTACAGGTCTCCTCGTGCTCCAGGAACGGGATCACGCTATTCCCGCCGAGGTACGGCGAAACCGTAGAGGCATCGAGGCCGAAGTCGTCGTAGAGGGAGCGGGCGTAGAAGCGGGCGGAGTGTCCGATGTCGCCTCGTTTAGCGTCTCCAATTACGAGACAGTCGTCCGGAATCGTCGTCAGGACCTGAGCGAGGACCGTGAGGCCCGCCGGTCCCAGGGCTTCGAAGAAGGCAAAGTTGGGCTTGTAGGCGCAAGCGTACGGGGCCGTCGCCTCCACAATCGACGAGCAAAACGCTCGTACGGCGTCCGTCCGGAGCCGTCCGTCTTGGAGAGGAGCGGGCAAGCGGGACGGAACAGGGTCGAGCCCAACGCACACCGCCGTGTCCTTCTGGGTCTGAATGCGTTGAAGACGGGTGGAGAAGGGAGTGGACATGGGAAGGAATTGACGCTGAAGATAATGCGAGGGGCGCGTTCGTCGCAACTTGTGCCGCTCAAACGTAGACGTAGGATTGGAAGGCCGCAACCGATGATCGGAGTTGTGCGGCTCCTCCGCCGGTTATTTTGGACCAAATCGCACCTTCGGGGGCGCGGGAAGGAGTAGCGAATTCTGTGGGGAAGCGACGGGAAGGAGGAACCGAAAACGCCAGGACGCTCTACAACTACCACCTGTGTCGGAAGCCCTTCCATCCGGCAGTCAGGTTGCGCACTTCCAGTCTATATGGGCCCTCGGATTTCCGTCCAGGGGTGGTGCCGCTTGCTCTCTTTTCGGCCCTGCGCACTCATTTCGCTTGCACGAACCGAACGCACGACGCCATGGCAGATCGAGGTCTCAGCGACATTAAAGGGGTCTCTGAAGAGGATCAGCAGATGATCCAGAACATCGAGTCCATGATGGGCCCGGAGCCGGAGGACGTAGGCTTTGTTAAGAACGTGTTCTGGGGGCGGGTTCGGGAGGACCTTCTCTTTCCCTATCCGCGAGAAGGGGACGAGGAGCGTGAAAAGTGTGACGCGCTTCTGGACGAACTTGAGGATTATCTCGAAGACGAGCATCCCCGGGTTAAAATCGACCAGGAACAGGAAATCCCCGAATGGGTGATCGATCGTCTCTTCGACATGGGCGTGATGGGAATGATCATCCCGGAGGAGTACGGTGGGCTCGGCCTCGGTGTGACCAGTTACAACCGGGTGTTGGAAATAATCGGGCGCTACTGCTCGTCGACGGCCGTGTTGGTTTCGGCCCATCAGTCGATCGGCTGCAAGGCCATCGTCTTGTTTGGCACCGACGAGCAGAAGGAGGAATACCTGCCGCGTGTGGCCCGTGAAGAGCTGAGTGCGTTTTGTCTCTCCGAGCCGAATGTGGGCTCCGACGCTGCCGCGCAGGAATCGTTTTCGGTTCGAACGGACGAAGGCGAGTATATCTTGAACGGTGAGAAGAAGTGGTCCACATCGGGGGCGATGAGCGGGGTGTGCACCGTGATGTGCAAGAACATGGTGCCCGACCCCGAGACTGGCGAACTGGAACAGCAGGGCGTCAATGCCCTCATTGTGACGCCGGACATGGAAGGCGTCGAAGTTTTTGAAAACAACCGTGCCAAGACCGGCATCCGCGGGACGTGGCAGGCCCGGTTCCGCTTCAACGACGTGCACGTGCCCCAAGAGAATGTGCTTCACAAAGAGGGCGCAGGCCTAAAAGTCGCGCTTTCGTGCCTCAACTACGGACGCTGCACGCTCTCGGCTGGCGTGACCGGCGCTGCGAAGGCTGCCCGGGACCAGGGAATCAAGTGGGCTCAGACGCGCCATCAGTTCGAGCGTCCGCTGGCAGACTTTGAACTCGTGCAGCAGAAGATTGCTCGCATGTCGGCCGTGACCTATGCCATGGACGCCCTTCTCTATATGATGACGGGCATGCTCGATCGAGGGGAGACGGACATCATGGTCGAGACGGCCATCACCAAAGTGTTCTGCTCTGAATTTGGGTGGAACGTAATTGACGAGGCCATGCAGATTATGGGTGGGGAAGGCTACATGGCCGAGCACGAGATCGAACGGGCCTGGCGGGACAACCGCATCCACAGCATCGTGGAGGGCTCCAATGAGGTCATGCGGTCCTTTATCTTTGCCTACGGCGGCAAACGGCTGGCCGAGAAGATGGTCTCGATTCAGGAGGCTCTGCTCTGGGACTCCGACCAATCCATTGGGGAGAATCTGTCGCGCATCCTGACGGCCGCCACGACCCCCGCTGTGTTGAAAAAGGCCGTGCCGTTGGGGGCACAATTGTTTCTTGGACTGAAGCCCACTGTACCGGAGATCCGGAGTGTACATCCGGCTCTCCAGGAGCAAGCCGACGTGCTTGCGGCCCTTATTCAGAGGCACTCGCACTACTTCAAGCTCGTGAGCAAGTGGGAGCGCGAGGACGTAGTAAGACACCAGGCTCAGCAGGCACGGGTTGCAAACAACGCCATATACATTTTTGCTCTGTCCGCGGCCTTATCGAAGATGGACGACCAGCTTCGGTCCGGCGAGTACGGCCCCGAGTTCGAGCGTGACCGAGCCGCGTTCGAGTACCTCTTCGAGTGGTTCGAGCGCAAGATTCACCAAAACTTCGGCGAGATGTATGACAATGCCGACGAAAGCATGCGTGAGGCCGCCGAGGCCGCTCGCGCCCACAACGACACCCTCCCCAACGAGGAGTTTTACATCCACGAGGGCAGTCCCCTGGGGCGCGACGCCGGCAAGGAACCGCCGCAGGAGCACATTCCGCAGTTTGACGGTGACGGTCAAGATCCTCGGGAGGTCGACCGAGAACCGGGCGAGACGGACGAACTTGACGTGGAAGAGGTGGTCGAGGAGATGATCGAGCCGGATGATCGGGGCAACGGCGCCCCGGAGGAGCCGACTCCGGCTTCGGACCCGGAGACCTCCTGAATCTTCTGTGCGGTAGGTCCGCGAATGAATCGCGCGGTCGGCTCACGCATTGATACAGAGAGGAGCGAAGTCCGACCCGCTCCCGCGGCAGTCTCTACGTTCGGTCCTCACGTGTCGTCTCGCCTCTATATGCAGTCACTCTACGTTCTTTATCTCGACCGACATCACCTCGGCGACGACTTGTTTCTAAAGTCCCTCGCGCAGCACCTTGCAGATGCTGGGCCGGAGGGACCGACCTGTCTGCTGGTGCACGGAAGTGGAGAGAAAGTAGAACGCACCCTTGAGGCACAGGGCTACTTTCCAGAGCGAACGGAAGGTATACTCGACATAGAAAGCGAGAAGCAGCGGCGTCTCGTGGAGCGGGCCGTGCGGGAAGTGAACCAGGAGATTGTGGCGACTTTGACCGACGAGGTGGTTTCCACAGTCGGCATACAGGGCGTCGATCGAGGGCTCCTCCAAAAGAACCCCGACGGGTTGCTCCAGGCGACCAACGTAGGGTGGGTGACGGCGCTCCTTAAGCAACACGTCGTGCCCGTCGTGTCGGCCCTCGTGGACGCTCCAGGCGGTGGCCCTGTTCAGGAGGTGTGGCCGGTGGAGGCCGTCTCAGCCCTCGTGGACGCCCTGGATGCATCGTTCGATCCGGTTGCGTGCGTGCTTACTACTACGGACCAGTCGGGCCTGCCTGACGGGGAGGAGGGGATCCGGACCGACGAGCGAGCCGATGCTGTGTCGGATGAACACGTAGCGGAGCCCTCGGCTGTACATTCCCTGTCTGAAGACGACGTTCCCTTACTCATCACGAGCCTCCAAGGCCTCTTCGGGGGGGCGACGGTACGGGGAACTCGCATTCAGGAGTAGAGCATTGTGGCCGTCAACGGATCTCCGTCTTGAACCTTCTGACAAATCAGACGCGGAGAGCAATGGGAGTGTGCTGCCGATCTGATTTGGCTTGACAGCGGTTGAGGGGCGCATTATGTTCTATCTGCATCGCCAACCACTTGCACTGAATCGAAGAAGTAATCGTATGAGCACGTTTGAGGAACGCTACAGCCAACTGACCGACATCCTTGATGGCGCGGAGGAGGACCTAATGAAGTTCTACGAGAAAGGCAACAAGGCAGCTGGTACTCGTGCCCGGAAAAGCCTAATGAAGCTGAAGAAGTTGTCCCACGAAATCCGGAAAGAGATACAGGACATTAAGAATAACGAACTCTGAGTGCCATTGGGGGATCTACCCCTCGAAGTTTGAGCGGCTATGTCAATTGCAGACATATCCTGTTTCTCTTTGTCCCTCATTGTTCACATCCTCGCCTTCGCTCACTGAAGGTTCCCTTGCTCTTCGGGGGCAGGGGGTTTTGTTTTTTTACAGGCGATCTTCTTTTCACTGAGAGGCGTTTGCCGATCTTCGTCGGAGGATTCCAAGAACGTCTCCGAAACCTTATTCCTTGGCTGTATGGGCCTCCGCACCTCCCTTTGTCTTCTGGTTGCACTCTGCGGGTTCTTCGTCGGGGGCTCTGCCTTCGCGCAACCGGATCTGCCGTCGCCCCCAGATCCCGCTTCGAGTCCCGTTTCGGACACGGCCGAGGCAGAGTGGAATACTGAATTGACCGGCAAGTTCTCGGCGTCTCAGGCGGCGTACAGAAACTGGCAGGAGGGCGGCTTGAATTCGCTGGCCTTCACGACGTTGTTAGAAGGAACTGCTGAACGAGGGGGGAGTCGATGGGCACAGGCGCACGACGTGCGGCTGGTGCTCGGTTTTATCGACCAGGAAGACCGCGTCATTCGGAAGTCGGAGGACCTGATTCGTCTCCAGTCGAATTTGCAGTACCAGGGCAAAGGCTTTTTCAGGGTGTTCAGTCCGACCCTGGCAGGGAATCTTCGGACTCAGTTTGCCTCTGGATTTAACTACTCTGATAACCCCTATTCCGACGGTCATCCGAGGGCTGAGGAGGACCCGCCCGTGCAGACCTCTTCATTCTTCGCCCCCGCTACGCTTACCGAGTCCATTGGTCTCACGTACGAGCCCTACCAGCCGCTTTCCATCCGATTTGGAATTGCCTCCAAACAGACCATCGTCCAGGAACCGGATTTCCGGGTGCTCTACGGCGTGAACGAAGATAATCTGATGCGGACGGAAGCTGGGGCGCAGTTTTCCTCAACACTGGATCAGGATCTCACGGAGAATATTCGGTACCGCTCTCAGCTGAACGTCTTTTATGCTATGGGTCAATTCAGCATCCTGCCGGACGTCATCTGGGAGAACGTGATTAACCTGGAGGTCAATGAGTGGTTGACCACAGATGTGGAGTTCGCGGCCATGTACGACGAAGATACGACCAAGGCCCTCCAGATGAAAGAGGTCATTTCCGTGGGGATCTCGTTTACGCTACTCTAACGCGGGATTAAATTTCCCTGGCTTCTCTCTGACGCCGATGTGTCGCGTCGTAGCAGTATATCTTGGGCTCGGGCTTCTTCTGGCCCCGGTACCGCTCCTCAATGTGTTGCAGGCGGAGGCTGCGGCCGTGGTGGCGCTTGCGGCCTTTTTCGTTAGTGGATGGTCGGCGCTGTGGTCGTTTGGGACAGAGGCCGTCTCGTTTCGGTACGTTCTGGGTCGGCAGCAAGCGGCGTTGCTCGTGCCCCTCGGCATTCTCCTCCTGGCACAGCTATGGGCCCCGAATTGTACGGTGGGACAGGGCCTTCTCTTCTACGTCCTCTTTCCGGGGGTCACAGTCGTGTTTGCCGTATCGCTCGCGTACGGCCTACAGGGAATGGCCCTGTCTCGGCCCGGGCTCGTCCTAAGTGGGATCGGCCTCTTCATTGTTGTGGGTGGTCCACTCTACGATCTTGGCCTGCATCCGCAGTTTTACACCTACAACCATGTGTTTGGAGGCGTCTTGGGGCCGATCTACGACGAACAGTTGGCCGTACGTCCGGGTCTCTTCGTGTTTCGAGGACTCACCCTTCTCTGGGCCGCAATGGCCGTCTTGGTGGGCCGGTGGCTTCGGGGACACCAACCGCAATGGGCCTTTCTGGCCTGTGTGCTAGCCATCGGAGCGATCTATACGTTTTCTGCCCCGCTCGGAATTAACACGCCCACGTGGTACCTGCAAGAACATCTCGGCGGACACACGCGCACGACACATTTCGACCTCTACTATGATGCCGAGCAGATCGACTCTAGTGCGGCTGCGGACCTAGCGGCCATGCACGAAGCCCGGTACGAGTGGGTTCGACGGCGCCTGAATCTTGGGGCGGATGAGGAAAAGCCGCGAGTCCAGAGTTACATCTATCCAAATCCCGCCGTGAAGGGGCGTCTCACGGGGGCGAGAACGACGAGCGTGACCCCCGTCTGGTTATCCAGTCCGCAGGTGCATCTACTTCGGACCCGAGTGGAACAGAGTCTCGGACACGAGTTGGCCCACGTGGTGAGTCGGCCTTACGGCCTGCCTGGGCTCCGGGCCTCGTGGGCACCAGGCCTCGTCGAAGGCTGGGCCGTGGCGTTGGAGCCCCCGTCGCCTTCGCCCTCCCCCGACGACCTCGTGTTGACCGCAACGGCCTCCGATACCGCCACCACCCTGAACACCGAGGCCCACTCTGTGGCAAATCGGCTATCGCCTTGGGGCTTTTGGACGGGGCGCGGCGCGGTCTCGTACGCGACGATGGGCTCGTTCGTGCGCTACCTCCTCGATCAATATGGCCCCAACAAGCTGAAGCGCGTCTACGCGTGGGGAAATTTCGAGGCCGTCTATGGCCAGTCCCTGCGCACTCTTGCAGAGAGGTGGGCGGAGCGTCTCCAACGGTCGTCGGTCGTGGCTCGGGACGCGCATGACGTCGTTGCGCACCGGTTTACTCGACCCTCTCTGTTCGAAACGGAATGTCCCCACTACGTTCCCCCGGCGCGCCGCCACTTACAGGAAGTGCAACAGGCCGCCCGGCGGCGCGACACCACGGAGATGATCGCGCACCTGAACCGGGCGCTGGCCCGTCAGCCCCGGTTCGCGGCGGCCCACGAGTCGTTGGCCCGGATTCGGCTTGCCCGGGGGCAAGTGGGCAGAGTTCGTCGACAGCTCGATACGCTGGCGGCGAAGGAGCGTACAATCGGCCTCCGCATTGCCCTGGCCGACGCGCAGGCACTGAGAGGGAAGACGACACGGGCTCGCACTTTGTACGCGGACGCCTACTCTCGGACGCCTACCTACGCTCTCCATCTCCGGGCCCGACTGATGCTCCGGGACGCGACGGCTCATCGTCCGGCTCTGCTTCGCCTTCTCGTGAGCGGAGATTCGGCGGCCGTTCAGGCACAACGACTCGCAGCCATGGAGGAGCCGGGCGTGGCGGGACAGGCGTGGCGGGCCGTCCGGTGGATGGATGCGAAGGAGTACCAATCGGCGCTTTCAGTATGGCGGCGGACTGCCTCCCCGGTGCGGCCTGATCGTCCCCGGGAATGGCATCGAGCCTGGCCGATTCAGCGTACCGCCTGGGGGGTGAAGGCCGCCTTGCGTACGGGATCAACCAAGGTGGCCCGCCGATGGGCGCATCGGGGGCACCGGATTGCCCGGTCAATCGGAGCTCGGGAGCGTGCGGCCGTCTTCGAGTGGTGGGCCGCTCTGGCGGATTCGGAAAAAGCGTCCACCGCGGCGTTCCAATTTTCATCCCGCTGGGGATCGGAAGCTCGTGGTTCGGGACAGGGATGTTTGGGCGGTTGGAATCCCCGGAAAATTGGTTGGATGCCAGCGGATTTTCTGGGGAAGCCATAGAGATCTGTCTGCAAACTTCTGGCTGTTGTGCTGATCCTCTTGAACCATGCCGCCCAACTCTTGGTTGGGGAACACGGCCAGAAGGTCGTCCTGAATAAAGTTTCGACTGATGTCTCTGGGGAGTGGTATTTCGCCAGATACACGGAATTCCGATGTAGGGGTGACCAGAGGCGAATCCCGAGAACTTCCGGGAGAGTCCGTACTATATCGTTCGTGAGTACTGTCGTATGTCTTCGGTCCCTCGTCGGCTTTTCGGGCTTGGTCTCTGTGCCGCGTTGCTTGGCCTTTTGGCCGGGTGCAAGTCGACGCAGCAGCAGTCGAAGAAAGAATCGTCCTCCCCGTCGGCCTCGGCAACCATTCAGCCCGCGTACACCTCCCCCACCGAGTCGGTCCGAACCATTCAGCTGTACCAGGGGGACGATGAGCGGCAGCTTCCCGTCCTACGGCTCGGCGGTGACACGCCGCTGACGCTCGAATTTGATCTGATGAAGAGGGAGGGCCGCCCTCTGTCGATATATTTCCAGCACGCGGACCGGCGGTGGCGTCGAGACCTCTCGTCGAGTCAGATTCTGGAGTCGTTTCAGAACGATCGACTTCTAGACTACCAATCGTCTCGGGCTACCGATGCGTCGTACATGCATTACGTCTACCGCTTTCCCAACGACGACATTCGCTTCCGGGTGAGCGGCAACTACATCCTGCGTGTGACCGAACGGGGACGTCGCGACTCGGTCCTCTTCGAACAGCCCTTCTTTGTGGCCGAAGAGGAGGGGAATCTTCGGATGGAGGCGGAATCCTTTATGGTTCCGGGTCAGCGGTGGCGTTCGCTCCGACCCATTGCTCGGTACACGCCCCCCACTGGAATTCGGGGCGACCCGTTTGGGCACACCGTCTGCTTCGTGCGGAACGGTCGCCTTACAGATACCCGCTGTGAGGATCGGCCGCTCTTAGCCCGACAACCGGAGTTGGAATTTCAGCTGGAGCGGGATCACGCATACGCGCCGATCACGCCTGGCTATGAGCTTGATTTGGGAACGCTCCGCTCGACGGCCCAGATTGCTCGAGTTGACCGTTCGAGCACCCCGTATCGGATCGTGTTGGACCCGGATTACGCTCGCTTCGAGGAAAACAGCCCCATGACGAGCGGCACTGGCCAAACCGTCGTCCGCGGTGTTCTCTCCAGTCGGGTCGAGCCTGCCCTGAGCGCCGAGTACGTGGAAACGACCTTTTCCTTCGTGCCGGCACAGGGGCAGCCGTATAGCCGTCCGTTGGTGGTGGCCGGCAGCTTTAGTGGAATGGACCCGGAACGCGGTACGAGGATGGAGTGGAGTTCCTCCCGGGAACGGTACGAGGGAACTGTTCTCCTCAAGCAGGGCCAGTACCAGTATTTCTACTCCACCTCCGATCCGGCCTTCGAGAAGCAGATGCAAGATACTCGATCCCCCACCACCAGCACGTATACCGCGTTCGTATATTATCGCGATGCGCGCCGAAATACGGATCGGCTCCTCCAGGTGGGCGGCTTTGCGCCGTAATGCCGAAGGGAAAAATTTGCTTTTGGAAGCGAAGAACGGACGAGGTCATAAAAGTGCCCCATCCCTTGCGGGATGAGGCGAGTTTTCCCAAATATGGAGGTCGGGCCGGAAGGTTAGCCAATGACGACAACGTCCTGGGCATTCGGTCCCTTGTCGGTATGTCCGACCGAGAACTCCACCCGGTCATTTTCTTCGAGACTCTTGAATCCTTCCGTGTCGATTTCGCTGTAGTGGACGAACAGATCCTCGTCTCTCTCTTCGGCGACGATGAACCCGTAGCCCTTTTCGTTGCTGAACCACTTGACGGTTCCAGTTTCGCGCTCTGCCATGGTGCTGCTAGTAGTTCGGTCGAAAGAACGTGTGCTGCGCGGCAGAGCATCCCTGATCCGTTGCACACACCGCGAGGAGTGGCGCTAGATGTTGATGAACTGCCACATGGATTCATTATACAATTTTCAAGGCCGATTGTCAATTTTTTGCGATGATTCTGAGGCTGCCTCTATTTCCGGGAAGGAGGTTGGTGCTCTGGAGACTCGGCCGGGTTTGACGTGGGGGAGAGGCGCCTGTCGTCGTTTCTGTTGGATGACTTGTACGCTTCCGTATGTCTTTAGCACTGACGAGCTTGGTTGACGAGGAGCCGCGCTTCCGGGCCCACGATTCCGTTCGGAAGGACGTCGAGGAGGCGTGTGCGCGCCATCCGGACATCGCGTCGTTCCGCGAGCTGGGGCCGAGCGAGGAAGGGGCTATGCTCTACGGCGTGGTGCTGGGGACGGGGGCGACCTCCGTAAGTCTTATTGCGGGCAACCACGCGGACGAGCCTGTCGGTCCAGAAACCCTCCGCTCGTTCATCGTCAACGGCCTGGCGCATCGACACAAGATGGAGCCGTGGTTTCGGCGGTTTCGGTTCGTCGTGGTCCCGCACACGAATCCGGACGGCGAGGCTCGCAACCGATCCTGGATGGAGCAGTGGCCCGATCCGAAGGCGTACCTGCAACACGCGGTGCGGGAAAAGCCGGGCCGAGACATGGAGTATGGGTTTCCGTCCATGCGCCCCGAAAACGAGCACGTATCGGCGTTTTTGCGCGGGCACGGGCCGTTTGCCCTTCACGCCAGTCTGCATGGCATGTCGGCGGGGGAGGGCGCCCTGCTCCTGATCAATCGACCCTGGACCTTTCGCACGCAGCACCTCCGCGACGACTTTGTGTCGGCGGCGGCCGCGAAGGGGCTTCCGATGCACGACCACAATCGGAAGGGAGAGAAGGGGTTTTTCTGGATTGAGCCGGGCTTTCAAACCACTCCGCGCGGAGACGCCATGCGCACGTTTTTTCGGGCAAAGGGCGACACGGCCATGGCCCGTCGCTTTCACGACAGCTCGATGGAGTTCGTGGCCTCGCTGGGGGGCGATCCGCTGTCCCTCGTGACGGAACTCCCGCTGTTTCTGATTCGCAACGACGGGTCGACCGGTCACCGTCCGGACCGGTACCTGGAGCTCCGCGAGCGGCTGCCCGAGATTCGGCTGCGTCTCGATCGGGGAGAGGACGTGGAGGAATTGCTTGCGCCATTCGACCTCCGACCGGTTCCCCTCGACGTGGCGATGCATCTCCAATTTCGGGCGCTGGAACTGGGTCTCCGTGCCGTCGCGCCGGAGTTGGTTCCGTAACGCGCTCCCCGTTCGCGATCCTTGACTCGACCGAACTGTCGACATGTCCATTCTTCTCTACGGGGCGTACGGCTACACAGGCCGACTCATTGCTCGGGAGGCCGCCAACCGCGGCCTTCGGCCCATGCTGGCAGGACGGGACGGCGCCCGATTGGCGGCGATGGGCAAGGAGCTCGACCTTCCGACCCGCACCGTTGCCCTCTCCGAGTTCACCCGCCTTCGGACCGTGCTCGACGAGAGTGCGGCCGTGCTGCACTGTGCCGGTCCCTTCGTTCACACGGCGTCCCCGATGGTCGAAGCATGTCTTGAGACCGGGACCCATTACCTGGATCTGACGGGCGAGATGGACGTATTTCGGCGCCTGGCAGGCATGGATGCGGAGGCCGACGCGGCGGGCGTCATGCTATTGCCTGGCATTGGGTTCGACGTGGTGCCTAGCGACTGTCTGGCCCGCTTCGTGTCCACCAAAGCCGCTTCGCCGACCACGCTGGAGATTGCGCTGTACTCCGAAGGGACGGTCTCTCGGGGCACCCTCAAGACGCTGATCGAGCAGATGGGCCGGGGCGGCCTCGTCCGGCGGGAAGGCACCCTGCGCGAGGTCCCCCCCGGCTGGACCTCTCGCACGGTCGACTTCGGGGATCGGCGGCGTCGGGTGATTTCGATTCCGGAGGGGAGCGTCGTCACGAGCGGGGTCTCCACAGACGTTCCGAACGTGACGGCCTATCTGGCGCTTCCCTCTCTCGTCCGGTCGCTCCTCCGCGCCAGCCGCCACGCGCAGCCTCTTCTCACGTGGCCGCCGCTGAAACGGCTGCTGAAACGGCTCGTCGAACGACGTCGGGAGGGGCCGTCTCCCGAGGAGCGCCGGCGAGGCCGGACCGTGGTATGGGCCTCGGCCCGGCAGGGAGGAGGAGCATCCGTGACGGCCCGGCTCCACGGCCCCGAGGCCTACACCTTCACGGCCCGAGCGGCAGTCACGGCTGTTGAACGAGTTCTCGACGGAACCGCACCTGCAGGCTACCAAACCCCGTCGACCGCCTTCGGGACCAATTTTGTGCTCGACGTAGAGGGGGTGGAACGGACCTGCGTAGAAGAGCCTTCGTCTTTGTGACGCGTGAGGGCCGGGATGCGTGTGAATTGACCGGCCGGAACCAACCTTCCTCCCGCTTCACGTCTTCACGGTTCAGACCGATCCGCACGCCAAAGAGCACGCTTCGTCACGCAACACCCATCTCGTCCATGACCGACACCTACAAGAAGCTCGTTGCCACGTCCTTTTCGTCGGACTTCCGCGAGGCGGCAGAGGTCGTCGAGGAAACCATTCCGACGCCCGCGTCGAACGAGGTGCTCATCAAAAATAAATACGCTGCCGTCAATGCCACCGACGTGAATATCACTGCGGGGCGCTACGATTCCAACGCCGACCCTCCGCTCGACCTCGGTGTGGAGGCGGCGGGCACGGTGGTGGATGTGGGGACGGACGTGTCTTATCTGCATGAGGGCGACGCCGTTGTCACCAGCACCCTGGGGGGCGGTTATCGCGAGTACAACCTTGAGCGGGCCGGTAACATCATCAAGGTGCCAGAAGCGACGCCGGAGGTTTTGAGCATCGTGGTAAGTGGACTCACTGCTTCAATTGCACTTGAGGAGGTCGGGGAAATGGCGCACGACGAGACGGTGCTCGTGACGGCCGCCGCCGGGGGCACCGGCCACTACGCGGTACAGCTGGCAAAGATTGCGGGCAATCACGTGATCGGGACCTGTAGCACGGACGAGAAGGTGGAGCTCCTCGAGCAAATTGGGTGCGATCGGCCCATCAACTACGAGACCGAAGACGTGACCGAAGTGCTGAGCACCGAGTACGAGGGCGGGATCGATTTGGTGTACGAGAGTGTCGGGGGGACCCTGTTCGACACCTGTGTCGACGCCCTAGCTCAGCACGGACGGCTCCTCTCCATCGGATACGTAAGTGAGTATCAGGAGGGGCCGAAGACTGTCTCCCGCGAGCGAATCTACACGGCCCTCATTCCCAGGTCAGCCTCCGTTCGGGGATTCTTTCTCCCGCATTTCCGGGAGCACTTCTCAGCGCACACGAAAAAGCTGATGCGTCTTCAGCAGAGCGGGACGCTGGACATCTTCGTCGACGATACGGTGTTTACCGGGATTGAAAGCATCGTTGAGGCCGTGGAGTACCTGCAGCGGGGGCAAAACCGGGGCAAGCTCGTCGTTCGATTTCAGGATTGAACGGCGGCTGCACCGACTGCGACCTTCTCATCACGCGTGTCCTTCTATGTCTGCCTCTACCGCCGAGAATTCCCAAGAGCCCCTGAACTGGACAGCCATCGCTGGCCTCTACGCCGCTCTCCTCCTTGGACTTGGGGGGACCCTCTACTGGGGAGAGTATCGCAACGCTGTGTGGCTGGTTCTCCTCGGGACAGGGGGCGCCTTCACGGCGTACGGCCGCGTGCTGGAAAATCGGGGGGCGGAGCAGGAGGCCGAGCGGTGGAAATGGTTCGGTGGGCTCGTCTACGCGGGTTTTTTCCTCTGGGCGGGCGCCGTGCTCCTGACGACTCTTCTGAGCCGGTGAGACGAACTTAGAACCAGGAAAAAAGGGGGAAGCCGCGCAGAGGAGAAAACTTCCGGGAAACCGAAAACAAAGATCCGACTGGTGGCGTTTAGTCTTCCGCTAGTACAAAGATACGCATCGAGATATCCAACCATAAATACACAGACTGGTTATGGCTTTCGAACTTCCCGATTTGCCCTACGACTACGACGCCCTGGAGCCGCACATCGACGAGCAGA
>CAYRPX010000005.1:0-38702 GCA_964426195.1 uncultured Salinivenus sp.
TCGCCGTCTCCATTCGGCGAGTAGATGTCGAAGAGGGAGCCGGGAGCGAATATGACGGTTCCTTCTCCAAGATCATTTCGCGTGATGGCAGTACTTCCGTCAGGGAAGGTCCCCAATACTTCCGCCTCACTACTGCTCTCAATGGAGACCTCGTATGGAGTCCGATACGGCGAAACAGTCGCGGTCGAGTATTCCTCCTCTAGCGAGATTGTATTATTCTGATTCTCGTACGCCGAAACGTCATCTACACCGAGTACTGACTTGCGGTAGTCTTCCGAATTGTCTCCCTCCATGTTGTACAAAAATGCATTCTCGTCACTGACTACTATAGTGCCTCCCTCCCTCACAAAGTCTCTGATCTTGTCTGTAACCTCGCCATACGCGTACTCTATCTTGGGAATAAACAGTACCTCATATCGGCTTAACGACTCTGAATCATTGCGCAACTCGGTGCTCGATATAAACGTGCTCCACACGTCGGCCTGCGTCAGCTCGATATAGGCCGAGAAGATGTCGAACCATCCCTGTTTCACGTTGGCGTCTTCAATGTTTACGAGAATTCCCGACTTCGAGGACGGAGGAGTAAACACGTGTGATTGAGAGGTTACTTTCGCCATCTCCAGTGCTGTGTGCCAGCGCTCTTCCCCCCGGGCCGACGGATCGGGGTTTTCGTAGCTAAATCCTCCATACGCGGCCTCATCCTCTTCACGAGCAGGGTAATCCTTCAGCCAATCATAGAATCCGGCGGCCCCGTTCCGAACGACCTGACTGTACCAATACTTGATTGCGTCCGTCGTCGGGACGATGCGGGCCCCGGCTGATGGGATGTTGATTCGTGGACTGACGACGGGAATCTCATCTGTTAGGTCATAGGTTAGCCTCGTCCCGTACCCCATGTAATGTTTCCAGACAAACTTATTATCTGTTAACATTGGTCGTATGGAGACACCAGGATGGTCGAAGTTTTTACCAAACCACTCATAGTCCACCTGAGTGGCCATATGTATGTTGCTTATTAGCCTTCCCTTATCAGTAATGTGCTTTCTGAATAATTGTGATCTTGCGTTTGTGACTTTTCCGTGCTGTTCTCTCATATATTCCCATAATTTTATTCTTTTGACTACATCTTCAGGATTATTTGGGTTGTACTTAAGAGGTAAACTAAAGCCATATTTATCTTTGAATTCTTTATTTACCTTGGAGTAATTTCTTTCTGCGGCATACAGGAACAAACCGAGGGGTGATGTGTCAATGCCCGTAAATAAAGCCCATATTTGATTCTCATAATCTAAAAAATTTTTATAATAGTGAGGCTGAATTTCGTTTATGAAATCCGTCATGTAGTTAAGCTCACGAGGCATTTTTTCTTTATATCCGCTTATTCCATCATCGGTAAATCGTAGTTTTGGTCCTTGGGGTTTTTGTCTATAGGGGTCGTAGTCAGGAGCGTAAAAGTAGTGATTTAGTCCATATTTACTACTAATTTTTAGGGATTCGTAAACTGTATTTCCCAACCCATCACCCCATAGAATATAATTATCGCGATATATTTTTCCGATCGTGTCGGCTGAGAATACACTCCCGCGCTTTACACCACCTGTCCTTGTAAAATACGGCTTGTCGACGCGAAGCTCCTTGTTTAGCTCGAACCTCCCCGTCTTGGGGTCATACGGATAATCGAACGATTGAAAGCTGCCATAGTCAGTTTCAATCCGTTCTATTTTCTTGTATGCGGCAAAGTCAACGTCTACGGATGGGATTGATCGTCGCCCATAATTTCCTTCTTCACGTAGCTCTTGTTTAATACTTTCTTTAATCTCGTCTTGCGCAACGGACATGAATGGAAGTGTCACTGTTGCGCATAGAAATAATACAAATATACGAAATGACTTCATAGTGTAACTATATGTTGCTCTGATTCTAGTAACGTGGAGTAAGGATCTTTTCAGATTGAGCTGATCCGCGTGGTCGGCATCAGGCAGTCATAGAGGCCGTCCCGTAGTGGTTGATTTGTGAGATTTTCCCTCTCTTAACTAAAGCGACCATAAAGACGGAACCCTCACCTATTCCTGAAAAGAAATTGTGAATTGGCACCTGTAAGACGCGAGTTGCGTCGGGCGGCGAGTCAGGAAAATCCTGTTACGTTCCGGAAGGAAGTTCCTTCTCGAACTACCTTGTAAAGTCTCTGATCGCGCTCTCGGAATCGCAAACCAGGGATCAGCTTTCGAGACGAATGGGTTCAGGCAGTGACAATCCCACCTCTGCCGCCAGTGTCTTCAACTGTTCGATGATCTCATCGCCTAGCGGAATCCCTTTTTCCCTCCGCTCTTCCTGGGTGCGGTACCGTCGCTCTCCCGGCAATAGGACTTCATCCGCGTCGGGACGTGTGTTTAGCGATTTGAGGTTTTCTCGCAGGTTGTCGACGCGCTCGAGGAATTCATTCGTGCTCAAGAATGCTTCGACATTGAGGGCCGCAACGAAATGTCCCACGTTCGCAGAGCGGGTAAAGTCTTCGTACATGGATCCCACACGGTCCCCAAATCCGGCCCCAGAGAGGACGCCGGATAGGATGTCCACCAGCAGGGCTAGCGCATATCCTTTGGCCCCTGCCATCGGTAATACGGCCCCTTCGAGGGCCTTGTCCGGTTCGGTCGTGGGGTTGCCTTCCTGATCTACCGCCCAGCCTTCTGGGATCGACTCCCCCTTCTGTGCAGCCGCAATAATTTGTCCCCTCGCGACGATGCTCGTTGATAAATCGATGAGGATGGGAGGTCCGGTACCGGTTGGGACACCCAGAGCAATGGGATTGGTGCCGAAGAAGGCCTCATATCCGCCCGAAGGGGGCATCGCCGGCTCTGAATTTGTGAGAGTCAACCCGATAAATCCCTCGTTTACGGCGTTCTCACAGTAGTAGCCTGCAGCGCCGAAGTGTTGGCTGTTCCGAATGCCAACCGTTCCGACTCCCTCGGTCCTCGCTAGCGCCGTGGCGTGCTCCATGCCTTTGCGCCCTGCAACCTGCCCGAACCCATTGTTGGCATCCAGAATTCCGGCCGATGAAAGGCCCTGGTTAAACTCCATCTCGGCTCCGGGATCGATGAGCCCCTTGTGGACCCGCTTGAGATAGATCGGTAGTCGAGAAATGCCATGTGTATCGATTCCTTTCAAGTTGGCATCGACGAGGCTCTCGGCAAGAACAGTGGCCGCTTCTTCCGGAGCCCCATATCGCATGGCTAGAGATGTGCAAAACGTTCTCAATGCTCTTGCGCCGATTCGGGGCATGTTTCAGGATATTCTGTAGATGCGAAGGCTCTTGCCAGTGAATGTAGTGGCCTCAACGGAGAAGCGATTTTCGGCATAGGCCAGAGAGCAGTTCACGGAAGGATGGCCTTTTCAGACTCCGTTATTGCACAGAAAACATTCTTCACGAACATCAACCATACGGTCGAGGCAGATGCAGTGCAAGCCTACCGCGTAGTTTTTGGGAAGCGTCTAAATGCAATAACGGAGACAGACCTCCCCACCACCCTTTCAATCCGTTGAGCCCGAGATCCCTCGACAGCTTCCCAACCCGAGACGCAGGGGCTCGTTTGAACTTCGATCTTTGCTCCTGAGCGGTCTGTGCCACGTGCAGACCGGAGCATCTCTTTGTTCGGAGCTCTCCCATGTTCGGCGAAGAACGGCCAGCAGAAGCTTCAGCTCCGTTGTCAAGCCGAATTCAGGAGCGGTTTGGCAAAGAATGTGGGCTTCGTTCCCGTTGGAGCTGCGATCGCCTCCCTCTGTATGGATGTTGTTCACACTACGGGACACGTCCGAAGAGAAGACGCGCCTGCGTCCCAAAGCCACCGATGAAAAGATCCTCGATTCCGTCGCCGTCGAGGTCCCCCACGTCCGTGCCCCAGTTGCGACCGGTGGTCTCACTCGGCAATGCCTCCGCCGTTACGTCGGTAAAGTTTCCGCTCCCGTCGTTGGCGTAGGCTCGCACCATCAGGCCGTTGAAGCCGGGGATTTCGATGGTGCTGAGGATGAGATCCTGATCGCCGTCACCGTCGGCATCCATGTTCGTGCAGGCATACGTCGAGAAATTGTTGCCTGGCATGCGCGGGCCGGTCTCATCGCCAAACTGTCCATCTTCCCCCTGAATGAGCAACCGCGTCTGTGGGTCTTTCTCCCATCCATCCGCGTTGCTTGTCAGGTTACAGTACACGATGTCCGTGCGCTCATCGCCGGTTGCGTCGAAGGCCAGCACCTGACGTGTATGAAGCGGAACCGGTAGGTCGAGCCGCTCCGACCGGTCGGAGAAGTGCCCGCTTCCATCGTTGAGGAGAAGCCGGTTGGGCGGCACCTCATTGCCCACCACCATGTCCAGGTCCTGATCCCCGTCCACGTCCTCTAGCACGATTCCCTGCGTCTGATCGTCTTCCTGCGGAAGGTGAGAGGAGGTCGCCTCAATGAAGTGTCCCGGCTGTTCAGAATCGTTCAACCACAAGAAATTTTGCCCGTCCTCACCGGTGTTGCCCACGACGATGTCGGGACGGCCGTCGCCGTCGACGTCGCCCACATCGAGCGCGTTCCCCTCACTCCGCTCGGGCAAACGCTCGGTTACGTCCTGAAATGTGCCGTCCCCCCGACCGAGGAAGTACTGATGGTGGCGGTCGTCCTCGGCTACAAACATCGCATCCAGGGTACCGTCGCCATTGAAATCAGCGGTGCGCACGTGTTCGGTGTCGTAGGCCCCGTCTCCGAATGCACCCTCTTGGTTGTTCATCCGGCCGTCGCCATCGTTGAGATAAAGCCGGTTCGGTTCGTGCTCGACGGCCACCGCAGCATCGAGGTCTCCATCGCCGTCAACGTCCGAAAACGACACGTCGAGCGTGTGGAGATTGGGAGCTTTCGGCAGATGGGTAGCCGTAACGTCTTCGAACCATGGGGATTGTGCATGAGCAGAGCCGACGACGCAGCCCAGCCCGCCGAAAATGAGGAGGAGGACGGTCAGCGTTCGGTTCACGAGTCGAATCCGGTTGAAGGAAAAGAGAGAATCGAGGGGGAGCTCCTGCCGTGGACGGTGCATGGCCCGGACGCGAGTTTACCTGTGGGACTATTCGGTATGGGACGCGCGGGCGACAGGGGGAGTGATGCGACATAGAAAGAGCTCGTCCTGAGGAAAGGACGAGCTTTAAAAAATACCACTATCACCTTACATTTTACAAAAATCGTCCCCCGGGGCGTCAATGGATGAATGTAACGTACAGGAAAACCCAGGTGGATATTTGGTGAATTGAGTAAGTGAGAACCTGTTTTGCGAGTGGATGCGAAGCCGAGACACAGTAGGCGACGCACATGAACGGTGCCCAAGCGAGCCCTGTAGCGGGGGCTGAGCGTAGCGAAGTCATGCCTATGGTGAGCTACCGGGCGAATGCAGAACCCGTTCTGCGCGAGATCCACGAAGTCACAGCGCTGGGAGCACAGTACTGGGAACGGAGTGACCGATACGCCCCAGGTGGCCGCAGACGTCTCGCCAAACAGGTTCGGAATGGTCCAACATGAGAGCGGCGTCTGAGGGCGTGAGCAGCGCTAAGCGAAATTTGTAGGTTCCTAGGTTTGTAGGTTCCTAGGTATCTAGATTCCTATCCAAGACATCCCGAACCACACGTTTCATCGGCTTGCCCGTACGAGCGCTGTGCATCTTTAGGCGCCGATGCAGCGACTCCGGGATCTTGACGTTCAGCTGCGTGGTCTCTTCTTCCTCAACGTCCTCCTGGAGATCGGTCGTGTCCTGCGCACTAGAGACGGACCCCTCTGATGCACTTCCGAATACGTCGTCACTCATGGCGTAGGATGTCGAGTACCTGATCAGTGAGCGTTTTGATCTCTTCGGCGGCCTTGTCGTCGCTCATTTCGACCACAGAGCGGCCCTTGCCCATCGCCTCGGCATAGGACACCCGGTCGGCCGTACCGTCCCACACGGGTAGCTTGAACCGACTGAGGACATCCTGAACCGTGTCCCCAAGCTTCGATCCGACCTTCCGACGAGAGATCACGAACGCCGCGTCGGGCTCGCCCGTGACCTCTTGCCGGCGTGTGATGAGATCGACGAGCTGCTCGGTGGGCCAGATGTCCGTAGGGGAGGGCTGCACGGGCACCAATGCGAGATCCGATGTCTTAATGATCGCTGCATGGATCTTGTCAAGGTGGGCCCCGCCGTCGATGATGGCAACGTCGAAGGAGTCCGCCAAGCGCCTCACGTCGGCTTCAAGGGCACCGGCCTTGTTCACTCCGAAGACGGCCGGCAGATCCTCCGAGTCGTCCCGGGAGGCTTTCCAAGACTGCGCGGTGCCCTGCGCATCGCAGTCGATGATTACGACGTCGAGTCCGCGGAGCTGGAGAGCTCGGGCGAGATTGACCGCGATCGTGCTCTTGCCGACGCCACCCTTTCCGTGAAGGATGCCGACTACTTTCATAGAAACCTAGGATCATAGGAAACTAGCGTACGACCAATCTATGCTTGCGGTTGCCTCATGTCAAGATACGTGCGGACTATATGCTCGAAGGAGGGCCGCCTTGACAACCCCGCCTTCGTCGGAAAGGGTCTTGGAGTCTACACTCTCTCCATTACCTCCATTACTCGTCGCGCCGTGAAGACTGCGCGGTGTCTACAAAAGCGGGTCAACTCCAGCAATCAAGAGAGTCGGGCTACCTCCAGGTCACGCGTTCAACCTCGTATCGGGCGACATCGTCTTGAGTAACCGGCGCCTCGAACCGCCATTCCCCTCCGGGTTCCAAGGTGTTTATCTCGGCGCGCGTGGACCCCACTTGGGTGCCAGCCTCGTCGTAGAGGCTGATCTCAACCTGGACGTTCCGATGCTCTCGGCCGGAGCTATTGCGAACGACCCCCGTCACGCTCACAGGTCCTTCCTCCCCCATTTCTCCCTTATGAGACACCAGTTCAAGGTCTTCCCGCTCCGACTCGACGGACGATCCTTCTTCACTCCCGAAGCTTCCGACCCCTGACACGTAGAGACCGACTCCAATGAGAATCGCAAGCAAGACCCCACCTCCAATCCACCGTAGAGCGTTCTTGAGGAAACCCATGTTTGGATGGATTTCGAATGCGCAGGTAATTATAATGACGGCCCTTTCCGAACAACAGCCTTCCGCCCATGGCCAAGTGCGCAGCCACCACCCAAGACGGAAGTCACTGCCAAAATGAGGCCCTTGAGGGCAGCAACTTCTGTCACGTCCACCAGCCCGACGAGGGGGCGACGCGGCGAGAAGATTTCGACGTCGGATTTGGTACGCTGCTCCTGACTGCCATGGTTCTCCAATTCGCCGTCTACTTTCTCGTTCGATTCCTTCAGCGGTTATAGGGAAGGCCTCTGGTCTCAGCGGCCTTACGCCTCTAGCATCTTCGGGTATATGCGGTGCCATGCCGATCTCGGGATCTTCGGCCGTCTCGCCGCCACAACACTGACAGAGGGGTTCTACCTCCGATCGAGGGCAAACCGAAGAAAAGTGCCTTGCCTCCCCGATGCCAGGGTGAACCAACCGCTTTCGCCAGAAAAATGACGCCCTCCACCCATGCAATTGGAAAATCTATTTTCATAGGAACCTAGGATCATAGGTCGTACTGACAAACAGAGGATTCAAGGAAGAGGCATCTTTGCCCGGCGACCGGCGTCTACAGGTCTCTTCCATTCCGTTTGACGCCATTTTCGCCCCCCATGCGACGACGCTATGAACTGACCGACGGCCAATACAATCGCCTTCAGCCGCTGCTTTCTATAAAACCTTTGGGACCTCCAGGTTGCAACGCCGACGACAACCGCCGCTTTCTGAACGCCGTGCGGAAACGACGGTCGGTTTCGTGGACTGGGGAAGAGGGTTCGTCCGGCCCTTCCTGTGGTCCTCCCGCGCCTCCTCGATCAGATCGTCCAGCTTGCCGTCCTCCAGATCGCCCTCGATTTGCTTGTCCCATTCATCTCTTTGCGGACGGCGTTTCTTCTGGGGCGTCTGAGACTCCGTGGAGTCGAAGAGAAGCCGAACGAGCCTCCGCTGCAAGGCAGAGCCTTGTCCGGACACGCTGCGGCATTGGAGACGAAGACTGCCCCCGTAGAACTTATCTACGTCGGGCCGGTCGGGCTTCTCTACGACGGCGTTCATGATCCGAAGAGGTTGGGAGACTGAGAAAACGGGTTAAGGATCTATAACCCGCGAGATCACTGGCATTCGAGATCGAGACGAGGTTCCAGAACGGGACACCCATGTGTGGAATAAAGCCTCTGTACCACCAAGCTACACGTGAATCAGCCGGTCCCCACCGCCGGCCCGGCCTATCAGCACCAGCCATGCGTCCTTCCTTGAATCCACGTACCCGTGTTCGTCGTGATGTGCGTCGATCGGGACGGGCGAGGGCGCCCGACAGAGGCGCGGCCGCTTTCGTCGACCATGGCCATGGCCTTGTGATCGAGGGTGCTACAGAATGTCAGTCAGGATGCTACACCCGACGTGTCGGCCCTCCGACTTCCGGATCGAAGTACATGAATCGGACCTCATCTGGGCCACATCGTCCGGAGGGACATCGGTGGAATCGCTTCTCGCTGATGCCCTGGGCCACATACGCGTCTTTTTTTGCTTCTGACAGGGTCTCCTTGTGCTCGAGCGGCGGGAGGGTGCCGAGAGCTTCCGAACTTTTTCCCTCTGGTTTATCGGCGTTCGAGTCGGGCAGGGCGTAGCCGTCGGTGATGGCCGCGTAGAGCCAGGCTCCGGGCGACCGAATCGTCTCTTCGGCCGATCGTCGGCGGTAGAGCTCGAAATTGGCCCGAATGCGCCCGGTGGAGAAGCGGGAGAAGACCTCGGCAATCCGGCCCGCCCAGATGCCAACGTTGGAGAGCTTGTCGGCCAGGTCCCGCTTTTCGGGCGGGAGACCAGTGAAGTCCGGCGGCGGGACCTTGGTGTTTGAGCCCGATGTCTTGTCGGTAGTTTCCGAAGCTGCCGGTTGTCCAGAAGTGTTATTCGCCGGCATAGCATCCGGCCCGGGGAAGGAAGACTCTTCGCCGGGCGTATCGCCGTCGCTTTCTTTCTGCTCCCCGTGCTTGTCTCTCGAAAGGCTCTCTCTATTAAAGGTGGGGGTACCAGAATTTTGGCGATCGGGGGACAGATCGTTGGCGGTGCCTTCAGAAAAAGAGGGCTCTCCTCCATCGGTGTCCCCAACCCGCTTGGGTAAGAAGCGGTACTGATACGGGCCGTTTCCCGGCCGGACCCGCTCGATCCACCGGCCATTCAGGCGTTGGGCCGCCTGCCGAACGGCCGTTTCGGACCGTCCGGTAGCACGGGCTAACTCGCGGTTGGAGAGCTGGGTCCACCGGTCGTGAACGGGCTCCTCGCGGCCGCTGTGCGGATCCGCCCGTCGGCTCGTCCATCCCCACGTATGGCGGAGAACGGCGAGCAGGACCCGCAGCTCGGTTCCTGAGCCGATGCCCGAAGTCCCCTTCAGGGAGGCCTGCTCGAGAAGGGCGGTGGGGACGTACGTGAAGCGGCGGTCGGGGACCTCGAGGAGGAGCCTGTGCTGGTGGCTTCGGCCGCCTCGATCCACCTCTGTCCATCGGAGGGACTGAAGCTCATCGAGGCCATCTCGCGTGCCCTGGCTTGAGAGCCCGGCCGCCGCCTCGACGTCGCTCCGGGAGAACTGTCTTTCGGGGCACACCCACTCGCTTTTCTCCGGCTCGTAGCGGAAAGACAGGCGAAGGAGGCCCAGCAGGCACCGGAGCGCCGAGTCGCTAATGTCCGGCATCTTCGCGAACACCTTATCCGGAATAGGAACCCGGAAGAGGCCCGGCGGAAACGGCTTGGTGGCATCCAGCGACAGCTCATCTGAGGGCAGTTCCTCGGCCGGAGAGGGGCCCTGAGAGCGGGAAGACTGTTGCGATTTGGTAAATTGAGGGCTCGGGGGCGCCGCCTTCGGGGGCGAATTGGCCGGAGAGTTGGAACCCGGCTTGGCCCTCACGCCTATATTGAGGTGAGGCATCACGCGTCCACGTGTGTCTTATTAGGTCCGAAACGGACTTCCGCCCTGTCGACTGTTTGCTGCAGTCGACAGGGCTTTTTTGTGGATTATGGGGTTTTCTGGTCTACACGGCGGTCTTTTGCATCGATCAAAATGTCGCTTCAAAAGTAAAAGCCTCCAGGTCGGGGCGCGAAGCTGTCGGTGGATTGGGGACCATGCCTGAGTAGGCGCAGGCATCCGACAGCGCAAGCAGACCCTAAGGTCTACTGGCGCCCCCACCTGGAGGCTCTCCAGATAGGGGTACACAAAATGTCTTATGACGAGGCCTACTGGCTCGCAACCGAGCTCGGGGTCCCAAGCCTCACTCGGTTGCCGGACTGCGGCGGGAGGCCGCGTCCGTCACGTCACTCCCCAGAATAGGAATCGGCCACGGAGAACGTCAAATTCATTTCTGAGACCGCTTGGTCAAGGAGGTTCACACGTCTTCCTCCTCCAGCCGCTTCGAGGTCACGTAGGCCCGCAACGCGTCGTTGATACGGCTCTGGTAGCCGGGGCCGCCTTGCTTGAAGTGCTCCACAATATCCTCGTCGAGGCGGATCGTGATCCGCTTCTTTTCGGAGGAGGGCACCACAAGCTTCGCTTTTTCGAACCACTCCTCGTCGAGGAGCACCGCGTCGGGGTCCTCCCGCACGGCTTTCTCGATCTCCTCGTCGGTCTTTTCCTGGAGGGCCTCCCAGTCGGTCTGGCTCTCCATCTCGTCTAGCTCCTCAGCCGAGCAAGACTTCATAGGCTCGTCGTTCATTTTTCCGGGCTCGTCTTGCGGAGATAATGCGGTAGGGCCCGTCCTTCCGGACGTAAACGACGACCACTAAGGGGCCGGACCATGGCTCGGGTCGATCCGGCGGGCGAAGCGGGCCGATCGCCACGCGCCGCTTTTCACCTGCAGTCGGGGACAAGTAGGTCAAGTACGGGTTCCGGAAGACCGAGGCGATGTCCCGGAAGTCGCCGCCATGCTTTTCGAGGTTGGTCTGTCGCTTCTCCTCGTCCCATTCAAATTCCATTCCTCAAAGGCGCGTCCAACAAGAAAGGCGGTCGGGCCCTACTCGGTCCGGCAAAGTGTTTTAATTTTGATACATACCAACGTGCATACAGGTCCTAGTTCCAACTCTCTTTGCAGAGAGGCGGTATTGCCTACGGATTGAACGGGTGGAGTGGGGCTGCTCAGATCCGAATCCGCTCGATTCCCTCCTGTTCGACGTTCTGTTGGCGGCGGTCATAGATGCGGGTGGTATCGGCGGAGGCGTGGCCAACGACGTGCTGGGCCGTTTCCAGCTCGCCGCCGTTCTCTAAAAACGAGGTAATGCCGGTCGCCCGCATCGAGTGGGCGGTGACGTTTTTTTCGATGCCGGCCTAGCGGACCCGCCGCTTCACCATTTCCAGGGCGCGCTGCCGGATGAGCTGGTTTTCCTTTAGCCCCTTCGACCGGCCAGCGGCTCCGGAAAAGCGGCTCCTCTTTCTCCCGAAGGCGAAGGTCCCGCCCCAAGAGACTCCACCTCGCCGATACACGGGGACTGAAGATCTATTTATTTATTTTCACAAAAACAAGACAATTGAACAAGCAGTAATCGGAAAAATTCGTAGTTCTGAGGCTACTTTTGTTTATAATTTGACCTTCTTTTATTTATGATTTAAAAAGTCTATTGGGTTTTTCTGCCGATCGGATTTCGGCTTTTTGCGTAACCGCAGGCACTTTCCTTACCGGTGTCTTGCTCTCGTGCTTGGCAATTGCTCCCCCGTTGCCACCATCGTCACCTGCGTGCTTCTCGCGGTCTCGCTCCAGACGCAGGCCCCAACCGACAAGTGCAGTGTCGTTCCGGGTAGGAATGGGGCTCGAATTGCGTCCCCCTCTTCGTTACGACCTGCCTCGCTCAGCGGAATTGTGACCTTGCCTCCCCGACAGAACGAGCGGCGGCGCTTTCGGGGGCGGGCCTACCGCCAACGTACGAACAGGGGGGACGAGACGCGCAGAGCTGCGGGCACTCCCCCCAGAAAGCGCCGCTACCGGAACGTCATCATTAGCGCTCATCCCCTGTCGCACGATCCCGCCGTCAATCCACTCCCCGAGCCCGTCGAGATCGATCAGGAGGAGGCCACGTTCGTCCCCCACGTCACCCTCGTCACGCCGGGCACCACAGTAGAGTTTGTAAACAGCGATCCCTTCTATCACAACGTCTTTAGCCTCACGCCCGGGGCCCGGTTCAACATCGGCCGCCGTCCGACCGGGGTCGTCGTGGAGGAGACAATTCCCTCGATCGACGGGGAGGTCCCCGGCCTGGGCGTGGTGGAGCTGCATTGCGACATTCACCCCCAGATGAACGCCTTCATCGTGACGGTGGACACGCCGTATTTCACGCGCGCAAGCGAGGACGGCACGTACCGTCTCGATGGCCTCCCGGAAGGACGCTACCGGATTCTTGCCTATATGCCTCGTCAGGAGGTCGTCCGCTTCGAGGTTGAACTCAGCGGAGATGAACGCCTCCGCCGTTCCATCGACCTGCGTTGACGATGAATCTGCCAATCAAGTACAAGTTCTTTCTCCTCCTGTTTGGTCTCACGGCTGGGGTCGTGGCGGTCATTCTCCTCGCAACCAATCGGACCGTGTCGGAGGAGGTTCGCGATGGGGTCGTCGACAACTTTAGCCGCACGCAAACCTTCCTGGACCAACAGCAGCGTCTCCGCTACGACCGTCTGGTGGAATCGGCGTATCTGATTGTGGAGAACTCGACGTTTATCGCCAACCTCTCGCTCGACGACCCGCCGACGATGCGGCAGAGCGTGCGGCGGTTCAGTGGCTTCGTCAAGACGGACCTGATGATCGTCACCAATCGGGACGGAACGGTCCTCGCGTGGCTGGGTGCTCCCCAAAAGGAAGGGACGGACCTCATCCGCCGCGGAGCCGTCCGGTCCGCACTCGCGGGCGAGGAGCCGCCGCCCGAAATCCGCCTGCCCACCCTTTGGGCCATCGACCAGGCCCTCTACCAGGTGGTCGCGATTCCCGTCTACAGCGGAGACACCGTGATTGGGACGCTGACGCTGGGAGCACGCTTCACCGAGGTGGAGGCCAATGACCTGCGCACGGACAGTACGATGCAGGTGTCCATGTTTCTGGAGAAGCAGCGGATTGCCTCCACCCTCCCCGACACGGCCTCCCGCCCGTACGAGGCCCTTTGGGCCAACGAGCAGGGCCGCGTTTACCGGGCCGTTCAAGAACGCGAGTCCACCGCTCCCTTCCGAATGAACGTCAACGGCCAGGAGCATTTCGCCTTCCTCAGTCCCCTGGGTACGGGTGAGCCCGCCTTCTACGTGGCGAGCGTCCCCGTTGCGACCGAGTTGGCTCCCCTCCATTCGCTGCGGCGGAATATTCTCCTCATCACGATTGTCGCTGTCGTCCTCACCGTGCCCCTCGCCATTTTTCTCGGCGGAATCGTCTCCACTCCCATCGAGGCGCTTCGGACGGCCATGGGCCGGGTCGAGGACGGCGACCTGGACGTGGAGGTGGCGGTGCAGAGCGACGACGAGATTGGCCAGCTCGCCCACAGCTTCAACGAAATGATCGCCGACCTCCGGGAGCGGTCCCTCCTGCAGCGCCACGTGGGGGCGCACACGCTCGAGATGATTCGAAACAGCGAGGAGCCCGACTTTGACCTGAACGACCAGGGACAGATCAAGGAACTGGCGGTGCTTTTCACCGACCTGCGCAACTCGACGGACCTGATTGAGCGCACCTCCCCGCGGAATTTTGTGCGCAGACTCAACCGCACCTTCACCAGCCAGGCGAAGGTCGCCTCGCGCTACGGCGGCTCGATTGATAAGTTCGTCGGGGATGCGATGATTGCCATTTTCGCCGGGGACGATCGATTGGAACGGGCCCTTCACTGCAGCATCGAGATTCAGCGGGCATTTCAGGAGGATTCCTCGGCCGCTTCCTTCTGGGATGGACTGGGGGTGGGAGTAAACTATGGCCCGATGCTGATGGGCCCCATGGGGGCCGAGGAACGGTTCGATTACAGCGTGATCGGGGCCGAGGTAAACCTGTGTGCGCGGCTGTGTAGCACCGCCGAGGCCGGTCAGGTCCTCGTCCGGAAGGACCTGATCGTTCAGCAGGGTCTCACCGACACCTTTCAAGTCGAATCGGTCGCGACGCAAAAACTCAAGGGCTTCGATCGCACCCTCGAAATTGCCGAACTGATCTATGCGAACAACAGTTAAGCTTTCGGTCGTCGTCCTTCTCGGATTCCTGTGGGCCGGGTTCGGCCCGATCTACGCTCAGGTCGACCTGGGGGCTGGGCTGGACGTGGAGTACCGCGTGGGCGGGCCGGACTCCCGCTTCCTGGTGAACGAGATCCCAACGACAGAGCGCGCATCGAAGTCCGGGATCCCGGCTGGACACTTCACCCTTCGACAGGTGAATCTATTCGCATTCTCGGAACTCGGCCCGTCGTTTTTCTTCGAGGGTCGTCTTCAGGTTGATAATATCGGAGACGGAGGACTCAACCCACCGCGCGTGGGGCTCGCTTATCTGGGCTGGGACCCCGAAGACAAATCGATCTCAGTATCGGTGGGGCGCTTCGTAAATCCGTTTGGAGCGTACCCCAAGCAATCTCTCGCTTTTCGGAACGATTTTGCGGCGGCACCCCTCCTCTACGGATACGGTGTGAATGTGACACAGGGGCATGGATTCTGGCCTGGAGCCAAGTCGTCGACTTCCGGGTACGGAGGGTGGGACAGCGCCGTCAGCACGCTGTACCGCACGGGCTACGTGACAGGGGGCCAGTTGTCGTGGACCCTCGCCGAAAAGACGCTCGTCTGGGACATTGCCGTCGTCAATAACGCTCCTGCCTCCCGCAAGACCATCACAGGAAACGGCAATGTCTCCGCGATCACGCGGATGGAGTACCGCCCGACCGTGTTCTGGACCCAGGGCGTCTCGTTCAGCCACGGCGCATTCATGGAAACGCATTCCATAAATGAGCTCCTCCGCGACGAACGGGCGCTCGGCCGGTTCCGCCAGACCCTGATCGGAACGGACTTCCGGACCGGCTACGGCTTTTTCGGGCTCGAAGGGGAGGTCATCTACACGATCTGGTCCGTCCCGGGCTTTCGAGACGGGGACTTTGTGGTGAATGACGATGGCGAGCCGGTTCGGTACCGGCTCACACAGGTGGGTGGGCACCTCGACGCAAAGGTCGAACCACCGGTTCTCCCCGGTTCCTACCTGGCCCTTCGCGGCGAACGCCTTCACTTTCCCGTCGCAGACGATCCCTTGGGAGGCTCCTCAATTAAGTGGGACGAGGATGTCACCCGCCTCTCGGTCGTGGTCGGCTACAAGCTCCACCCGCGCATCCTCGCGAAGGCATCCTTCATCGAACAGACACCGTTCGACGGCTCCCAGTACTCTCTCCGCTTCCAGGTGACATCTATGTTCTGATGCCAAGGCCCCAAGGATCGATATGCACTTTCCTGGTCTCCGGACTCTCGATTCGTTGGCGACACGAGAACCATTCTTGTGCAAGAGGTTACCGTTCCTTTACTTGATGTCACGTTTGATTCAATACTCTTTCTGACCGCTCTAGGACACTCATGTCCACTCCGCCGAAGTATCGCTCCGGCTCTGTGCTTCTGATGGCATTCGGGGGAATTGCACTAATTGGCATCCTCTACGCCGTGCTGACCATGAATGCCGAGCGTCCTGCCTCCGAACCGAGAGCATCAGCCCCCGGTCCCGACAAAACGAACACCCTCTCCGACGCCGAACGAGCAGCGGGGTGGCAATTGCTCTTTGATGGAGAGTCGCTTGACGGCTGGCGCGGCTATCAGCGCGATTCGGCTCCGGAGGGGTGGACCGTCAAGGACGGTGCACTTCACTTCCGGGGCGAGGCCCCGAACTCGACATCGATCCTCACGACCGATCAGTTCGACCACTTCGAACTGCGCCTCGAATGGAAGATTGCCCCGGAGGGCAACAGCGGCATTATATACCGCGCGACCGAAGTGGCCGGGTCTGCCGCCCGCAGCGGACTGGAGTACCAGGTGCTCGACAACGCCGTGCACGCCGGGGACAGCGCCCCCGAACGCGAGGCCGGGGCCCTTTACGGACTGTATGCGCCGTCTCAGGACGTGACTCGGCCCGTCGGAGAGTACAACGAGGCCCGCATCGTCGTCCGGGGCTCCCACGTGGAGCACTGGATGAACGGGACGAAGTTGCTAGAGACTGAGATTGGGAGTGAGTCCTGGACGAAGCGAATGGCCGAATCGAAGTTCGCCGACTGGCCCCATTTTGCGGAGGCCACGACGGGCCACATTGTCTTACAGGACCACAATCACCCCGTCTGGTACCGAGACATCAAACTGCGTCCACTCAGTCCCGACTCGTAATTCTGGGAAGACGGGTCGATATTGCCGTCGTTGAAGACGGCTCAATTCTGGAAATCAGTCGCGTTGCATTTTCGCTTTCTGCCCCCAATCCTATCGGTTCTTTCATGAGCACTGATGACGGCATCACTCGACGTCAGGCGCTAGGTCGGGTTGGCATTCTTCTCGGAGGAATCGTCTCGGCACCGACCGTCGCAGGGGTGCTGAGCGGCTGCGAGCGCCAGCGCGGTGCCGACTGGACCCCGTCGATCCTCTCCGACTCCCAAAACGCGATGATCGACACGATGGCCGAGATCATCATCCCTACCACGGACACCCCCGGCGCGAGCGCCGCGAATGTCAACCGATTCATCGACGCGATCGTGGGGGAGAGCTGGCTCGAGGAAGACCGTGCCCGGTTCATGGACGGACTCGAAGCGGCCAACGGGCGCTGCAAGGAGACCTACGGAGCGTCCTTCGTGGAGCTCAGCCCGGAGGAGCAACGGGCCTTCGTTGCGGAGCTGGACGACGAGACTTTCGGCCCCGACGCGGCGGAGGCTGACCGGGAAAATCCCTCGTTTTACCGGATGCTGAAGGAGCTCGTAATCGTGGGGTACTACACCTCGGAGGTAGGGGCAACTCAGGAGCTGCGAACCAACATCGTACCGGGCACCTACGACGGCGATGTGCCCTACGAGGAAATCGGACGGGCCTGGTCCGGAGCTGGCACGTAATATGCCGTCAAGGATGATTGTTTAGATCCGTCCGCCCTTCCGGAAGGACCCAACGCCGGAACGCACGTTCAAGGCAAATGGAGGCCCCCATCGCCATGTGGCTTCACAAAACCGGCTGGAAAAAACCCACATAAGGAACTAACACGGCAGTAGGCCACTCTCGTCTTCTCACACCGTTCTCGGACGACGCTTCCTACGTCTTATGCCCGATGCTCCCAACATTGCCCCCCAACGCGAATCCTACGACGCCATCGTCGTCGGCTCCGGCATTACCGGCGGCTGGGCCGCCAAGGAACTAACCGAAAAGGGCCTCAATACCCTGGTGCTCGAACGCGGCCCGTACGTCGAGCACGGGGCGGACTACGAGACCGAACACACCCCTGCTTGGGAGTTTGACTTCCACGGACAGGGCAATGAGCAACGGTACGCCGAAGAGTACCCCATCCAGAGTAAGTGCTATGCCTTTGGGGAGGCCACCGAGCAGTTCTTCACGAACGACAAGAAAAACCCGTACGTCCAGGAGGAGCCCTTCACCTGGATTCGAGGGTACCACCTCGGGGGACGCTCCCTCACCTGGGGACGCCAGTGCTACCGGTGGAGTGACCTCGACTTTACGGCCAACGCGCGGGACGGCTACGGCGTCGACTGGCCCATTCGCTACAAGGACATCGCTCCCTGGTACGACTACGTCGAGAAGCACGTCGGCATCAGTGGGCAAGAGGAAGGGATTCCGCACCTGCCAGACGGCCAGTTCCTTCCCCCGATGGAAATGAACGCCGCGGAGAAGCAAGTGAAGGCCGGCATTGAGAGCGCCTATAAGGACCGCATGATGACCATCGCCCGGGCCGCTGTTCTCACCCAGGAGCACGACGGACGCCAGGCCTGTCACTACTGTGGTCCCTGTCAGCGCGGCTGCAGCGTCGGGGCTTACTTTTCGAGTTTGAGTTCCACGCTCCCCGCCGCCCGGGCCACCGGCAACATGACGCTCAAGTGCGACAGCATCGTCCACAGCGTCAAGTACGACCACGAGCAGAAGCGCGCCACCGGCGTGCGCGTTCTCGACCGGAAGACGAAAGAGGCCCGCGAGTACGAGGGACGCATCGTCTTTCTGTGTGCCTCGACGCTTGGCTCCACGCAGATCCTGCTGAACTCGGCGACCTCCCGCTTCCCGAACGGATTGGCCAACTCGAGCGGAGCCCTCGGCCATTACCTGATGGACCACGCGTTCCGGGCTGGGGCCAGCGGCAGGGTTCCCGGTCTCGGCGACACGTATTACTCCGGGCATCGGCCGAGCGGCATCTACGTTCCTCGCTTCCGCAACCTTGGCGACCAGCCGGATTCGGATGCCGACTTTCTACGGGGCTACGGCTGTCAGGGGGGAGCCAGTCGTGCAGGCTGGGGCCGTGGTCTCGGGGAGGAAGGCTTTGGGGCTGATTTCAAGCACCGACTCCGTGACCCCGGACCGTGGGAGATGGGCATAGGGGGGTGGGGGGAGATGCTACCCCGTGAAGACAACTACGTCGAACTCGACGACGAGAAGACCGACGCCTGGGGCATCCCGCAGCTTCGCATTAACTGCACCTTCGGGGAGAACGAAAATAAGATGCGGGAGGACATGGCCACGGAACTCGCCCGGACGCTGGAGGCGGCCGGATGCACCGACGTGGAGCCGTACGTGAGTGAAGACGCCGCTCCGGGCCTTTGCATCCACGAGATGGGAACGGCCCGCATGGGACGCGATCCGGACACCTCGGTGCTTAACAAGTGGAACCAGGCCCACGACGTCAAAAACCTGTTCGTCACCGACGGCTCGTGCATGGCAAGCTCGGCCTGTCAGAACCCATCGATTACCTACATGGCCCTCACGGCCCGCGCCGTCGATTACGCCGTTGAAGAGATGAAACGAGACAACCTTTAGTTTCTCTATTTTCTTTAGTTTTTAGTTTTCCTATTTCCCTACCGCTATCCTCATGGATCGACGTCGCTTTCTCCAGGCAAGCGCCCTAGCTGGAGGCACCCTTCTTGGCTCCGCGACGACCCCGGACCCAGTCGTGTCGTCTGCATTCGGACCCGCCTCCCAAGATTCCCGCTTTCACCTCGACTACGCCCCGAGTCCCGGGCAATTTGAAGCCCACGCCGGGTCGGATGTGGTTGACCAGATCGCCTTTATCGCCGAGGAGGGCTTCGGGGCAATCGAGGACAACGGCATGCGCGACCGGTCTCCTCGAGAGCAGCGCCGGATTGGGGATGCTCTTCGCGAGCATGACCTGCGGATGGGCGTCTTCGTGGCCCACTCGATCAGTTGGAACGAGCCAGCCTTGACAACGGGGGAGAAGGGACCCCGCCAGCGGTTTCTCGATGAGATTCGCAGCTCCGTGGAGGTCGCCCAGCGGGTAGGTGCTACGTGGATGACGGTGGTCCCGGGTGCCCGCGATCTGCGCCTCGACAAAGGCTACCAGACAGCGAACCTCGTGGAGACGCTCCGAGAAGCAGCTGCCATTTTGGAGCCCCACGACCTCGTGATGGTGCTGGAGCCGCTCAACAATCGGCGGAACCACCCCAATCAGTTTTTGACCCACATCGCCCAGGCCTATCAGATCTGCCGAGCCGTCGACAGTCCGGCCTGTAAGATTCTCTACGACATCTACCACCAGCAGATCACTGAAGGGAATCTCATCCCGAACCTTGACGCGGCCTGGGAGGAGGTTGGCTACGTCCAGATCGGAGACCATCCGGGACGAAACGAGCCCACCACGGGGGAAATCAACTTCCGGAACGTCTTCCAGCATCTGCACGAGAAGGGATACGACGGCATCCTGGGCATGGAGCACGGCATGGCGGGAGAGGGCCGCGCCGGGGAACGGGCCGTCATTGAGGCATACGACTCCGTAGATTCATTCGATACCTCAGGCTCATGATTAGCCTCTCGCGTCTCCCGACACTCCTGGGAGTCTTCATTCTGAGCATAGCGCTCCTGCCGACCCCAACCGGCGCGCAGGACCTCCCCGACTCTGAAGTTCTGGTTTTCTCGAAAACGAACGGCTACCGTCACGAGGCCATTCCGGATGGCATCCAGATGATGCGGGCCCTGGGGCAGAAGCATGGATTTCGAGTGGAGGCGACGGAGGACAGCACGGCATTTCGCCCCGATCGTCTCTCGGACTTCGATGCGGTTGTTTTTCTGAACACCTCCGGGGACGTGCTCGGCCCCGTGGGTCAGGACGCACTTCGCAACTTCATTCGGGATGGGGGAGGGTACCTAGGCATCCACGCCGCCTCTACCACCGAGTACGATTGGTCCTGGTATGGCGGCCTCGTCGGGGCCTATTTTGACGACCATCCAGAAATTCAGGAGGCCACGGTCCGCATCGAGGCTCCTTCGCATCCCTCTACCGTCATGCTGTCTGCGACGTGGGAGCGCCGTGACGAATGGTATAACTTTCGATCGAATCCACGCGACTCGGTGCGGGTGCTCCTTACCCTCGATGAGACTACCTACAAGGGTGGTACGATGGGAGACGATCATCCCCTTGCTTGGTGCCACGTGCACAACGGGGGACGGGCCTGGTACACCGCCGCGGGCCACACGAAAGCCTCCTACAAAGATCCGCTGTATCGGCAACACGTTTTGGGGGGGCTCCGGTGGGTCCTCGGAGCTTCGTCTGCATACCAGTAGTGCGAGGGTCGGGTCGGCACTCGCCACGGAGGTTTCATCCTGCTCCGCCTGCTCGTCCGACGACGCCGAGGGGGGAGCCTTGAAACAAGCCCCCGCATGCTTAATCAACTCCAGACATGAGCGGATTCAACGAAGCCCTCGTTCTCCCGGACTCCCACCCCCCTTTCATTTTCTGCGTCTAGAGGTAACGTTTAATCACGTTCGCCCTGATCTGCTTCACTGACCTTTGGACCTCATCGTCATGGCACTCGACCGCAAGATTCGCTACGGCATGGTGGGGGGCGGCCCCGGAGCCTTCATCGGCGCCGTGCACCGCTCCGCCGCTGCCCTCGACGGCGAGATGGACCTCGTCGCCGGGGCGTTTTCCTCCTCCCCCGAGAAGTCAAAGCAGCAAGGGGAGGAGTTGCATCTCAATCCGGACCGCGTCTACGGCTCCTACGAGGAGATGGCCGAACAGGAGGCCCAGCGGCCCGACGGCATTGACGCCGTTTCCATCGTCACGCCCAACTTCCTCCACTACGATGTGGCCTCCACGTTCATCGAGGAGGGCATCCACGTCATCTGCGACAAGCCGATGACGACCACCCTCGAGGACGCAGAGGCCCTCTGCCGCCAGGTGGAAGAGCAGGACGTGGTCTTTGCACTCACGCATAACTACTCCGGCTATCCGCTGGTGAAGCAGGCCCGCGCACTCGTGGAGAAGGGCCGCCTCGGCGACCTCCGCAAGATCGTGGTGGAGTATCCCCAGGGCTGGCTGAACCGGCGTCTCGAAGAGGAGGGCAACAAGCAGGCCTCCTGGCGCACCGATCCGGAAAAGGCGGGGGCCGGCGCGCTGGGCGACATTGGCACGCATGCCGAGCAGTTGGCCCGGTACGTGACGGGTCTGTCCTTGGAGAAGATGTGCGCCGACGTCGGAACGGTCGTCGAGGGCCGCGGGATCGACGATGACGCCGGCATTTTGGCCCGCTGGGAAGGTGGGGTGCGAGGGCTGATCCACTTTTCCCAGATCTCGGCGGGCGAGGAAAACAACCTCCGCCTCCGCGTCTACGGCACCGACGCCGGCCTCGACTGGCACCAGGAGGACCCGCACCGGCTCACGCTCCTCACCGACATCAATGGCGATGAGCCGCAGCAGGTCTACAGTCACGGTCGCGCCTCCCTCGCCGACTCGGTGCAGCCGTTTATTCGCACGCCGCAGGGCCATCCGGAGGGCTTCGACGAAGCCTTTGCCAACCGATACCGGAGCGCAGCCCGCACCATCGCGGCCCGTGAGGCCGGGGAGGAGCCCGAGCCGCACGACCTCGATTTCCCAACCGTCCAGGACGGAGCCATCGGCGTCCACTTCATCGAAACGGCCCTCGAAAGCAGTGAGAAAGAGGCCTGGGTCGATGCCTCCTACACGCCACCCGGTGCCTAATTCACTGCGCCCTCGTTCCCCCAATGCTCCTTATGGCACCATCCTCCGCTCCTTTTTCGCCAACCGTACAGAAGATTGCCCGGGGGCTCCGTACGCGGCTTGAAGAACTGTACGGGGATCGCTTGCATGAAGTGGTGCTCTACGGATCCTACGCCCGGGGGGAGGCCACGGAGGCGTCCGACATAGATGTCATGGTCGTTTTGGAGGGAGAAGTCGACGCGTGGGCCGAGCTCCAGCGGATGGCCCGACCGGTTTACGACCTTGAGCTGGAAACAGACGAGATGATTACCCTCTACCCAATTGCTCAAACCGAATTTGAACATCGAGATCACCCCTTTCTAACGAACGTTCATCGGGAGGGCGTGAGGGTATGACCGACGCTCAACACGCGCTCATTCAACGAGCCCGTAGACGTCTGGAGGCTGCGCGCTACCTCCACGAGGGCGGATTCGTTGATGACGCCGTATCTAGGGCCTACTACGCGATGGCCCACGCAGCCGAATCGGCTCTACTGGAGCACGAAGTGACTCCAAAGACCCACAAGGGATTGCAGACGCAGTTCGGGAAACGATTCGTAAAGCCCGGGGTCTTCCCCCCAGAGATGGGTCGCAACCTCCGACGGATATTCGACCTTCGCCAAATGGCTGACTACTCTGGAACCGACCTTTCGGCAGAGTCGGTCCAGAATGTGATTAGTCGTGCCATTGCCTTCGTCGACACGGTCGAATTGCATCTTGAAACCGATACGAACGCCTGAACGCCTGGCCTCTCTCGACCTCACATTCTTCCATTCCAAACTCTACACTCGACCATGTCCTACCGACCAATCACCCTGTTTACCGGCCAGTGGGCCGACATGCCGCTCGATGACCTTGCACAGAAAGCCGCGGATTGGGGCTACGACGGCCTCGAACTCGCGTGTGCGGGCGACCATTTCGATGTCGAGCGGGCGGTAAACGAAGACGGCTATGTCCGCAAGAAGCGCGAGCAGTTGGAGGCGCACGATCTGGACGTGTGGGCGATCAGTCAGCACCTCGTGGGACAGGCCGTGAGCGACCGCATCGATGAGCGCCACAAAGAGGTGTTGCCGGAGCGCGTGTGGGGCGACGGCGACCCTGACGGCATCACGCAACGTGCCATCGAGGAACTGGAGCGAACCGCCACCGCGGCGAGTGCCTTGGGGGTCGACGTGGTAACCGGGTTCACCGGCTCCCCCGTCTGGCACCTGCTTTACGCCTTTCCCCCGACGCCCCAAGAGCTGATCGACGACGGATACGCGACGTTCGCCGATCAGTGGACCCCCATTCTCGACACCTTCGCCGATGAAGGCGTGCAGTTTGCCCTAGAGGTGCATCCCACCGAAATCGCGTTCGACCTCAGCACGTCCGAGCGCGCACTCGATGCCCTCGACGGCCACGCCGCCTTCGGCTTCAACTACGACCCGAGTCACTTTGGCTATCAGGGCGTCGACTACCTCGCGTTCATCGACCAGTTTGCCGACCGCATCGACCACGTCCACATGAAGGACGTCTGGTGGGCCGACCGGCGCCAGAAGGGAGGTGTCTTCGGCGGCCACTTGCCCTTTGGCCATGAGGATCGATACTGGGACTTTCGTTCAATCGGGCGCGGCAAGATCGACTTTGAGGAAATCGTCCGTCGTCTCAATCGCATCGGCTACGACGGGCCGCTCTCTATTGAGTGGGAAGACAGCGGTATGGACCGCGAACACGGGGCCAAAGAGGCCTGCGGCCGAGTGCGTGCTGTCGATTTCCCCCCCGCCGAGACAGGCTTCGAAGAGGCGTTTGCGGAAGAGTAACCACACCGGGGCGACGCTTACGATTTTCGACGAGCGCGAACGGGGTGCACTGCGACGGACGACCGACTACGGCCCGACGCTTCCGAAACGCCAGAGAGCAGGGTCACCGTCCGTCGCTCGTGCACGAAATTTTTCCGGTTCGGCCCAGCCCCTCATCGAACTCCCTCTCTTCCGGGGATCGAGAAGTTCTTCCAGAAACTCTGGAACCGGGAATCAAGGACTTACGCATCCCCCTCGATTCGCCGGGTCTAATTTGCCCCTTCGACTCGGAAAATCGTCAGTTTGTCCCCCCCGGAATCGGGAACAATGATCTCAGGGTATTCATCTCCGGTAAGATCGTGCAGGACCAGCCGATCCTCCATCGGGTGGGAGTACGCCAGCTGCTTCACGATCTGCCCCCGGTATTGCCCGTCCCGGGGCTGATAGAGCACTATCGCCGATTCCGAGGACCGAGAAGGGATCACCAGCATTGCGTCACGCCGACGGTCGGGCAGGGGAAGGGCCTTCACGTTCCAGATTTTGTTAAAGGGCTCTCCGTCGAGGGTCGATAAGTCGAGTTCGTGGCGCCGCCACGAATCGGCCCCCGTGTAGTAGTGAGCCTGCCTCGTGTCGAATCCGCCCACAATCGCATCCCGGGGGGCGCCTGAGGGAGAAAACTGCCCGACGTCTACGTGCAGCGGATGAGACAGGGTGGTGTCGACGGTGTGCCGTTCCCACTGTGCGGTGGGATCCTCGCCCGGCTTGATCCAGAAGAGGCCGGGCCGAGCCCCGGCGTTCCGACCTTTGATGTTTCGCGCGGTGTAGAGAATCTCGCGCGCCGTCCCGTCGCCGGAGACGTCAATGCGCCGGGGCACCATCCACCACGCGCTTTCGTGAACGACCATGGTGTGGTCTGTCCAGGCGTCGGGATCGTGCGTCGTATCGCCCTCGAAGTCGAGCCAGTGTACGCCGCCCGCCCCCGGTTCCGCGCCTTCCCACGTGTAAACGAGCTCCGGGCGCCCGTCGTCGTCGAGGTCCGTCGCCAGCGAGGTCTGAAGGTACAGTCGTTCCGACTGAATGGCCGTCGTTTCCCAGTCCCCACGGGGATTGCCGAGGGGGCGGTGGAAAAGAATCTCGCCTCCCTTCTGATCCAGCGATATGGCCTCAAGCTGACCGTCGCCGTCGAAGTCCGACAGGTCGTTACCCTCAATTTCGGTGGCGCCGCTGTAAATGGCGTGGCGACGCCAGTCCGTGGGGCTCTCTCCCTGCTCGAACCAGAAGACCTCTCCGTTGCTCCCTGACGAGACGAGCAGGTCGACCCTCCCGTCTCCGTCGATGTCGCCAAGAGCCACCCCGTCACAGTCCGAAACAGGCACGGACACCAACTCGCTCACGCCGGAAAGCGAGGCAGCCTGTCCGAACGCCGCGTCGCGTCCGATGCCGAGAAGTCCAGCTGCGAGCATTGCGACAACGATCGTACGAAGAGCTCCGGGGAATCGTCGGGGGGGCAAAAACATCATGGGTTTAAAACCGATATTCGGTTGGGTATCATTTCTTTAAATCTTTTCAGCCCTAAGGCTGCATGAGAAGAAAGGATTTACAAACATGCAAGCAACCGCAAGAAGGTGAGGCGGAATCGGAAATTGGATTCCGTCCTTCGCGAGTTAAGGCACGGCTCGGTCATCCCGTCTCAATCCTACAGGTTTCAGCCAGCGACAATGCAATCGATTTTCGAGCGAACATTCCTTCTCGTTGGACTCCTTGGACTGCTCCTTCCGGCCTCTGTCTCCGCCCAGTCGGAGGAGTGGCAGCCCGCCGACGCCCCGCTAATGACGCGGTGGGCTGACGACATTGATCCGGACAATCCCCTGCCGGAATACCCGCGGCCGAAGATGAAGCGGGACCAGTGGACGAATCTGAACGGGGTGTGGGACTTTCAGATCAGTGGGAAGCGCGGCAAGGGAAAGTACGATGATCAGATTTTGGTGCCCTATCCGGTGGAGTCGGCCCTGTCGGGCGTGATGGAGCGCGTTGGCGCCAAGAATCGGAGCTGGTATCGGCGGACCGTTTCCGTTGATTTCGCCGAGGACGAGCGCGTGCTTCTTCACTTTGGGGCCAGTGACTGGGAGACCCACGTGTTCGTCAACGACCAGTACGTCGGGAGACATCAGGGCGGCTACGATCCGTTTACCTTCGACATCACCGATGCCCTAACGGAGGACGGAGAGCAAACGATCGAGGTCACCGTCTGGGACCCGACCACCCGGGGACACCAGCCGGTGGGCAAGCAGCACCACGATCCGCACAGCATCTGGTACACGGCCGTCACGGGCCTTTGGCAGACCCTGTGGCTAGAAAGGGTCCCAAAGACCTACATTCGGGATCTGAAGGTAACCCCACAGGTGGGTCAGGAGCGGGCCAGGATCGAGGTCGAGGCGAAAGAAGCCCCCGAGGACTATCAGGTGCGGGCCGTCGTCAAGACCGATAAGGGAGAGGTAGCCCGAACGAGGGGGAATCATCGGAACCGGCTTTACGCCCAGTGGGACGATCCGCGACTCTGGTCGCCGGAGGATCCGTTCCTCTACGACCTCGAAGTGACCCTCCTCGACGAGGAGGGCAACGAGGTCGATCATGTGACCAGCTACGTCGGCATGCGGTCGGTGTCCGTCGGAACGGCGGAGGATGGGCACACGCGCATCTTTCTGAACGGCGAGCCGCTTTTCCAGATCGGTCCGCTCGACCAGGGATGGTGGCCGGACGGGCTCTACCGGGCGCCCACGGACGAGGCCCTGAAATACGATCTCGAGGTCACAAAAAAACTGGGTTACAACATGCTCCGGAAACACGTGAAGGTGGAGCCGCAGCGGTTTTACTACTGGGCCGACAAGATTGGCCTTCTCATCTGGCAGGACATGCCCAGCGGCGACATGCGCCCGCAGCAGGTGCCGGAGCGCTCACCCGAATCCGCTGCGCAGTTCAAGGACGAGTACAGGGCGATGATCGATGCGCTCTATCACCACCCCTCCATTGTGATGTGGGTCCCCTTCAATGAGGGATGGGGGCAGTTTCAGACGGAGGCGATCGTCGAGTGGACCGAGGCGTACGACCCGACCCGACTCGTGAACAATGCCAGCGGCTGGACCGATCGCGGCGTCGGGGACGTGATCGACGAGCATCATTACCCCGATCCCGACGCCATGCCGGACACAGAAGACAACCGAGCCGCCGTATTAGGCGAGTTCGGCGGACAGGCCCTCGTGGTGGAGGATCACCTCTGGCTGCAGGACTTCTCGCGTGCGCCCGACCATTACGAGACCTCCCAGTCGAAAACCACGCTTCATGAGTCATACGGCCGGATGATCGAAGAGCTTGGCTCCATGAAGGAGAAAGGCCTGTCGGCGGCCGTCTACACCCAGACCACAGATGTGGAGACGGAGGTCAACGGGCTGATGACCTACGACCGGGCCGTGATCAAATTTGACGAGGCACACATGCGGCAGATTCACCGCGCCCTAATCGAGCGGTAGTTCCCACTGAAAACGGTCTTGCTCGGAGGAAAATGGTCGGACGTCGAGCTAATTTTGCTTCGAGGCGAATCCGTCATTCTTCACTTTCGGATGCTCGCTCCAGGGGGAGTCGAGGTCCGTCCTCGAATTGGGCATCGAGCTGATCCTCCCCGCGCTGTAGGTTCTCGCGGTGCGTCTCCACGAGAGTGCGAATTTCGTCGATCACCTCAGGGTGGTCCTCTGCCTTATTAAACTTCTCCCGCGGATCGTGCTCCAGGTGGTACAGCAGCGGCGGATCCTGTGGGCTCGACTCGTTCTCGTACCCGGCCTGCGTCGTGAAGTGGGCCTTCCACGGGCCCTTCCGCGCCGCATAGAGCTGCTCGCCCCGGTAGAAGAGCACGTGGTCGCGGCCTTCAGCGTCCGGATTTCGGAAGACCGGCATCAGATTTTCGCCGTCGATCACCCGATCATCCGGCATCTCCGCCCCGGCTAGCTCAAGCGACGTCGTGAACAGGTCCATTGTGCTCCCCACGGCGTCGCTAACCGTTCCCCCTTTGATGGTGCCTGGCCACCAGGCCAGGGTCGGCTCGCGCATGCCCCCTTCCCAGGTTGATCCTTTTCCACCTCGGAGCAGGCCGGACGTGCCCCCGCGCTCATCCATAATCAGCCACGGCCCATTGTCACTGGTGAAGACTACGAGCGTGTTTTCGCCCAGTCCCCGCTCACGAAGCGTTCCGAGAATTTGCCCGACGCTCCAGTCGATCTCCTCGACCACGTCGCCGTAGAGGCCGCGGGCGCTGGTGTCGCGAAATGTCGTCGAGGCGTAGAGGGGCACGTGCGGAAACGTGTAGGGCAGGTACAGAAAGAAGGGCTGATCTTCGTTCGCGTCGATGAAGGAGAGGGCCTCTTCGGTGTAGCGGCGGGTGAGGGTACGCTGGTTCGTGGGATGCTCGACGACCGTCTTATTGCGAATAAGGGGCGCCCCCTCCGCTCCGTCCTCGGCCGTGGTCATGTCATTTGAGTACGGAACCCCGTAGTACCGGTCAAAGCCGTGCTCGGTGGGCAGATGCTCTGGCAGGTGACCCAGGTGCCACTTTCCGATCGCCGCCGTGGCGTAGCCCTCGTCCTTTAGCGCTTCGGCAATGGTCACTTCCGCGTCCGGCAGGCCGCCGGGGGAGTTTGGGAAAAGTACCCGACGCTCGTCGCTGGCCATACCACTGCGAACGGGCAATCGACCGGTGAGCAGTCCCGCCCGGCTGGGCGTGCAGACGGAGGCAGCCGCGTAAAACTGCGTGAGCGTCATGCCCTCGCGGGCCATGCGGTCCAGCTCAGGGGTGTTGATGGTCGGATGGCCGAATGGGCCGATGTCCCCGTATCCCAGGTCGTCGGTGAAGAGAATCACGACGTTCGGCTGTTCCCGCGACGTCGATTCACCATCCTGAGGACCGCAGCCGAACATCACTGTGCCGAGTAGAAAAGCGAACGCGATCGAGACGAAGGAGCGATAAGTCGAGATCATGGGACAACTGAGGTCAAAAAGAAGCAGATGCTGTCGTCAATTCTGTCAGTGAGCGAATCCGAGGAAGCGCGGGCACCTATTCTGAAGAGGACACGGGACGCTGCTGGCGATAGCGGCGCAGTTGATCCGTGAGGCGCTCAACCACCTCGGGACGTTCATCATACAGATTGTTCTGCTCGGCGGGGTCGTTGCCAAGATGATACAGCTGGCCCTTCGGATCGTCCGGGCCGGGCGTTCGCGTGCGGGGCGAGGTAAACCCGCCGCTGCCGAGGCCAGGGATCAGTTTCCACGGACCGTCGCGGACGGTAAGGTAGGAGAGCGAATTAATCACCGCCCCGTCACGTGCAATCGTGTCGCGATTGGCGGTCAGGACGGGACGTACGTTGTAGCCATCGGTAGAGTCAGGCGGGAGCGGCGAACCGGTAAGGTCGGCGATGGTGGGGAGCATGTCGGTGAGCGTCAGAAGCTGATCGCTGACGGTGCCCGCCGGAATGTGGTCCGGCCATCGGGCGATGAAGGGCATGCGGTGCCCCCCTTCCCAGGCGTCTCCCTTCATTCCTCGATAGACGTGGGCGGAGCGGTGGTCGAAGTGACGCTCGTCTTCATTGTACCAGACGGGGCCGTTATCGCTCGTAAAGACAACCAAGGTGTTTTCGCGCATGCCACGTCGATCCAGTGCGTTCATTACTCGGCCCACGACACCGTCGACCTGAACCGTAAAGTCGCCGTAGAGTCCGGCCCCACTCGTTCCGCGAAGGGAATCGGGAGGAAGCCACGGCGTGTGAGGGGCCGTCAGCGCGAGATACAGAAAGAACGGCTGCTGAGCCTGATTCTCCTCGTGCGCATCCAGATAGTTGATGGCCTCCTCCTCCAATCGGGGGAGGACCTGATCGAGTTGCACGTTTGGAGCAATTTTCCCGCCGCGCCAGAAGGGCCCCTGAATGTCCGTCCAGATCTCTTTCTCGCTCCGGTTGCCCGCAATGGTATCCGTAGGCGCGGTGACGCACCGGTCGTCTCGAATGTAAAAATAGGGAGGGATGTCAAGGGAGGCCGGAATGCCGAAGTAGTGGTCGAATCCCTGGTCCACAGGCCCACCCCGGAGCGGCTCCGCGCAGTCGTACTCTGTCCCCCCTTCAAAGCCTAAGTGCCACTTGCCTACCATGTAGGTCGTGTACCCCCGATCGTTGAGGAGCGAGGCAAGCGTTGGTCGAGTCGAGTCGAGGAGGGGCCGCTCGGTCCAGTCCGACATCTCGTCCCGGTGGGGAGAGCGTCCGGTTAGGAGGCCGTAGCGGGAGGGGACGCAGAGCGTCCCTGGGGCGTGGGCGTCCGTGAACCGCATTCCCTGCTCCGCGAGCTGATCCAGATGGGGAGTCGGAATTTGTGAGTCTGCATTGTAACTTTTGATGTCTCCGTAACCCATGTCGTCGGCCAGGATGAAGACGACGTTGGGCGGCTCTTCGGGGTCATTTTCTGTGGTGCATCCACCCAATAGAAGAAAACAGCAAAGGAACGGGACGAATGGAAAAAGCTTCTTCATCGCTCCAGATGGGAAAGTTAATCAGGCAAATACGGAACGGAGGGGTCCGACCACGACCACAGTTTCTCGAAAGCCGCCCCCGCTCTCCTCAGCGCTGCTCAGTGTACGGAATCCTCTTCGAATTTCCAATTTTTTTGAGAACTTCCGTCCCAGTAATTTGCCGCCGAGAAGTGGGTAAGAATTCTTGCGGGAGGCTGACACGGACGAACGGTTGCTGATTTCGTCGTCATGGGCCTTTTTCGAAACCCCCCGGCGCGTTCTTCTTAGTGTATTTTGTTCCGTCACCGCCCACAAATCCTCTCTCTTTTATGGATGACAATTCTTGTTTTGTGTGCGCTCCTTTCGGTTCTCGTAGCCGATACGCTCTGAGTGCAATCCTCGTAGGGCTTCTGCTCATGGTCTTCGACCTCGGCGATGCGCGGGGACAAGGAGGCGCTGAGGAGCTCGATGAATTGACCTCGTACACGGTGACGGTCGCAGGGGCGGGCATTGACCGGCGCGCCACAGTGGTCTCGTTTTCCCTGCCGGTGCCCCCGACCCGAAAAGCCTACCATCTCGAGTCCCCGTCGGGCGCCCCGCGCCCCCTTCAGGTCGGTCCCAACCGGGCCTGGTTCGTCCTTGACCGCCTTGGTGCAGACGAAGAGCGCACGTACCAGATACGAGCTGGACGGGTCTCCTCCGACAGTATCGGCCTCCAGCACCGGGACAAAACGATAGACATCTCGATCGGCGGAACGCCCGTCCTTCGCTACTGGACCGAGCCTCGCCCCGCGCCTCATCCGGACATTGAGTCGATCTACGAGCGGGGCGGCTATCTTCACCCGGTCCGGACTCCTTCCGGCAGGGTCATTACCGGCGACTATCCTCTAGATCACAAGCACCACCACGGGATCTGGTCGGCCTGGACGAACACCGAATTCCGGGGACGAGAGCCCGATTTCTGGAATATGGGCGATGGCACGGGAACGGTGGAGCCGATGGGTCTCGATTCCACCTGGAGTGGACCCGTGCAGGCAGGCCTTCAGGCGCGCCATCGGTACGTCGACCTCTCTGCTGCGGAGCCCGTGACGGCACTCTATGAGTCGTGGACCCTTCGCGTGTATCAGCTCCCCACACCGGAGTCTGCCACAAACTATCGGATGTTTGACCTTCGCGTCGAACAAACGACCGCCTCTGCCAGCCCCCTCGCACTTCCGACCTACCACTACGGGGGTGTAGCCGTCCGGGGACCTGAGGCCTGGCACGGAGCTGAGAATTCCCACTTTCGGACCTCCGCCGGCCGCGACCGCTCCGACGGAAATGAAACGCGCGGCCGCTGGAACTACTTCGGCGGCTCCGTGGAAGGGAGCCCCGCGGGGATCGCCATGCTGGGACATCCCGACAACTTCCGCGCGCCTCAGCCGCTTCGCCTCCACCCCGAAATGCCCTACTTCACCTTTGCTCCGTCCCAGTTGGGCCTGTGGACGATCTCGCCCGGTCACCCCTACGAAGCGCGATACCGCTTCGTGACCTTCGACGGTCATCCCGATCCGGAAGTCCTCGACCGCCTGTGGACAGACTACGCGTACCCGCCGACGGTAACAGTGCAGAAGCGCTGACTTGAATGAGGAGGCGACTGATCGTCTCGATCGTGTTTCTCGTATCCAGTTTCCATGTACTCCAATTCGATGATGGATGACCAAAATCAGTTTTCTCGTCGCGACTTTCTGACTGTCGGCGGTGCGGCCACGCTGTCCCTGCTGACTCCCACGACGGGTCACGCTCGTCCGCCCCGTACACAGTCTGTGCCAGTGCAGGATGGGTACAGCCACGCGCAGTATAAGCGCCGGGCCCAGTCGACAATGACAATGATTGACGATGGGAAACTCGACGATGCCATAGAGCATGCGCATGACCACCTTGAGGAGGTGCCCAGGGACCCCGAACTTCTCTTCTGCCTGGCCGTCGCGCACGGGCAAAAAGGAAATCGGGACACCGCGGTAAACTACGCCCGGAAGGCCCTGAACGCGGGCCTCCCGGCCGGACGCTTCCTGGCCGGTCCCCGCGAGCTCCTGGCGCCGCTCATGGATACGCACGCCGCCCGGGAGCTCATATACCGGCGCCACGACGCCGACCATGTGCACGGACCGATGCTCGGGGCCGTCACCGACACGCAGGCTCAGGTGTGGGTGCGAACATCAGGCGAAGCCTCCGTGCAGGTCGTGGTCGAAGAGGAGGGAGGTGGGAATCACACGTGGTCGGAGGTTGTGCAGGCGCGGGCTGAGCAGGACTTTACGGCCGTCGCCCAGATTGAAGGCCTCTCTCCAAATACGGCGTACACTTACCGGCTGCACGTCGACGGACAGGAGCAGCCGGACGAGTGGTCATTCCGAACCTTTCCGGAAGAAGGGGAGTCAGCCGCCTTCGACATTGGCTTCGGGGCCTGTGCCGGATACACGCCGTGGCGGGAGCGAATGTGGCGCCGCGTTGCCTCCCACAACTTCCCAGCGTTTCTCCTGCTGGGTGACAACGTGTACATCGACCGACCGGAGCGCCCGAATCTACACCGATACTGCTACTACCGTCGACAGTCGCGCCCCGAGTTCCGGACGCTGACTGCAGAAACCTCAATCGCGGCCATTTGGGATGACCATGATTTCGGGGACAACGACAGCGAAGGCGGGCCGGATCGGCTCACGCCCGAGTGGAAGGTGGATGCCTGGCGGATCTTTCGGGAGAACTGGAACAATGCGGCCTACGGCGGGGGGGAGGAGCAGCCCGGCGTGTGGCATGAAATGTCGATCGCGGACGTGGACATCTTCCTGCTCGACGGTCGCTACTATCGAACGAACGAAGACGCCGACTCCCCCAGCATGCTGGGTCCGGTGCAGAAGGAGTGGCTACTCGATCGGCTTCGGGCCTCAACGGCCACGTTCAAGCTCATCGCATCGCCGGTACCTTTCCCCGATGGGGCAAAGCCGGGCGAGTGGTCCTGGCGGTCCGACACGTGGGAGGGCTACCCTCATGAACGAGAGGAGATCTTCACCTTCATCGAGGACGCGCAGATCGATGGCGTCGTTCTGCTGTCTGGAGATCGCCATCGCGCCGACGTATGGAAGATCGAACGAGACGAGAGTTACGATCTCTACGAGTTTGAGAACGGCCGGCTGACCAACATTCACACCCACGATGCCGTGGAGGGCTCTCTCTACAGCTACAATGACAAGCCGCATTTTGGCCGCCTGCGCTTTGATACGACCAAGGCGGATCCGACCATCACGTACGACATCATTAACATTATGGGCGAGGTGGTCCACTCGACGACCCTCGACCATAGTCAACTTACACATGCGTAATACAGTGTGAATCACGATTTTCCGGGTTGGCAAGTGCGATCTCAAAAGCTCCTCGGCAGGTCGTTCTGAGCGAAGTCGAAACACCGCGAACGAAGTGAAGAAGTATTCTCGGGACGAGCCTCCCAGATGCCAGCAGTCCTCAAGAAAATTTCTCCGACTGCGCCCAAAATGACGTCCAGTCCATAGGACCTTGAGATCGTGCCGGTGCTGGGAAAATGACTGTTGACAACCCAGTAGCTGGGATCGTGCGACTATTCCGCTTGTAGCGACGGTCCCCATCCGCTCTCCGACCTTTTCCTGCGCATCCGCCATCCATAAGACGTCCGTGACCAACATGTCGTTTTTCCGCTCGCTTGCTCCTCTTGTCCTTCTTCTTGGGGTCCTTCTTCCTCAGAAGGCGCCTGCTCAGAGCGACACGTTTGAGAATGTCGTGTTCATCTTTAGCGACGACCATCGCTACGACTACATGGGCTTTCATGAGCGGGCACCTGACTTCCTGGAAACCCCGAATCTTGATCGGATGCGGAAGGAGGGAGTGCACATTGCAAACGCGTTTGTGGGAACGAGTCTCTGCTCCCCGAGTCGCGCGTCCATTCTCACTGGTCAGCACGCCCACCGGCACGGGGTGGTGGACAATCAGCGTATGGTCCCCGACACCACCCACTTTTTCCCGCAAACCCTCCAACAGAATGGGTATCAAACGGCCTTTTTTGGAAAGTGGCACATGGGCCGCGCTTCGGCTGAGCCCCGGCGGGGCTTTGACCAGTGGGTATCATTTCGGGGGCAGGGCTCTTACTTCGACCCAACCCTCAATATCAATGGTCGTCAGCGGCAGTTTGAGGGATACAACGCGAGCATTGTCACCGACCAGGCCCTGAAGTGGCTAAAAGATCGGGAGAGTGAGGAGCCGTTCTTTATGTATCTCTCCCACAAGAGCGTGCACAGCCCCTTCCGTCCCCATCCGAAAGATGAGGGCCGCTACGACGACGAAGAGATGCCCCGTCCCCAGTCCATGAAAAACATCGAGCAAAACTACCTGCTGAAGCCAGACTGGGTTGAGGAACAGCGGTACGGCTGGCACGGCGTCGAGCACATGTATCACCTCGGAATAGAGTCGTTTGATCGGCGGCTTCGAAACTACTGCGAGGCCTTATATTCGATGGATCGGGAGATCGGCCGGGTGCTTGATTATCTCGAACGGAGTGGTCTGGCCGAGAACACCCTCGTCCTCTACATGGGCGACAACGGCTTCATGTGGGGAGAGCACGGTCTCATCGACAAGCGCCAGATGTACGCGCCCTCGGTTCGGGTTCCTATGCTGGCCTGGGCGCCGGGTGCCATCGAAGGAGGTCGAACCATTGAGGGAATGGTGCAAAACATCGACGTGGGACCTACTATCTTAGACGTTGCCGACGCGGAGCCGACCAATAACGTTGACGGCCGCTCCTTTCTGCCTCTCCTTCTGGCTCGAGGGGTCGACTGGCGCGACTCGATCATTTACGAGTACTACTGGGAGTGGAATTTCCCGCACACGCCCACCATGTTTGGCCTCCGCACCGACGAGTGGAAATACGTCTTCTACTACGGCCTCTGGGACTTGAATGAGCTCTACGATGTGCAGAGCGATCCCGAAGAGATGAACAATCTCATTCGGACATACCCTGAGGTGGCCGACAGCCTCCGGAATGAACTCTTTGATCGCCTTGAGGCGACTGGTGGGCTCCAGATTCCACTGAGGCGGCCGCGTGGGCAGCAACAAGACGAGCGGAAAATTCCGGATGGGGCGCAGTAGGAGGGGATGGCTCATCCAGCGGCCAATTTCACAAGCTGCATCAGGCGTTACTGCTGCTGCCTACGGCGGGTCGGTCCAGCGATTCCCGGGTTGAAGGACGTAGAACGGGCCCGCCTGTGCCTTTTCGGCCCGTGGGGCACTGGCGAGACTGTTCTTCGGCGATGTCCTGGTGAGGTAGATGTCTTTTTCCGCTTCTGAGACGGTTTGTTTGCGCTTCGGGGCGGAACCGGTCTGGTTTCTGAGTGAGACAGAATCCGTCGCTTCGGATTTAACAACGGCATTCTCGGAGAAGTTGTGTGATCGTGTCTCCCCGAATATGTGTCTTGGGATCTCTCTCTGGAGGGTGGTTCCCCTATTAAAGTATTATACATATTATCTATTTACAGAACTCGGTAACTCCGTGGGAGCCAATCGAGTAAACGCTTCCGGTGTGACAAAATCGGTGCCTAGGTTCGACATAATCGGTGTGAGGGTGTGACAAAATCGGTGCCTGGGTTCGACATAATCGGTGTCCAATAAGGTGGGGGGTGTGACAAAATCGGTGCGGGATCTGAGGCACTGCAAGAGGATAGTCCACCTCCCCGCACGTGCACTAGAAACGGCCACTGGTAAGGAAGAGAGGGGCCATCTGGACAGAAGGGGTGTGACAAAATCGGTGTCACCGTGGACATAGTGACCCGCCTGTGCTATTATTTCGGGCTGGTCGTAGTCAAAAGCGGGGTTGGGAAAGCATAGAGAACGGGCCTTACACCGATTCTGTCACACCTTCCAAGTGCCGGTGCTTCAGCGATGAGTTCTGCTACCCAGCGGGTGGTTAAACACAATGACCTAGTGAAAGCCCGCTCGAACCTATCGAAGATCGAGCATCGGGTCATTGCCATGCTCATCGCACAACTCGATAGGGACGACGAGTCCTTTGACCTACAGCGAATCCACATCCGAGACATCATCGAGAAGTCCGGCAGCTCATCTCAGGATCTCTACAGTAGGGGAAAAGAGATCTGCCAGCGTCTGCTGAACCAGAAGATTCAGATTCAGACGAAGGAGAATGGCCGACGTGTGTATGAGGGGTACAACGCCCTCGATAAGATTCGCTACATGGAGGGGGATGGTTATATCGAGGCGCGATTCAATGACAGCATGAAGCCTTTTCTCCTCGAGCTCAAACGTCGGTTTACGATTTACCAGCTGGAGGCCTTCATGCAGTTGGGATCGCGCTATTCGATGCGTGTCTACGAGCTGCTCAAGATGCGGGAAGATCTTAGGTGGCTTCGTATGCCGATCCAGCACCTCCGCGAACTCCTGTCGTGTGAGGACAAGTACTCCCGTTTCGGAGATTTCCGGCGGCGCGTCATTGAGCGTGCGCAGTCTGAGATCAATAGCACGACCGACATTACGTTCACCTATAAAGTGGAGCGAGAGGGACAATCTCCCGTCCGGATTAATTTTATGATTGAGCCTCAAAGAGAGGCAGCTCCGGAGATTGAAACCGTCAGGTCAACCTCGGAGGAGGGGCCGCAGGAGGTTGGGGTCAGACCTGAAGAAGAGCAAAACGAAGAGATTCAGTTTAATACCTACGCGATGGTGTTATCCGAACTCTCCCAAGAGGAGCTGTCCGAGCTCACAGAAGAGGAAATTCGGGACGCCATCAGCGTTGGTAAAGAGAGGGCCGAAGTCTCCAATAGCTCCCAATCGTCGGCCGTCTTAGCATCTGAGAGCGTCCGAATTGCGCTCGGTGAGTTGAGGGATTCCTGAACAGTAGAAAACGCCCGTCCCGGCACGGACCGGTAGGTCCACCGAGACGGGCATAGGCTTCAGAACGGAGGCCATATTTCATGCACTTGCCCTTCAGTCACCTCGGTGAGTCAGCCAGTCTGGGAGCGGTCAATCGCGTCTGCCACGGCGTCTCGCACCTTCTCAGACGGCTCTTCTTCGGCAAGAGTATACAGCCGGCTCATCGCCTCTTCGTGCCGCTTCTCCCCAACATGCTCGGAGCCGATTGCATAGAGGGCCTGGACGGCCATCAGCCGGTTCCGCTGGTTCGCGTCGTTTTCGACGACGTGGAGAAGCGCCTCGGTGGTTCTGGGGAGCTTCAGGTCCTCGCTTCTACTTGCCTGATCGGTTACCACCTGGAGGAGAGAGGCCCGCACCGAGGGGCTTTGCCGCAACTCGTGGGCCACCTGCCGATCGAAGTTCGCCTGCCACTGGGCCGGGTTCGCCTCGGCGCTGGCGGATGTGGCCTGGGCGGACGCGGTTGCCGCCCCACCGACGAGCCCTGCGGCTAGAAGAAGGCTGGCGGCTGCCTGAGCGAGCTTTCTGAGCAGACGACCGGTTCGGTTGGAGGAGATGCGATCTGAAAAGAGACGTGTCGTGTTCATGGAGGGTCGTGTGGTTTTATGCCGGTTTGCGTGGACGATGATGGAGGCATCCTCACGGGAGCAGGGAAGCGCTCCGTCTTCTGTGCAGGGGGAGAAATAGCTGTCCTCCGGCGACCGATTCGGCCCGCTCGATGAGCCGTCGTCAGAGGTCGATGAGTCGCCGGTTACAGTAGAGCACCTGTCCAAATTGTGCCTAGCGGGCCGCGATCTCTCCGAATCGAACAGCGTCAATTGAGAAACGAAACCACTACCTGCGTGAATTGGGCAGGGAGAGAATTTTCCAACTGTGCCGATGGCGCGTCTGACTCATAACGGCACGGGGCAACGCCACCGGCCCACCGGCACAGAGAACCCTCCAGCAAGAACACAGCCGCAACGACCGCACAATACAGCCAATGTGTAAAGTCGGGTTGAGGGAGTGGACCCCTGCCTCGGCCACACGTTCTGAATTTTCCGCGTCTTGGTGCTGAGCAGTGCTCATCGCTTTCGTCTGGTTTGCCGAGCGCCTTAGCGGAGCATCTGGGACATTTGGTGAAGGATTTGGAAAAGATTGGGCGGTTGCCGATCCTTTGTGATGGCGATCCTTTACGTCTCGAGGAACC
>CAYRPX010000006.1:0-38540 GCA_964426195.1 uncultured Salinivenus sp.
ACATTACCGAGTAGATGCCGAGTTCGGTGAACGTGGGCGTGCGCCCGAGCCGGTCGAGGATTTCGTCGTATTCGTCGTCGGTGAGGCCGTGGTCGAGGGCGAGGTCGCGGTCGACCGGGGGTGTGTCCGAGAGTGTGGTGGGCATAGTTGTGGGGACCGGGTCGAAAACGCGGCGAGTGGCGAGGAAGCGTGGTTGGATATGACGAGGCGCGTCGGATGGATCCTAGTTGTGGATCAAGCCCATGCGCAGAATGACCGCAGTAGAATAATTGGGGGCTTCTCCATAATCACGATTCGTTCCGCAGAAGGGCCTCTGCCCCGAGAAGAATCGGCTCTATGTCTGTTCCCTGGCACCTCCTTTCAGTGTAGTCGATAACGTGGTCACTCCATTCGGAGTCGAGGCTGGCGCCGAGTTTTCCAGCGGTGAATACTGAGGCATGCTTGTCGCCAGTACGGGAGGTCCTCGTGTAGAAGAACAGCCAATCGAGGAGGGCGGAGGTGAGTAGTCACCTGTCGGAATGTGAAACGGGCTGAATCGGAATTTGAATCCATAGCTGGGATTGAATCGCCTTGCCGAATTGATCTAACCCACTTTCGACACTGCTGCCGGTTGTAGTCACTCAAGCCGGGTTGCCCGTCACGAACAGGGCGAATCTGGCGTCCTGAAAGGGTGGATGTCGAAGATGAGATCCAAGAAGACGTTCGAGGATCCGCTTTGCATGTTCAAGCTAACGATTCAATATTGAGGACCGTCCCGAACCGCAACTTTTCGTCTTTGAACTGCGTCTCCACGAGAGACGTACGACGATTTGAGTACGGCATCCAGTGTACATACGGGACGAGGTGCGCCATGAGTCAGCTTACGATCGATCTCCCATCCCACGTCACGGCCGACGAGACCCGACGTCGTCGCGTCCTCACGGAATTGCACGGCGCTACGCGAGAGCGAACGGAGGCTTACTCTCTGGGCGTGTGCGCAGCGTCCATCCGATCCTCCATCTGTTGCACGACCTCGGGGTGCGCCTCGGCCACGTCGTCCGATTCGTCCGGATCCGCGTTAAGGTCGTAGAGCTCAACGGTCCCTGATCCGAGAGGCTGCCGAACGGCTTTCCACCGCCCACTTCGGACGGCCTGTTGGTCCTTAAACTCCCAGTACAGGGCCTCGCGGGTCGTCTCTGAGGTCGGCTCGCCTCGTAACGTGGGCACCAGCGAGAAGCTCTCGATTTCCTCGGGAGGCTCCGTCCCGGCGAGCGTCGCAAACGTAGCCATGTAGTCCGGGAAGTAGCTGGGGAGGTCCGTCGTGGTGCCCGCTTCGACGTGCCCGGGCCACCAGGCGATCTGAGGCACTCGAATGCCGCCCTCGTACAGATCCCGCTTGAAGCCGCGAAGGTCCCCGTTCGAGTTGAAGTACGACGGATCGTATCCCCCCTCGGCGTGCGGTCCGTTATCGGAGGTAAACAGGACCAGCGTGTTCTCGGCAACACCCTGAGCCTCAAGTCGATCTAGGATTCGTCCGACCCCCTGATCGAGGTGGGTCACCATTGCCGCGTAGGTTGCCTTGGGCATCGATTGGTCGGTGTAGTGGCCGCCCGTGTGCGGCGTCTCGTCGAAGATGCTGTTTCCGTCTTCGTCCGTGTAGGGATCAAGCGCCGCCTCCGGCACAGAGAGGGCGGCATGAGGAATCGTCACGGGCAGATACGCGAAAAACGGCTGCTCGGCCTGACTCTGCGCGTCAATGAACGAGATCGCGCGGTCCATGATGGCATCGTGGCTGTAGGTGCCCTTCTCGACCGGCGGTCCCGACCCAGGATGGCGCTCCGGGTTCCCGTTGACCTTGTTCCCCTCCAGGGGGACGCGCCACAGGGAGTCCCGGTTGCTCCGGAAAAGAAACTCGGGCCAATAGAAGTGCGCGCGGCGCTGGTCGTTGTAGCCGAAAAACGAATCGAAGCCCTGGCGATGCGGCACGCCCTCCGTTCCGGGCGCTCCGAGGCCCCACTTGCCGAACGCGCCGGTACGGTAGCCCGCGTTCTGGAGCACCTCCGCAACGGTGATCGCGGTGTCGGGGAGCGGCTTCTGACCGATGGGGAGGACGGGATTGTTGCCTCGAATGGGCGTACGGCCGGTGTGCTGGCCCGTCATGAGCACGCTGCGGGAGGGGGCGCAGACCGTGGAGCCGGCGTAGAACTGGGTAAAGCGGAGTCCCTCACGGGCCATCCGGTCAAGATGCGGCGTCTGGATCTGCTGCTGGCCATAGCTGCCGAGGTCTCCATAGCCCAGATCGTCGGCGACAATCAGAACGATGTTTGGACGCGGCGCGTCGGGGGACTCGGAATCGGGGGCTTCACACCCCACGGCGAAAAATAGAATGCCGAGCAAACCGAGCCCGAGAGGCCGTGAAAGCCACCTACGAATACTCATTTGATTTCACTGACTGATCTATTAGAGAGTATCTCCTTCGTTTTTGCATAAAAGTAGTGAGGAGTACGACGCAACTGAAGGATGCTCGTTTCTACATCTGGGGGAGAGGTTTTTGTGGACCTACTTTGGAGAGCGGCGGATGTACGTCCTCACGTCGGGATAGTGGTCGGCGAGGAACGATCGTCCGTCCTCGGGACCGAGCACATTCACGGTGGTGGCGAGGCCATCGGCGGTCATTCCGTCCTCCGCGATGATGGTGACGAGAAGGTGATGGGTAAGCCCCAGTCCGGTTTTGGGATTGACGACGTGCGAGTAGCGAGTCCCGTCGATCTCGACGTACTGGTAGGTATCTCCGGAGGTCGACACGCCCGCGTGGGTGAGGCGGACGGTACGGGAGCTATCGTCGGCTGCTGCGGTCGGGAGGCGGACCTCCCAGCCTGCCTGATCGGGAGGCGGCCCGCTCATGACCAGGTCGCCCCCCGCCTCAATCAGGGCTCGCGACACGCCCAGGCTCGACAGGGTGTCCAATGCCCGATCCAAAATGTATCCTTTTGCGATGCCTCCGAGATTCAGCTGCATGCGATCTGCCGTAAGGTGGACCGTCCGACGGGACTTGTTCAGTCGCATCTTCTTCCAGCCCACCCGGGCTGACGCCCGCTGCAGGGCCGCCGAGTCTGGAAGTTCTTCCGTCTGGCGGGCCGTCTCCCAGAGGTCAAAGTAGGGACCCGCTGTGACGTCGAATGCTCCGTTGGAATCCTGCGCAAGGCGCTGCGCGTAGTGAAGAACTGTGAAGAGCGGCTCGCTGACGCGTACGGGCCCGGGGGCGACCCGCTGGGGGAGGCGACTGAGCTCGCTCGACGAATCATAACTGCTAAGTACGTTTTCCAGGTCTTCCATGAGACGGAAAGCGGTCCGACCGGCCCGACGAGCAGTGGTGTCGTGAGGGGCGTACAGTACGACACGTACCGCCATGCCCATGCGGGTTTGCTGGTACTCGAATCGTTGAGGGGAATTCTGACCCTGCGCTTCGTGGGAAGGAAGCGTTCCAAAAACAAGAAGAAGGACTGCGGCAAGGAGCGGTCGCCAGGGCGAGAGGCAGAACGTTGATCGATGAATGAGGTCCACTTATGCGCGCATTTTTCGTGAGCAGTCTGATTGTTTTCGTCCTCGCGGGCGGTGTTTCGGACAGGCCTCCGGGCGAGCAAGCGAGAGCGGGGCCGTCCATAGACGAGGAGCGCGAAGACACGCTGAGCGCCTACACGGAGTCCATCCCCGGCACGCTCGTCGAAGTCGAAATGGTGCCGGTTCCGGGCGGTTCCGTGACGATCGACGGGACGAATCGCTCCGTTGGTCCCTTTTGGATGGCCAAGACAGAGGTCCGGTGGGATGCCTACGACACCTATCGTCTCGACGAGGAAATGGAGGGCCTCGACGACGCGGAGGTCGACGCCATTTCGCTTCCGAGCAAACCCTACGGCTTCGGGAACGAGATTCCGGGCTTTGGGCAGGAGAAGTATCCGGTTTTGTCCGTCGCCCGGAACGCGGGCCGGGAGTTTGCCCGGTGGCTCTCGGCCAAGACGGAGCACACCTATCGGCTTCCAACGGCGGCGGAGTGGAAGCACGCCTGCCGGCTCGGGCACGGTACTCCCAAGGAGTGGGACAGCGATCAGCTGGCCCAGTACGCCTGGTTCGGAGACACGTCGGAAGGCACGGCCCATCCGACAGCCTCGCTCGATTCTAGCGATCTGGGCCTCTACGACCAGCTCGGAAATGCAGCGGAGCTTGTGGCCCCGCCGGAAGGAGAGGAGAACCAGACCACGGAGGTCTGGGGCGGTTCCTATCAGAGCCCGGCCGCAAAAACGCACTGCACGGCCCGTCGTCAGAAGACCCCGGCGTGGCAGGAGTCGGATCCCCAGCTTCCGAAGAGCAACTGGTGGCTGTCCGACGCCCAGTTCGTGGGCTTCCGAGTCGTCCGAACGACGGAAGGATTCTGAGAAATCCCCATTCGATGAATACGTTTTCCACGAGTATTTTTCATTTAATCAACAGCAGGGACTATGAGTGACGATCAAAATGAATTTGACGGCATTACGCGACGGGACTTCGTGAAGCACAGCGCCGTTGCAACCGCGGGCGTATCTGCGGGACTGATGGCCTCGGGCAACTATGCCTATGCGGGCGGAACCGACAGCATTCGCCTGGGACTCGTCGGCTGCGGGGGCCGCGGCACCGGAGCGGCGAACGACTGTGTACGGTCCTCGGAGGGGGTGAATCTGGTTGCGATGGGCGATCTCTTTCAGAACCGAATGGAGCAGTCGAAGGAACAGCTGAAAAAGCGTCTTGGCGATAGCTTTCAGGTCGACCAGGACCACACGTTCCTCGGATTCGACGCCTACCAGAAAGTTATTGAGAGCGACGTCGACCTCATCATCTTTGCGACGCCGCCTGCGTACCGTCCGATTCATCTGCGGGCGGCAGTGGAGGCTGGAAAGCACGTCTTTATCGAAAAGCCGGTGGCGACGGATTCCAGCGGCATTCGATCAGTAATGGAGTCGGCGAAAATGGCGGAAAAGAACGGACTGGCCATTGTCGCAGGGACACAGCGTCGCCACGACCCGGCCTACCAGGAAGCGATGAAGCGCATCCACGACGGGGCGATTGGCGAAGTCAAGACCGCACAGGTGTACTGGAACCAAGGTGGCCTCTGGCTCCGGGAGCGAAAGCCAGGGATGTCCGACATGGAGTGGCAGTGCCGGAACTGGTATTACTTCACCTGGCTCTCCGGTGATCACATCGTGGAGCAGCACGTCCACAACATCGACGTGGCGAACTGGGCGCTGCAGGGGCACCCGGAGAAGGCGCTGGGGGTCGGCGGCCGGCAGGTCCGCACAGATCCCTCTTACGGTCACATCTTCGACCACTTTGGCATCGAATTTCAGTATCCGAGTGGCGCGCGCGTATTCAGCATGTGCCGACAGCAAGAAGGCACGCCCTCCCGCGTTGAGGAGCACATTATCGGGACGAAGGGCACGAGCGACGGCCACTCTAAGATTGAAGGGGAGACCAACTGGACGTACGAGGGCGAGGACGTAAACCCGTACGTACAGGAGCACGCCGATCTGATTGCGAGCATCCGCGAGGGCGAGCCCCTCAACGAAGGGCAGCGGGTGGCCGAGAGCGTCCTTACGGCCATCATGGGCCGCGAGGCCGCCTACACAGGGCAGGAACTGACCTGGGACGAGATCTTGAACGCGGAGATGGACCTCCTGCCTGGGCGGTTTGAGTTCGGGTCGGCCCCCTTTCCCGACGTGCCTAAACCCGGCACCACCACGCTCGATCGTGCCCCGTTCAAGCAATAGGCGATCTCCAGGGATCCTGTGGGGAATGGGTGCTTGAATTTATGTAGATTCTGTGATACCCTGCGCGCACTCCAGTCTCCGCCTGTTCTCCCACTGATCCGCTTGCCAAGCGCATGTCTGACGACGACTCCTCCGCTCCTCCCCGAGTCGCACTTCTTCCGGAATCCCTCCTGTCCCCGGAAGCGGGGCCCATTGATCGCAGACGCTTTCTGAAAGGCGCGGCCGCTGGGGTCCTCCTCGGCTCGCTGGCCGGGTCGGGATGTGTGCCCGGCGGGGACGAGACGGGACCCGAATTCCGGAGCCGCTGGCCGGCCGACGTGGATCGTTCCTGGCTGGGGCCGGACTACTGGACGAACCCCCTGCAGGACTGGCGTCTCGCGGGTGGTCGGGTGGAACTGATTAACAGAGGGCCGGACCGGAACGTCCAACACCTCACACGGCAGATTCGGGCAGGGGAGGGCACGCTCGACCTGCGCGTGCAGACGGGATTCGTGGCCGACGGTAGCGGACGGGCAGGATTCGAGGTGGGCGTGCAGGGCTCGCTGCAGGAGTACCGCAACAACGTCATTCACGGGACGGGTCTGAAGACCGGGATAACTGCCGACGATCGTCTCTTTATCGGGGAGACCGAAGCCGCTCTAGATCAAACGCCGGGGGCGGAGGGGGCAGAACTCCACGTTACGGCAGAGCCGGGGAGCGGAGGTCACACGCTCACGCTTTCTGTCCGCGACGTTGCCTCCGGGGAGGAGCTAGGCCAGATTCAGCAGTCGGGCGTGTCGACCGCGACCCTCACGGGGAATCTGTCCCTCTTCGGAACGTTCGAGGATTCGGAGTCGGCCGACCTCCAGTGGGGGGATTCCCGACTCTGGTTTCGGGAATGGGAGGGAGAGGGCTCAGCGCTTGAAGTCCACGAGGACCGCGCCTTCGGGCCAATCCTCTTCAGCCACTACACGCTGAGCCGAGGAATCCTGAAAATGACGGCCCAGTTGCCGCCCGTGGGAGCGGCCGACGACTCGACGGTCCGCCTCCAGGTCGACCGCGGCGGAGCGTGGGAGACGGTGGCCGACGCCCCAATCCACGAGCGAGCGCGCACGGCCACCTTTCGGATCGACGATTGGGACGACACCCGGGACGTGTCATACCGCCTTGCCTACCGCTACCGGACGGGCGAGGGAGCGGCGACGCATCACTATGAGGGCACCATTCGGCGCGACCCCGTCGACCAGGACGAGATCGTAGTGGGAGGCCTCTCCTGCGCAAAAGACACCGCCTTTCCCCATCCGAACATCGCAGAGGGGGTTCGCCACCACGATCCCGATGTGCTCGCCTTCACCGGCGATCAGTACTACGAAGACACGGGAGGCTACGGAGTGCAGCGGAACCAGGAAAACGTGGAGCGGGCCACGCTCGACGTGCTGCGCAAGTGGGCGCTCCACGGCTGGGCCTTTGGAGCGCTGACGCGCGACCGCCCGACGATTTGTCTGCTCGACGACCACGATGTCTATCAGGGTAACATCTGGGGCGCGGGGGGGAAACAGGTCGATCGGTACGAGGAGCACAACGACGGCGGGTACCTCATGCCCACCGAGTGGGTAAACGCCGTGCAGCGGATGCAGACGTCCCACCTTCCGGACCCATACGACCCGACTCCGGTGCCGAGCGGCATCACCGTATACTACACCGACATGCTGTACGGCCGGGTCAGCTTTGCCCTGCTGGAGGACCGGAAGTGGAAGACCGGGCCCGACGGCTTCGTGCCACCCAGTCCCGGCCGGCCCGACCACATCGAGGATTCGGACTTCGACCCGGAGACGGTCGACCTCGAGGGGGCAACGCTGCTGGGCGATCGGCAGCTCTCGTTCCTCGAGGAGTGGACGGCCGACTGGCGTGGGGCGGACATGAAGGTCGTCGTTTCCCAGAGCTCCTTTTCGCAGGTGCCCACCCATCACGGCGGCAACTTCAAGCATCTCGTTGCGGATCTCGACTCGAACGGGTGGCCGCAGACCCCACGGAACGAGGCCCTCCGGCGGATCCGCAAGGGCTTCGCGGTGCACCTCGGCGGGGACCAGCACCTGCCAATGTTCCTGCGGTACGGAATCGACGACTGGGACGACGCCCCGTACAATTTCTGTGTGCCGGGCATTGCGGTGGGCTACGGGCGCGCCTTTTGGCCGGAAGGGAGGGATGCGACGCCCCGGGCGGACCTGCCCTATCCCACGTACACCGACGGGCTCGGCAACAAGGTGAACGTGCAGGCGGTGGCGAATCCGAAGGAGAACTTCCAATCCGACCAGCCCCTTCAGCAGCTGGCCAACAAGTCGAGCGGCTACGGCCTCCTCCGGTTCGACAAGGAAAACCGCGAAATCACGGCGGAATGCTGGCCCATTCTCAGCGATCCCCGTCAGGGCGACGCCGAGCAGTTCGCCGGGTGGCCCCGGACGATTGGGATGGAGGAGAATTACCCGCGCGAGCCGGTGGGCCACCTGCCAACGCTTTCCGTGACGGGAGTCTCCAACCCAATGGTCCAGGTGGTCGATGAGGAACAGGAAGAGATCGTCTACACGCTCCGCATCGACGGGCAGGAGTTTCGGCCGAAGGTCTTCACCGAAGGGCCCCACACGGTCCGCATCGGCGACGATGAGGACTGGCGCACCTCGCGGGAACGTCTGCAGTCCTCGGACGAGGACGAGGTTCTGGAAGTGTCCTTGTAGTGCGAAGCTTGCTGGAGACGGTGAGCTCCCGGCGAGCGATGCAGGCTCAAACCGCGAAATGGCTCCATTCTGGTGTTGATGCGTTCCCCCTGATTCCCGCCTAAAGTCGATTGACTTCGCCACCCTGCGCTTATAGGTTTCATCTGTGCTTCATCGTATCAACGATCGATGATGTGAGGGCAAAACAGCACAATGGTCTCCGTCCCGTCCCGCCCCCAAATTGGCGTCGTTCTCGCGGTTCTTTTCGTCTCTGTCGGACTTTCTGGCTGTACATCGGCAGACGAGAAGCCCTCCGATAACCGGCCAAACGTCCTACTGGTTATGGCCGACGACATGGGGTATTCGGATCTGGGAAGTTTTGGGGCCGTCCACGTCAACACGCCTCATTTGGACCGGATGGCCCAGCAGGGGATGCGGTTCACGCAATTCTATAACATGGCCAAGTGCAACCCAACCCGGGCGACCCTGCTCTCGGGCTTGTATACCGAGAAAAAGCATCTGAGTCGCGCCCAGGCGCTTCCTGATCTGTTGAATCGGTCCGGCTACTACACGGCAATTGCCGGAAAAGAACACTTCAGTGGATGGTACCCGGACCACCTGTACGCGGACAACGTCTTTGACGACTCGTTCGTCTACTGGGCGATCAATCCCTACTTTCGTCCGGGCGACGGGACGTTCCCGAATCCCTTTCGGCTCAATGGGAAGTCGCTGGATCCCGACGAGTTGGTGACCTCACGGGACCGGCTGTACAAGACCGACGTCGTCACAAACTACGGACTGCGGTTTCTCGACAATGCCGCCCAATCGGACTCTCCGTTCTTCCTCTACATGCCGTATCACGTGCCCCACTACCCCCTGCAGGCACGAGCCGAGGACATTGAAAAATATGAAGAGGCGTTTAGAGAGGGATGGGACCAGCTCCGCCGGGACCGTTTTGCGCGGCAGAAAGAGCTTGGAGTGATTCCCTCCAATGCGGAGCTGTCGGAGCCCGAAAGCAACATCTATCCCCACGACGGTCCTGACGAGTGGGCCCGGTACGATCCGTGGAGCAGCGTTCCGGAGGGGAAGCGAGACGACTACGCCCGGGAGATGGCTGCGTACGCGGCGATGATTGATCGCCTTGACCAGAACGTCGGTCGGATCATGGACAAGTTGCGGGCCATGGGCGAGGCGGAGAACACGCTGGTACTTTTTCTCTCTGACAACGGGGCCTGTCCGTTCGACAACGGGGGATACACCGGACATGGGGACCCGCCGTTCGGCGCTCCCGGTTCCTATGGGTACCAGCGGCCCGAGTGGGCAGCCGCGGCGAATACTCCGTTTCGATACTTTAAGCAGTACGGCCACGAAGGCGGCGCCCACACCCCATTTTTCGCTTACTGGCCCGGAGAGATAGAATCGGGCACGATCACCGATCAGGTGGGGCACGTGGCGGACCTTATGCCAACGTTGCTTGACGTGACCGACACCGCGTACCCGGACACCACGATTGGGGGGCACTCGACCCCAGCACTCGACGGGACCTCCCTCGTGCCGACGTTTCGAGGACAGGAGCGCGAGGCGGATCGGCTCGTCATTTCCGGATTTGGGTCGGACAAGCGCATGGTGCGGTTCGGAGACTGGAAAATCGTCCGAGTAAAGAACCGTCCGTGGGAACTCTATAATCTCGCGGAAGACCCGACGGAGACGAACGACCTGGCCGACGAGCGGACCGAAAAGGTGCGGGCCCTTGAGAAACGGTTCACGTCCTGGAAGAAGCAACATGGAGCGTCATTCTGAGCACGGATCCCTTTCCGCCCTCCTCGCCCCATTCCCATTTCCGGGTGGTAATTCTTGACTTTCTTTCCGGCCTGGCGGGCGGTACCTCCGACTTCTTCACCCTCCTTCTTCACCCTCTCCAAGGATGCGATGCCGATCAGAAGTTGAAAAATCACGCCGCCGCAGGCGGTTTGAAAGAAGGTGCAACCAATCATCTTCCCCGTCTAGTTTCTCTTTGAGGAAAAACCTACTTTACAGCTCAATTTTCGAGCTTTCAGTGATTGCACGAGTAATTTTAGTGTTTTTTCTGGCTTTTTCCGTGGCGTTCGGCGGGTGTCGTTCCACGTCGGACGAAGGAGTTGAAGAAAAGAAGCCTGTGACCGCTGCGGGCAAACCAGCCGAAGGCACTGTCGAACCGTTTCTTGATGAACCCCGCTTCGACACCCAGCAGCTGTTTGAAGGAGGCCGGTTTCCCAACGTCGTGGTGGCCGTCGACGGCACGGTTTTGGCGACCTGGGGGGAAGAACAGCTCCGGGTGCGCCGCAGTGAAGACGGCGGTGATAGCTGGGGGGCGTCAACGGAGCTCGTCGGGGGCGTACAACACGGGGGTGGGATCACCGTGGACGAGGCGACTGGGAATATCTTCGCCTTTGCTGAGCCGGAGCATCCCCCTGCTCCGCTGGCCGTGTATCGAAGTACCGACCAGGGGAAAACCTGGAGCGAATACGACATTACGCTCCGCCCCAACGACCGGGGGCACGCCCCCTCCATGCACATGGCCGAGCACGGGATCACGTTGCGGCATGGGGATCACAAGGGACGCCTCCTGCGGCCCGCACGGTATTTCGGCGAGGGGAACAGTGAGTCGGACTATCCGGACCACTACAACACGGCGATCTACAGTGACGACGGCGGAGCAACGTGGCACGCCAGCGACCCGTTTCCCGAATTCGGAACCGGCGAGGGCGCGGTGGCCGAGCTTTCCGATGGGACGATCTACTACAACTCCCGGCGGCACTGGGCCCCCGAAGGCAAGAATCCGCGACGGCGCTGGGAGGCCTGGAGCTACGACGGCGGCAAGACCTGGGAAGACGCCTCGCTCAACGAGGTACTTCCGGATGGGGGGCAGCACAGGGATTACGGCTGTATGGGCGGACTGGTACGTCTGCCGGTGCAGGGGCGAGACATCCTCGTGTTCAGCAACATCGTCTCCTCCGGCGGGCGGCAGAACGGCCACGCGTGGGTCAGTTTTGACGGCGGCAAGACCTGGCCGCTAAAAAAGCAAATCGACGAAGGGGCCTTCGCCTACTCCTCCGTGGCGGCCGGGCGCCCCGGCACCCCGAGTGCAGGGACGATCTACCTGATGTATGAGATGTATGGGGAAGGGGAGGGGGGCGCAGAGATGGCGCGCTTCAATCTCACCTGGCTGCTAGACGGAACAAAAACGGGGGACGGCGACGTGCCCGGCTGGGCGACCGAAGAGACCAGAACGAAGGAGGAGTGAGCCCGGCTGGTAGGGTCTCCGATTGGGCGGGTATAGGCGGTCGGCTCACTGCCGCAGTGCTACTGCTCGCTGTCAATTCCTGATTCGCATATGTTTTTTGGTACTCATTCCAACCGGATTTGCTCTGTGCGCCTTCTCTCCACCGCGTCGTTTTTCGGTCTGCTGACGGTTTGCCTCCTCTCCATTCCCGCCCCGGCGGACGGTCAGGCCCGAACCGATGGGACGTCCTCCACCGCCGGTTCCAACCGGCCCAATATTCTCTGGCTCATCGCCGAGGACATGGGGCCGGAGCTTGGCGCCTACGGGACCGAGCACGTCCGCACCCCGCATCTGGACAGCCTGGCGAGTGCAGGAATGCTTTTCACCCACGCCTTTACCACGAGTCCCGTATGCTCGCCCAGTCGATCGGCCCTCAATACGGGGATGTACCAGTTCACCATTGGGGCCCACAACCACCGCTCTCACCGACCGGACGACCCGTCGCCCTACCCGCATCCCCTGCCGGACGGGGTCCAGATCGTCTCCGACTGGCTTCGCCACGCCGGGTACTTCACCGGAAACGTCATAGAATTTCCGGAATCGGTCTCGTTTTCGGGGAATGGGAAGACCGACTGGAATTTTAGCTACGAGGGTCGACCCTTCGACACCAACGACTGGTCGGAATTGACGAGCCGTCGGCCCTTCTACGGGCAGGTGAACTTCCACCTTACTCACCGGGGTGGGCACTGGGACCGGGCCGACGAGCAGGTCGAGGAGCCGGTCGACCCGGCCACGGTAGAGGTCCCTCCCTATTACCCCGACCACCCGGTCGTGCGGAAGAGCTGGGCACAGTATCTCAACTCGGTGACGGTCCTGGACAGCCGGGTGGGCGAAGTGCTCGCTCAATTGCGAAAATCAGGGGCGGCCGACAGCACGATCGTGATCTTTCTCGCCGATCACGGGCGCGCGATGCCCCGGGGCAAACAGTGGCCCTACGATAGTGGCCTGCGGGTGCCGCTGATTGTCTCTGTTCCCCCCGGCCTGGATGCCCCGGCGGGCTACGAGGCGGGTACCCAAAGTGATCGCTTAATCAGTGGAATCGACATTCCGGCCACCACTCTCGCTCTGGCCGGCGTGCCCGATCCCCCAAAGATGCAGGGCGAAATCTTCCTCGGTCCCGGACGCGATCGTCCGCGACGATACGTGTTTGGTGGGCGGGACCGGGGGGATGAGACCATCGACCGGGTGCGGACGATTCGGTCTCACCGGTATCGGTACGTTCGCAACTTTTATCCGGGGCGACCCTTCTTTCAGACGAATCGGTACAAGCTGGCCAACTATCCGATTATCTGGGTGATGCACGATCTGCACCGGCAGGGAAAGCTAACGGAGGCCCAGCGGTTTTACATGCAGCCCGAGCGCCCGGTCGAAGAGCTCTACGACGTACGCCGAGATCCCTGGGAGATCGAGAATCTCAGCCGGTCGACGGGGCATCGGAACGTGCTTCATCAGATGCGTACCCGCCTGGACCGCTGGATTCGGCGGATCGACGATCAGGGCCGCTTTCCCGAAGATCCGGAGGTCTACGATTACTACGAGAAGCAGATGAAAGCAAACTACTCCGACCAGTTGGAGACCCTCTGTGCAAAGTGGGAGATGAACGGGGACGACTTGGCGGTCTGCGCGGAGTGAGAGGGCTCCTTATACCAATTATACCAACCAAGAGCGAAGTTTTGTCGACCATCTTCCAGATGTAGGAAGAAGGAAGTAGCTCGATCCCACACGTTCTTCCAACCAAAACAACTTTTCTCCTATGAACCGGTCGCTGAGATGGATTTGCCCGTCGTGGACCGCGGCGGGTCTTCTTTTCCTTTCGTTCCTCCTGACGGTAGGTCAGGCCCGGGCCGAGGAAGAGAGGGCGGACGAGACTCCCCCGAACATCGTCTTTATCATGGTGGACGACCTCGGCTTTGCGGACGTGAATCCGTACGCCGCCTACCCGGATCAGTACTATGAAACGCCCAACATTACGCGCCTGGCCGGGCAAGGGATGACCTTTACGAACGCATATACCAATGCGGCCAACTGCGCTCCCACCCGCGCGTCACTCATGAGCGGGCAGTACTATCCGCGCCAGCCGATCTATACGGTCAATACCGGGGCCCGGGGCGAGGCTGAGGAGCGGGAACTCGTGCCCGTTGAGAACGAGACGACCCTGCCGCTGGAGAAGGTCACCCTCGCCGAACAGCTTCAGGGCGCCGGTTACGCAACGGCGTTCATGGGAAAGTGGCATCTCGGCGCCCCGTCCGAAGCCGGTCCGAAGCAGCAGGGCTTCGATGTGAACGTAGGAGGTACCCACACCGGTTCTCCTTCGTGGCCGGGGTCCTACTTTCGACCGAACAACAATCCGGAGATCGACGATGCGAAGGAGGGAGAGTACCTGACCGACTATCTCTTTCGAAAAGCGACGGACTACATTCACCAGCACCGCGACGAGCCGTTTTACCTGCAGCTGTCTCCATACTCCGTTCACTCCCCGATACAGGCCCCCGAGTCCCGCGTCGCCCGCTACGAGAAGAAGGAGCCGATTCACGGGCGTAACAATCCCACGTACGCGGCCATGATCGAGTCGGTGGATCGGGGCGTGGGGCGAATCATGCAGACGCTGGAGACACTCGGACTGAAGCAGAATACCCTCCTGATCTTCTACTCCGACAACGGGGGGCATGGCGGGTACCACTCCATTGGCCTTGAGGAGAACGGCACCACGGACAATTCGCCACTTAAGGCGGGGAAGGGGAGTTTCTACGAAGGGGGCATTCGGGTTCCCCTCATCGTGCGGTGGCCGGGCGTGGTTCGACCCGGCACGACCACCGACGAGCCGGTGATCGGCATTGATTTCTATCCATCCCTGCTCGCGGCGGCCGGCGCCGAGCCCCCGAGCGACTACACGTTGGATGGGGAGAGCTTCTTGCCCGTCTTAAAGGAATCGACGGCTACGCTAGACCGCGAGGCAATTTACTGGCATTTCCCGGGATACCTTCAAGGATACAGCCCCGGCGGATGGCGAACCACCCCTGTCAGCGTCGTCCGGTCCGGTCCGTGGAAGCTCTTGAAGTTCTACGAGGAAAATCGTCTCGAGCTCTACAACCTCGACGAAGACATTGGGGAGACCCACGACCTTGCTCAGGAGAGGCCCAAGAAGCGCGAGCAGCTAGCCGACCGTCTCAATGCGTGGTTGGAGTCCAACGATGCCCCCCTGCCGCAGCCCAAAAACGACTAGAAGCCTGGGGGCCTCGATTCTTGCGCGATCCCGCCTCTCCACCGAGAGGGACCATCAAAGGGCCAGATTTCCCGTCCAAGTATCCCCGTCCGAGTAGGGTAGTTCAAATTCTTTTTGCAATTGAAAGAGAATATCAGGCTGATGTCTCGACTCCTTCCATCTGTGGCCTCGGCGTTTCTCCTCGCAGTGTGTGTATTTCTGGTGGGCGGCTGTGGGGAAGAAGCCTCGTCCGACACGGAATCCCGTCCGAACGTCTTGTTCATTCTTGCCGACGATCTGGGCTACAACGACATCGGCGCCTACAATCCTGACTCGTTCTACGAAACCCCGCACATCGACTCCCTGACGGGGGCTGGGATGAAGTTTACCGACGGCTACGCGGCCAATCCTGTGTGCTCGCCCACCCGCTACAGCATCATGAGCGGACGCCACCCCAGCCGGGAAAATCACACGGACTGGTTCTGTGGGCAACGCACCGACCGGTTCGATCACGCTGAGTACGACTGCTCGATGGACACCAGTCGGGTGACCATCGCCGAGGCATTCAAAGACGGAGGCTACGACACCTACTTCGCCGGGAAGTGGCACCTGGGGCCCGAGCCGATTCATTGGCCCAAAAACCAGGGCTTCGACGTGAACAAAGGCGGGTTTTCCTGCGGGTCTCCCGGCTGCGCCGGTGGCGGGTATTTCTCGCCCTACGGCAACCCTCGTCTTGAAGACGGCCCGGAGGGGGAGTATCTGCCCTTCCGGCTGGCTGAGGAGACCGAGTCGTTTATGGAGCAAGACCGGAACGATCCCTTTTTTGCGTTCCTCTCCTTCTACGAGGTCCACAATCCGAAGCAGGCCCCCGACTCATTGATCGAGAAGTATCGGAAGAAGCGCGATCGACTCGGGCTTGAGCGGGTGGACGAATTCGAAGGCATCGAACAGGTCTGGTCGAAGGCAGAGTCCCGGACGGCCCGCGTTGTCCAGGGCCTTCCGGTGTACGCGGCGATGGTCGAGTCGCTTGATCGGGCCGTCGGGCACGTACTTCAGTCACTTCGGGAAAACGGCCTTGCGGACCGGACCGTGGTGGTTTTCATGTCGGACAACGGGGGCCTATCGACGTCCGAGGGGCACAACACGTCCAATCGGCCGCTTCGTGGGGGGAAGGGGTGGCTCTATGAAGGAGGCATCCGAGAGCCCTACGTAATTCATTGGCCCGGGGTGACTCCCCGGGGGAGCACCTCGGACGTTCCGGTGACCAGTATGGATTTTTACCCGACCTTGCTGGACATCGCGGACCTGCCGATGCGTCCCAACCACCACGTGGACGGCACCTCCTTGGTCCCCGTCTTGAAGGGGGGGGCGTCCCTGGATCGGGAGGCCCTTTTCTGGCACTATCCCCACTATTCAAATCAGGGCGGTTTTCCCGGAGCAGCCGTTCGAATGGGGAAGTGGAAGCTCATTGAGGACTACCTGCAGGGAAAGGTCCGGCTCTTCAACCTGCGTAACGACCGCGGGGAGCGCAACAACGTGGCAGGTCAGTATCCCGACCGCGTCGACAAGATGCGGACGCGACTGCACGAGTGGTATCAGGAGGTCGACGCACGTTTTCTGAGGGCAAAGGAAGGGGGCCCTAAGCCCTGGCGTCCCGGGGATTCTCGATAACCATTCCCTTCCGGTCGAAAAAGGGCCTGTCTTCTTCTCCGGGCTCCCTGGGATTGCTGCAACGGCCCGGGGACCTACCGCAAGCTGTCCGGGAAATTTGGTTCGAAGTCGGAAGGGGTCACCCAGTCCGCATCCGATGGCTCAAGCTCTCCGTCCATGTAGCGCCCGTAGAAGTTTCGGTCGGACGAGTTGGCGTAGGTGTAGTTGTCGAACACCTCTCCGTTTCCGAGTACGCGTGGATCTTCCTGCTCGCGGAGCCGGGTGAAGAGACGATCCTTCAGCCGGCGTGCGCGCTGCTGATAATGCCGTTGCTTGGCAAGGTTGACGACGTTTGAGGGATCGGCGGTTAGGGCGTACAGTTCCTCCGGAGGGCGTTTGCCGAAGGACCACCGCCAGTATTTGAGGGTGGCGTTGTCCGTTCGGGCGTTAATGACGACCGTTTTCGTGGGGCTCCCGTCGGTGTTCAGGTAGCCCGTTTCTGGGGGGCCCGCAGGCCAGCGGTCTGGGGTAAAGTTGTGGAGGTAGAGGTAGTTGTCGGTAACGATGCCGCGCGTAGGATACCCCCGGTCGTTGGGCCGTCCAATGTCGTGGCGCTCTTTTCCAATCAAGACATGGTCCCGCTCTGGATTGATTTGTCCCCCGTCCTCGGCGGTGAAAATCTCAAAGAGGCTTTCTCCGGTAATAGGCTCCATGCTCGTTTCCTCGCGGGAAACGCCTGCTGCCTCTAGGATGGTGGGAGCGAGGTCAATGAAGCTCACGTGGTCTTCGATCACCCGTCCCGGATTCTCGATGCCGTTTCCCCACATGATGGCCAGGGGCATGTGATTGGAAAGGTCATACTCCTGTCCCTTCACCCGGGGGAATGGCATCCCATTGTCGGACGTCACGATGACCAATGTATTGGCCAGTTCGCTCCGTTCCTCAAGCAGATCGAGCATTCTTTCCAACTGCCGGTCGAAATACTCGATCTCGAAAGCGTAGTCGAGCAGGTCTGTTCGGACGGAGTCGATGTCGGGCCAGAAGTGCGGGACCCGGTCGATGGCGGACAGCGTTTTCCCCCCCTTCTTGAGTCCCGATCCGTATTCATACGCCCGATGCGGCTCCCGGCTGCCGTACCAGAAGCAAAAGGGCTCCTCGTCCGGCTTTTCAGCGAGAAAGGCCTGGAAGTTCCCGGCGTAATCCGCGTCGGAGATAAACGGAGTCGGGGGTTCTGTCGTGTGCTCTTCGTACGGAGTGCCCGCCAGGTGCCGGGGCTCTCCCTCCTTCCGAGCGATGCCGGGCGCCCATCCCTTTGCCGTGTGCCCCACGTGGTATCCGTGCCGACTCAGCGCCTCCGGATACGTCGTAAATTTCTCCGGGAAGTAGGACCAGTGGTTGGCCGCCGCCTCCAATTCCCAGGAGTTTCGTCCCGTCAGGAGCGCGGCCCGGGACGGCGCGCACTTCGCATTTGGGGTATACGCCCGAGTGAAGAGAAGCCCCTTCTCCGCGACGCGGTCGAAGGCAGGGGTCTCGATCCAGTCGGTGCCGTACGCCCCAAAGTGGGGAAACGAGGCATCGTCCGCCACGGCGACGAGAATGTTCGGGCGGTCCGGGGGAGATTCGGCGTCTTGGGAGCCACTCTGACGTCCGGCCGTCAAAAGAGACAGCATGCTCAGGAGTAGGACGATCCGTGCGGAGCGGAAGAAGGGAAGCGATGTGATCATGAGTCTTGGTTGGTTCGAGAAAGGCACGATCGCAGAGTGTGGATGACTGGACTAGCGGTCGCCCGACGAGGAAAACTGGCGAAACGTCCGGGGCCCGGGAATTGGCCCAGGCGATCGCCCGAAATTTCAATTCTAACACAGATCGCTACGCCTTAATTGCCGTGGCGGGGCCATTCGTTTTTGCTTCCGTGCGACATTTTCCCGGAACGCGCTCAGCTTGACTCCACTGATTCCCGCAAGTCGTGTCGGCATTGCCCCTGAATCTTCGTCGGATTACGGTCGAACGATCGTTCCGTCTTTTCTCCTAATCTGCGTCCACCCGTATCCTTCATAGTCCTCTGGCAGAGGATAATTTGCCGCGGCCTCCTCGTCGATGTCGACGCCCAGCCCCGGCGCCTCATTTACGTAAATGTATCCATCTTCGACAGTAGGCATCCCAGAAAAAACCTCCTGGAGCTGTTTCGAGGTCTCCGTATTTGGCGTCACGGCAAACTGCGGGGCTTCCTGAATGCCGAAGTTCCAGACGGCCAGATCGACGTGGGCATTCGCTGCGTGGCCCACGGGGGCGACGTCGCCCGGGCCATGCCAGGCCGTTTTTACGTTGAACCACTCCCCGAGTCGGGCCACCTTCATTGCCGGGGTAATGCCCCCGATCTGGGAGATGTGGATGCGAATGAAGTCATACCACCGATTTGTGATTGGTTCAATCCACTCGTGGGGATTGTTGAACAGTTCTCCCATCGCAATCGGCACACTCGTCTGTTCTCGGAGCATCTCGAAGTATCCCATGTTCTCCGGCGAGAGCGGATCCTCAATGAAGAACGGGTCGTAGGGCTCTAGCTCCTTGATCAGATCAATCACGTCCAGGGGCTCAATCCGCTCGTGAACGTCGTGGAGCAGTTCCACCTCCCCGCCGACCCGCTCCCGCGCTTGATCGAACATTTTCGGCACGCCGTCCAGGTACGGATCCGGATCCATGAGATTGTCCGATGCCCTCCAATCCGTGTCCTTAAAGCTTTTGAAGTCCGCCTCGTCCCCCCGACCGACCCCTCCGTACCCGCCGAGCTGGATGCGCACATGCTCAAATCCTTCCTCTACGAGACGCTGGGCGTCGTCGGCTGCTTCCGCCGGTGTCGCTCCTTTGGCATGCTCGTAGCCAGGCACGGCGAAGCGGCTCTTGCCGCCGAGTAGTTCATAAACGGGCATCCCTGCACGTTTGCCTTTGATGTCCCAGAGGGCTTGGTCCAGACCGCTGAGTGCGTTGTTTAAGACAGGGCCGTTGCGCCAGTAGGAGCTCTGGTAGGCACTCTGCCAGATGTCCTCAATGTTGCCGGCCTTGCGCCCCTGCGCGAAGTCGTCCAGGTATTTGTTTACGGCGGTTACGACGGCGTGAGCGCGTTGCGTAAAGGTGGCATCCCCCACTCCATAGAGCCCCGGTTCATCCGTCTCCACCTTTACCACCACCAGTCCGGTCCCGCCTACGTAGACCGGAATGGCCTTCACTTTCGTAATCTCCACCGGTGGCATGCCTTTGGTCGCCTGGCTGTACTTCTGGTTTGGGGTTTCTTTCCCATCCTTCGATTCCGCTTCTCGATCCGGGTCTTCGTTTTGGGAAGCCATAACGGACCCCGTTCCCCACAGGCCAAGCGTTCCCGCAACTCCCAATCCCATTCCCTTTAGTGCATCTCTCCGGTCCATAGCATTGCTGTTTGGTTATGATAGAGCACGCAGATGTCCCTGCTTGCGCATCGACTTCTCACATTCGTCCCATTCTTTACGGAGGTTTTTTGAAGCAAGGAAAGGGGTTGCCTAGATGCAAATCTTTTTCGAGTTCGCTTCACCATTCTGGTCCGTGAAGGTCTTGAGGCGGTGAGTAACTGTGGAGTCCGACGAGGACAGTATTATCACCGCCAAGTTCTTTTTGATATCCCCCATTCTCTTTGAAGGATTTTCCGCGCCGGGGGGCACGGCGCTCAGGTGTCGAGCTTTTGTGTTGGGAGCGCTTGTGGAGAACGCTACGATTTTTTAACATATCGAAGCCCACAGAAATCTTGATCAATCCCGTCTCCCTACCATGAAGCGCACGATTCAGGCCCGCCTCAGCGCGATGATGTTCTTGGAGTTCTTCGTCTGGGGTGCGTGGTACACCACCGTCGCGGTCACGATGACAGCCCACGGGATGGAGGGGCTCACCCACTGGCCCTTCACCGTGAATCCGATTGCCGCCCTCGTCGCCCCCTTCTTCGTTGGCCTAATTGCCGACCGGTACTTTGCGACGCAGCGGGTGCTGGGCGTTCTTCACCTTCTCGGGGCCGCGTTTATGTTCGTAGCGCCCTCCGTCATCGGCTATCCGGCCGTCTTTATCCTGATTCTGCTGGCCTACAACCTGTGCTACATGCCGACGATGAGCCTGGCCAACACGCTGGCCTTTCACAACATGACCGATCAGGAGGCCCAATTTCCCGTCATCCGGGTCTTCGGCACCATCGGCTGGATCGTGGCGGGGCTGCTCGTGAGCTTCGCCGGGGTGTACTTTGTGCCGGAGGGCGTCATCCCGGAAGAGACGACCTTTCCGCTCTACCTGACGGCGGTCGTGAGTGCGCTCTACGGCCTCTACAGCTTTACACTGCCCCATACCCCCCCACCGGCAGAGGGGGAGGAAGTGTCCATCCGAAGCATTGTTGGGATCGATGCCCTGAAAGAGCTGGGCTCAACCTCCTTCTACGTCTTCCTCGTCAGCTCCTTTCTCATCTCCATTCCGCTAGCGGCCTACTACAACTTCACGCAGACCTTTCTGGAGAACACAGGTTTTCAGGACGTCGCGGCCGTGCAGACCATCGGACAGACCTCCGAGGTGGTTTTCATGCTGCTGATGCCGCTCTTCTTCGTGCGGCTGGGCGTGAAGTGGATGCTGGGGGTCGGCATGTTTGCCTGGGTGCTGCGCTACGCCCTCTTTGCCCTTGGCGCCCCCGATGTGGTGACGTGGATGATCATCAGTGGAATTGCACTGCACGGCATCTGCTATGACTTCTTCTTCGTGACGGGCCAGATTTATGTCGACAAAAAGTCGACCGACGAAATCCGCGGACAAGCTCAGGGCCTTATCGTCCTTATTACCTATGGCGCCGGCATGCTGCTCGGCGCTCAGGCAGCGGGGTGGTTGTTCAACTTTATTCGTACCGGTGATCAATTAAGCCTGGACCAGTGGGTTACCTTCTGGTGGGTGCCGGCCATTTTTGCGGGCGTCGTGCTCGTCTTCTTCATGCTCTTCTTCCACGATGAGGTGGAGGTGACCGACGAGTCTATCGCCTCGGTGATGGGGGCCGAGACGGAGGAAGAAAAAGAAGCAGCGGGATAACGGGGGGCACCTCTTTTGGGGCGTCCTGTATTTGTAGGGCCTCGAGATGTTTTTCGGGACCCTCTCGTTTTTTCGGTTGCTTCCCGTTTTGGGCGAATGACCTTTCTCACCGGCGTTCCCGGATTTTTGGGCTCACGACTCCTCCGCGCTCTCGCCGAGCAAAGGCCAGCGCAGGAGTTTTTGCTACTCGTCCAGTCCAAGTTTGAGGAGCAGGCGCGCTCTCTTCTCACCGACCTTGATCTCACCGACCAGGCCCACGTGCTGCCGGGCGACATCACAGAGCCGGACCTGGATCTCGGTGCGCGCTACGACGAAGTTGCAGCCCAGATTACACGGGCGGTGCACCTAGCCGCCGTATACGACCTCACGATTCCGCGCGAGGTGGGGTGGCGCGTCAACGTCGACGGCACGCGGCACGTGCTGGATCTCCTCGCCCAGAGTCCCAATCTCGAACAGTTCGGATACGTCAGTTCCGCATATGTGTCTGGACGGCGTACTGGCACGATCTACGAGGATGAACTCGTCCACGACGCCGGATTCAAAAACCACTACGAAGAAACCAAGTACCACGCCGAAGTGCTCGTGCAGACCCGCATGGACGAGATTCCGACCCTCGTCTTCCGTCCGAGCATCGTGGTAGGCGACTCGGAGACGGGCGAGACGGACAAGTTCGACGGGCCGTACTTCATTCTCAATGCCCTTCGACGGCTGCCCCGGTATACGCTCATGACCCACGTCGGGTCGGGGATGGAGCCGGTAAACCTCGTGCCGGTCGACTTCGTGATTGACGTGATGGTGCACCTGATGAGCACGACTGAACGGGAGGGGACGGTCTTTCATGTTACCGATCCGCGGCCGCTTACCGCTCAGGCCATCCTGGAGATGTTTGCCGACCTGCTGGACAAGAAAGTCCTGTACGTACCGGTCCCCTCGCGTGTGGCGCGGGCACTGATGAAGGCGGGGGTGGGCCGCCTCCTCGGCATTGCGCCGGAGCTCATCGACTACTTCGACCATCCATCTTACTATGACGCCACGAACACGCAACAGGCGCTTGAAGGCACGGGCATTTCGTGTCCCGCCCTGTCGGACTACGCCCCGATGATGGTTGAGTACGTCCTTCAACACGATGACGTGCGTTCGACGGCCATGTATTAATTGAGCTGCTTGATTCGTCCGCGAATCGGGGCTCGATGTGGTTTCGGTTCTCCGTCCTACTTCTTTACTTTTCGGAGCACTTGCGTGCGGGGGGCTCATGTATTCCACCACTTTCCATTTTCCACTATGCCCACCGAAGACTCCTCCTCTGCGTCGTCTCGTCGCACCTTTCTGAAGCAGGCCTCGATGGCTGGAGCCGGAGCGGCCCTCGCGCCCCAAGCCGCCCAGGCGAGTAGCCCGTCCTTTGCAGACGGGGGACCCCTCGTTGTGGCGAGTGCCAATGGAGAGCGCACGGTCGAGCGGGCCCTATCCGTCATGAGGGACGGGCGCTCGGCCGTGGACGCAGTCATCGAAGGAGTGAACATCGTCGAGGGGGACCCAGACGACATCACCGTGGGATACGGCGGCGTCCCGAATGCCGACGGCTCCGTGCAACTGGAGGCGGCTGTGATGGAGGGCGTAACGCACCGGGCCGGGGCGGTCGCCGTTCTTGAAGGCATTCGGTATCCGTCGAAAGTGGCCCGCTTGGTCATGGAGCGGACCGACCACGTGCGCCTGGTTGGCGAAGGGGCACAACAGTTTGCCAAGATGCACGGCTTTGAGACAGAGGATCTCCTCACCGAGAAGGCCCGCAAGATGTGGCTCAAGTGGAAGGAGACCCTTTCGGATGAGGACAACTACTTGCCGCCGGACAGCGTGCGGAGCGCGGAACTGGGCTCCGAGCTCCGCGAGGTCCAGCGTCATTACGGCACGATTCACTGTTCGGCCCTTACTCCCACCGGCAACATTGGATCGGTGACGACGACCAGTGGACTGTTCTATAAGATTCCAGGGCGGGTGGCGGATAGCTCAGTGGTAGGGGCCGGGCTGTACGCCGACAACGACGTGGGCGCGGCTGGCTCCACTGGTCGCGGTGAGGCAAATCTTCGGAATCTGGCAAGTCACCTCATCGTGGAACGGATGCGAGAGGGCGACGTCCCGGAAGAGGCCTGCCTCTTCGCCTGTCGTCGCATCGCGGAAAATACGAAAGCGCCCCGTCTGCTCAACGAGCAGGACAATCCCAATTTCAACGTGCGCTTCTACGCGCTCCGAAAAGACGGCAGGTTTGGTGGGGCCCAACTGCGCGGCGCCGGTCAGATGGCCGTCGGCGACACCGACGGGGTGCGGTTGGTCGACACTCCAGGCCTCTTTGGAGAGGAGGAGTAGTGCCCGGGAGGACTACCAGTTCGAGGTAGCCGTGCTAAAGACGTCGTCGGCGGCGTTTTCGAGGGCATCTTGGGCGGCCTGCCGTTCTCCTTCGAGGCCCGCCTCGGCGGGATTGTAGTTGGCAGTGCCGCGGAACGTCTGATTGACGAGCTCCTCGTTGTTCGTCTGATCGACGTAGCGCACCTGCACCTGGAGAGTCACCTCGTTGGTGGTGGCGCGCTCATCGCCGCTGACTCCCGTGGGTTGGTTTGTGTACCGCTGGATGCGGGCCGTAAGAACGGCGTCGGCCGCCGCGTCGTTCGTCGTGAGCGAGAGGCTCGTGCGGTCCACGAACCGATCGGTGAGCAGATCCGTCAGGTCGGCCCCCATTCTGTTGAGTGGACTGGAGGTGTTGTCTTCGGCGATGGGAATTGCAATCGTCTCGAGATGGGAGGGAATACTGGCCCCGCTGAAGCTATAGAAGGCGCAGCCGGAGAGGATGCCTGTTCCGAGGAGAAGCAACAAGACGTGCACGAGAAGACGAATCCTCGATCCGAGAGGACGTGGGGACAGGGAGACGCGGGGAAATTGAGAGAGGGAAGACATGGTTCTTGTCGACTATGTTCGGAGGATCCAGTCGTCGGCGTTTGATCTCATGAGCACCAGTTGCCGAGCAATTGGTCGTGCTGCTCATCGAGATCCTTCGCTTTCTCAGCGTTGAGGTGCTGGCATCGGTACGCGACCTCGATCCAGACACGCGTCTCTTCCGCTCCGCTTTCTGGGTCGCCCAGCCTGGATTGAATGTAATCGGTGGAGCGCCGCCTGCGCCACGCCTCGGCAACATTCGCACACGCGGAACGGGACGAGCGACGCATCTGGTCCACCACTTTCGTACCGCCCTTCCCGAGGGAGCTCCTTCGTCAACTCAAAGATCTCAGTCGCCGCATCCACAGCGGTCTTGTACACTTGCAATTCTCGGAGGCTACGGAGATTGGACACAGCCGGTGGCTCCCCTTCTCCTTCTTCCCCGCGTCACAGTGTCCCCCCCCTACAGGTCTTCGTCAATGTCTTTGAGCTTGCGGTAGAGGGTGCGCTCGCTGATGCCGAGGGCCTGGGCCGTCTTGCGGCGGTTCCCGTCAAATCGCTTCAGGGCCTGGCTGATAAGCTGCTTCTCCGCTTCCTCGAGCGTAGGCAATTCATCCGGTTCGTCGGTAGCCTCGGCGTCGATTTCTGGTTCGGTCTCCCTTGATGGGGACACCTCCGATTCGGTCGCCGACGGATGGTTTTTCCGAGGGGTAGGTCGGGCCGGGCCGTCTTCGTCCACCTCATAGACGACGTCCCGCATAATGGAGTCGACCTCGCCCCCCTTCTGCTGATCGCGGTCGCGGGACCGGCGATGGGGTCCGGTACCCTCCTCACTGCGCACCACCACGAAGTCGTCGTAGTCGCCCGGAAAGTCGCCGCGCTCGGCTACCTCGCGGGGCACGACGACCCCGACGTTCGACATCAGCGAGTCGATCTGCTCCTTCAGGTCGCGCATGTCCATGCGCATCTCGAGGATGGCGCGGTACAGCAGCTCACGCTGGCGGAGATCGGACTCCGAACCATCGCTCGTGTCCCCCTCCCCGTGGTTGGGCTCGACCCGCATCAACTCCGTCGCGGAGGATGCCTGTCCGATGTCGCGCAGAAGGGGACGCAGGTCGTCCTCCGACACGGTTTCCTCGCGCATCAGCACCGCCACCTGCTCGGCAACGTTGCGCAGCTCGCGCACATTGCCGGGCCACTGATACGTTTCGAGGAGCTCCTCGGCGTCCTCTGTCAGTCGCTTGCGGGACGAGTTATACTCTTTCGAGAACTGATGGAGGAAGGTCTCGAAGATGGGGAGGATATCCTCCCGCCGTTTCCGAAGCGGAGGGATGTCGATGAGCACGGTGCTCAGCCGGTAGTACAGATCCTTTCGAAAGCGTCCGGCCTGCACCTCCTCGGCCAGGTCCTTGTTCGTGGCCGCCACAATTCGGACGTCCACCTGCTGCTGGGTGGAGGCTCCGACGCGGGTAAATCGGCCGGTTTCCAACACGCGGAGCAAGCGCACCTGTGCCGCCTTCGGCATCTCACCGATCTCGTCGAGGAAAATAGTGCTGCCGTCGGCCTCCTCGAAGTAGCCGACTCGTTCCTCCACGGCCCCAGTATAAGCCCCTTTCTCGGCCCCAAAAAGTTCGCTCTCGATGAGGCCCTCGGGGATGGCGCCGCAGTTGACCACCACCATCGGCTCGTGGCGGCGCGTCGACAGTTCGTGGAGCACCTGCGCGATCAATTCCTTCCCGACGCCACTCTCGCCCTGGAGAAGTACGGTGATGTCCGTGTCGGCGACTTGACGGGCCTGGTCGATGACGTTCTCGATGATGTCGGACTCGCCGACGATGCCAAAGCGTTCTTTGATCGATTCGCGATCCATGGACGGAAAGACTGAAGAGCGAGTAGAACAGAACAGGGAAACGACAGGCAGCAGGGTTCAAAGAATGAGCCTGCCACTTTGTCGCACCCCTTATCCATCACACCCATCCGGTCGGGTGAGGATCCTGAGGCCGGACCGATTTGCGTTGAAGATGCGGGGACGAGGCGGCAGAAAAGCACTCTAGGGCCCGGAGCGGTCAAGCATCGGGGAGAATACGTGTAGAGGCTCGATTCTCCTGAATGAGGCCGTTTGACAGGGTCCATGTGCCCTCCTCACTCAGTTCCACGATTCCACGTAGAAAAGGGGCCGGTGCCGGGACCTTCTTCTGTCAGCCATGGAAGAGACGCTTCTGTTCGAAGATGCGACGGTCGGTGGTGACGTAATCGCCGAACTCGTCGGCCCCCGCGCGGCGCATTTCTTCGGCGTGTTCGTCGAAGTACGCCTGGAGGGCGTCTCGGTTGCGGACCTGGTACTGCACCGTCCAGGTCCGGGTGCCCGTCGGCTCGTCCGGGTCCGGCACCGTATCGCCGTCGTCGCTGCGCGTGTACCAGACGGCGGCCTCTAAGCCGTCGAAGTCGAGCATCTCGCGGATGTGCTCGCGCAACCATGAGCTGTACCGAGGCGCGACCTCGCCGTCGACCGTGAAGTTGACTTCGTAGATGAGCATGGAAGCGTGGAACTGGTGCTTTTGATCGGAGCACGGTGAGAATGCATTGCCCCAACCTAAACATCAGTGGGGGCAAACACAGGCGAGGATGAGCGTAAGAAAGCGGAAGAGCAAGAGCGTGGGAGTGCGGGACCGGGGGGAGAGGGTGAGGAGGAGCGGGGGCGGCGGATCCCGATTGGAGAGGGAAGTGTCAGAGTGCCCACGGGTCGGAACGGAACTCCCGTAGACGCAGCGTAGAGTAGCGACACGCCGCGGCGCGTTAACCTACTGATGCGTTACACGTGACTTTACGAATTATAATTATAATCTCAAAGTTCTCATGGTAATGGCACATCCTTTCGAGCATTGTCGAGACATGAGCGAAGCGACTTGCTTAGGAAATTTTAAGATCGCTTTCAAGCACAAGGTAACGTAACAGTCCTACAGATTTTGTCAGATCTCCGGATATCAAATCAGCAAGACGGTGTGAGCACGGTGAGGGGAAATAGGGACCGATAGGGTTAGGGGGCGTCATTCGAAGCAACGTGCTGTGGAGAGGGGGCTTTGGAGTGGCGGAGGCTGACGTGGCACTGGTGGCGATCCCGATCCAGGTCGATTTCGCGATACCAGGCGTGCCCCATTCGGAGAGCGCCCATCTCCGTGCGGGCGACGTCGATCTTGAGGAGGGCCCCTTCTCCGAGGACGGGGAGTTGCTTGCCCGTTACGAAGTTGCCGAGTGACCACGCCACCAAAGCTCCGTTCTCACGGCGCTCGAATGGCTGAGGAAGGTGCGTGTGGTGTCCGACCGTCAGGTCGTATCCCTCTGGCGGCGTCTGGTCGGGCCGAGGCTGTCGTTCATGTTCGTACCCCCAGTGGGGGAAGGCAATGTGCAGGCCGGGATCGGTGGGAGCACCGGGATCGCGGCGGGGCACGCCCTCCCCCGGACGATTGAGCCACCGGGTCCAGGCGGTCAGGGTCACGTCGTCAGTGAGGCGAAGGCGGGGACGATCAGTCGTCCCGAACCAGCGGAGGTTGTGCTGGTCGAGGCGACGAAGGGTGCGCGCGAAGTCCTTCGGGCCGTAGTCTGTGGCGTGGTTGTTGGCAACCGAAACCACCCATTGGTCCAGGGGGTGGAGCTGGGCTAGGGCGGGAAAAATGTCCGACGAGTGCTTCATGAGGAAGGGTTTCCAGGCGCGATCCGAAAAGATTCCCTCGAAGTTGCCCGTCACCACGTCGCAGTCCGAGAGGAATTCCTGAACGCCCTCGCCAAAGCGAGCCTCGCGACCGAAGAGCGGGCAAATGTCCCCGACGAACCCCATTGTGAAATCAACGTCCGCGTTGCGAAACCGCAGGTTCCGGTCGATAGAGTTGGGACGTGGGGGCGGGCCGGTGAAACGCCGCCACACCATCGGCACAAACTCGCGCACGGGATACGGACTTAGAGGGACGCGCATGGACGGGGGCGGTGTGGAAGACAGTTGTCTCGCCCGTTTCGAGGGGGGCGGGGGCAACGGGCAGCACGCCCAGCAAGGAGACGGATCGCTAGCCGCGTTCGGAGGCAGAGGGGGCGGTCGCGAGCGTCCCGGTCAGGGCATCGAACTGATCGGCAAGGGCGGGGTAGAGTGCCTGATATCGTTCGTAGAGGGCGTCGTATCGGGTCGTGTTGGTTGTGGGGACCGTGGGTTCCTCGGCCCGGTAGGCGGCCTGGCTAGCCATCGGGACATCCGCAAACACCTCGCTCCCCACGCCTGCCAGAAGGGCTGCGCCGACCGCCGCGCCGTGCGCCGTCGTCGTGTGCACGAGGGGTGTGTCAAGCACGGTTGCCAGGATGCGCCGCCAGAGGGAACTCTGAGCCCCGCCACCGGAGACCCGAACTTCGGTCGGACTCACGCCCCGGTTCCGCATGAGGTCAAGCGACTGGCGGAGCCCGAAGGCCACACCTTCGAGCACGGCGCGGGTGAGATGGGCCCGTCGGTGTCGGCGATGGAGCCCAAAGAAGACGCCGCGGGCGTCCGGGTCGACGTGGGGCGTACGCTCGCCGCTGAGATACGGGAGAAAGAGAAGGCCCTCGGCCCCCACCGGTGCTGTCCTGGCCTCGTTCATCAGACGTTCATAATCGCGATCTCCGTCGGTCCCGTCCATGAGGTCGTCAAACAAGTCGGCGTACCAGCGAAGGGAACCGGCTGCCGACAGCATCACGCCCATCAGGTGCCAGGTGTTCGGGGCGGCGTGGCAGAACGCGTGGAGACGACCCTCCGGATCGCGCTGATAGGTACCGGTGGGAGCAAACACGACCCCAGAGGTCCCCAGCGTGACGACGGCGGTGCCAGGCTCGACGACACCGGTGCCCACGGCCTGCGCCGCCTGATCGCCCGCGCCGCCTACGACCGGCGTGCCTTCGGGCAATCCGGTGGCGTCCGCCGCCACGGCATTCACACGCGCGCTAACGGCGGGCGACTCTGTAATCCTCGGGCGCCATGCAGCGGGTACCTGCACCGCCTCACACATTGCGTCGGACCACTGCCGATGCTCGACGTCAAACAGCGATGTGCCGGAGGCATCCGACACGTCCGTTGCCAGTTCGCCGGTGAGGCGATAGCGGAGATAGTCTTTCGGCAAAAGGAAGGCGTCCGTCTGGTCGTACACGTCGGGCTCGTGGGTGCGTACCCATTCGATCTTTGGTGCCGTGAAGCCGGGCAGGACGGGGTTGCCCGTATGGTCGAGAATTTGCTCTTCCCCGACGCGCTCAGTGATCGAGGTGCATTCGGCGGCGGTGCGCTGGTCGTTCCAAAGGATCGCGGGGCGAAGAACTTCGCCGTTCGCGTTCAGGAGTATGAGGCCGTGCATTTGACCCGTGAGGCCAATGCCAGCGATAGCTTCGGCCTCGACCGCCTCGTCGGTGAGAACCTGTCGAATGCTCTGAACGGTGGCGTTCCACCATTCCGCTGGATCCTGCTCACTCCACGACGGATGGGGGACGTCCGGCTCATATCCGTGACTCGCGTGAGCCACGACCTGTCCGTCGGGAGTCAGCACGACGGCCTTGCTCCCAGTGGTTCCAAGATCGATGCCGAGAAGTTGAGGAGACACGGGGACGAAAGATTGGGGACGAGTACACGACACCCGCAAGGTATTGACTGGCGTGCCGGTCGGCAACCCTATGGGCGTGGGGGCACGAAGGCATGGAAATGCGGGAATCCGGGGTTCCTCTGGCGCTTCCGAAGTGTCCAAGCGTTGGTAGCATTTCAAGTCTGTGAGTTGGGCCGTTGTCCGGGCGGGTCTGGAGCGGCAACCCACGGGGCCCATTGCTCCCGGCGCATGCCAGCAGACTTGGTGATACTGAAGCAGGTTCTCTGCGCCGGCTCGAGTCCACTGCCCGCCGTTCTCGAATCGCCGGTTCAGTTCCCGCATCTTCGTTCTGTCCGTTCGGTTTTCTCTCAACTCCCAGGACTGACAGGCTACCGACTGTTACAACCCGGAGAACAGTCACGATCGAGAGGAACCCGAGCGCTTCAAGGCCTGCAAGTACGACGAACTCATTGAGCGGGACAAGCCAAACCTCGACATCTTCTGGCTCAAGGACGACAGCCTAGAAGATCCTGAGAACCTACACGAGCCCGACGTGCTGGCCAGCGACACCGTCGAGAACCTTGGGTCGACGTTGGAGCCGTTTAAGGGGATCCAGGGAGAACTAACGGTGCCATCCGAGCCTGATGAGTAGCCAGAAAGACTCCGGGATGAGGGAGTCCGGGCGCGCGTCTACACAGTCGAGAGAATCTTTTCTCTTCGGCGGAGAGCCGCGGCGCTGACCGCCGGATCAAACTGTTCTCGTGCCTCCTCCTCGATCACCGAGAAGGCCTTCTTCGGAGAAAGCGCCTCTCGGTACGGCCGGTCGTGGGTCATTGCGTCGAAGGCATCAGCCACGGCCACGATCCGCGCTTCAAGCGGAATATCCTCTCCGTGTAGGCCCTCTGGGTATCCGTTCCCATTCCACTGCTCGTGGTGGGCCCGTGCAATCCGCTCGGCCATGCGGATCAGCGCATGTTGGCCTTCGGATAACAGGTCCGCGCCGACGAGCGTGTGGCGCTTCATCTCCTCGTACTCCTTGTCGGTCAAGTATCCTTGTTTAAGCAGAATCTCGTCGGCAATGCCGATTTTGCCAACATCGTGCAGGGGCGCGGCCTCCTCAATTCGATTCTGCCACGCGGGGGGCTGACCGAGCGCCTCGGCAAGGATCTTCGAAAGGATCCCGACGCGTCGGATGTGCTTCCCCGTTTCGCAGTGTCGATGTTCAGCGGCCCGGGCCAGGCGGCGAATCGACTCGTGCCGGGCCCGTTCGACTTGGCGCATCCGGCGGCGCTGCTCCGAGATGTCCCGGACGGTCCCCAGGACTGTCGTGACCAGCTTGTCCTTCGTGTAGGGACGCCCGTGGACCTCAATCCACTGGCATGTGCCCACGTCCTCCTTCAGGGGCACCCGCACGGTGAATGAGTCTTCGTTCTCAACCGCATCCGTAATCGCTGTGCGGACCTTTCCCTGGTGTTCCGAGACGATGCGCTTGAAAAGGGCTTCGATTTCAGCACTTTCCCCCTCTGGAAGCCCGAGCATTCGGCAGGCCCCTTCGGTCCAGAATACCTCCCAGTCCTGGATGCCAAGTTCCCAGCCTCCTACGTCGGCCACCTCCTGGATTCGTTGTAGGAGGTTTTCGGTCCGCTGCAGGCGGTGCCGGGCTTCCAGGAGACCATTCTCGCGTCGGGTCCGCTCAATCGTGCGTCCGATGCCTTGAGCAATCAACTCCGCAAACGATCGGTCGGCCTCGTCGAACGGCTCCGGAGGAGGCTCCTCGGCCGAGAAGCTGACCGTTCCGTACAACTCCCCGGCCACAGTCACCTTTGTGCCGAGGTAGCAGGTCATCCCAGAGTGTTCGTAGGCTGGATCCCCGGTCCATCCCTCTGCCGGAGCATTTTCGATCACCTGGGTCGTTCCCTTTGCCAGTACCGTTCGGCAATATGTATCTGACAGGGACGCTTCGCCTCCCTGCTGCACCGGGGGGGGAGGGTCCGCCACCTCTGTAATGACGTAGCTCCCGTCCGCCGGATCGATCCGGGCAAGATGGGCAGTGTCGACCCCGAACCGCTCCGCACCGAGTCGGAGAAGTCTCTGAATCTTGGCACTGGTATCGAGTGTCTTTTTGGCAACCGTCTCGCGGAGACGGGTGTCCCATTCATCAGCGGATTGGTTGGCAGCTTGAGAGGACTGGGAATCGTGCTGCGAGCTGTGCGGATCCGGCATGACGATTGGGAAACAGCACTGGCCTCGGTTCTGAGCACCAGTGCCGTGCGTGCACTGCTATTCGAGAACGCAGAACGATGGGAGGACCCCGGGTATACAGTTGCCGAGCCTGTCTCCACGTTACGACTCCGTCGGTCGGACTTTCCTTTTCTCCGAATATCGATTGTAACGCTGAACGGCTTCAGCCCGTCTTCGTAGCCCCCTACGACCCCATTTTTCGTGTTCTCGTTCCTGCCGGTGGTCGTTCGACCCAAGTTCTATGCGCCAGCCATTTAATCCAAGCGGACTGCTCCTCGCCCTTCTCGGGTTTTTCCTGACCCGATACACGGTGACCTTTGCCCTTTCGGATGCCCCCGTGACGTTTCTAGTCGGGGGTGTCCTTCCGCTCGTTCTTGGGCTTGCGCTGTCCGTGGTTGGAGTGGCTCTCGCCGTTGGCTCGTTCGAGAAATGGTACGTGCGTACCATTGTGCTCTGGGCCGTTCTTGGGGCCGGCACGATTGGGCTCCTCATCGTGGCGACCATTTACGGAAGCGGAAAATCTCTATTTGAAGGCATCCGGACGGTGGGAGTCTTTTCAAATGTGCTGATTGGGGGGAGCGTGGGGGGAGCCCTCACCGGCCTGTACGCGGCCGAAAACAGAGCCTTTCAACGCGAGCTATTAAACCGACAAAATCGGCTCGTCATCCTCAACCGCCTTCTGCACGACAAGGTGATGAACGCCGTAACGGTGATCAAAGGAAGTGCTCCACTGCTCCGGGAGGACGCAGAATCGGGGGTAAACTCGGTCGATGCGATCCTGGAGAAAGCCAAGTCCCTCGAGGAGGTGATGAGCAGCGTGAGCGACATTGCGGAACCCGGGCCGGAGGCCGAGCGACAGCCCGTGGACGTCACGGAGGCCGTCGAGAAGGCGCTTCTACAGGCGCGGGAGCGTCACCCCGACGCAACATTTGTTGCACAGGACCTTCCCTCGGGAGTGTCGGTGTACGCCAATCACCGGCTCGTCGACGTACTCTATCAACTCCTCATCAATGGGGCCGAGCACGCAGGGGTCAACGCGCCGCGCGTGACCGTGGACGTTGAACCCGGAACGGATGAGGTTGCGATCTCGGTGAGCGACGAAGGACCGGGACTCCCGGACCACAGCCGTGAGGCGTTGGAAAAAGGCACGACCCTTGCTAAAGGCGATCCGACGACGGGACTCGGGCTCTACCTCGTCCGGCTGTTCGTTCGTGTCTTTCGCGGATCAATCCGGACGCAGGTCACCAATCAAGGGACCACCGTGTCGATTTCCTTAGAGCGCGTCGAAGACGCCGAGACCGCTGAGTCCTCGCTTCCGACAGATTCATCCACCGTCGGGGTCACCCCCGCACAACTAGGAACGACAGCCCTCGCAGCGTTGGCTGCGGGGCTGGTCATGAGCGTGTACATGCATTTCTCGATCGAGGCGATCCCGGTAATCGGTTCGCTTTATGGCACCGAGAGCGTTTTCGTCGGGCTCCTAACCCACGAGTTTCACAGCCTTGTTTTCGGGCTCATCTACGCCGGATTTTTCGTCGTCCTTCCAACGTGGTGGGAGACCGACTGGAGGGGACAGATGAGCATCGGGGTCGCATGGGGCGTGATGCTTTGGTTGGGGGCGAGCGGAATCATCATGCCGATCTGGCTCAACCTCGTCGGGATTGCGACGCCATTGCCCACCCTCAGTTCCCATAGCTTGGTGGCTCACATCCTATGGGGCCTGGTGCTCGGAGGGGGAAATCATCTGGGGCAGCGATGGTCTCTCCTCGACAATTGGTCCGGACGAACCCTGATTCCGGTTGGGAATGAGCGCGCCGGCGGCACGTGGCCCCTCTTGTCCTCCTTCTAATGCCAAATGCGAAGCTTCTTTGTGCACCTCGGTCCAGTCCCGTCCCCGTAGGACCGCATGGCGATGCGGCCCTACATCCACGTTTGGGAGTGAAACCGACGAAAGAAGCATGGAATCAACTGGAGGAGTGGTGCATGGCAAACATCTGTAGATGGTATAAAAGGTATAAAATGGGACTTTCGTTGAAGAGTCGGCACGATTGAACGGATTTCTCCCGTCCGCCCGATCGCGAAACGGGACTAAACAGTGTGCTGGATCGTTTTTGCTTCCGTACACCGAACACGGGCCATTGCGGCCGCTCCGATGGGGCCCGCCCGCTCCTGGAGTTCGGACCGAACAATCTCTATCCCCTCCGTTGCGGCGTGAAGGGCACGTTGTTGCACAATCTCACGAGCTCGGTCCACGTAGGGGGGGTACCCTTCGATGACACCGCCGCCCAGTACCACACGCTCCGGATTGACCGCATTGACCACGCTAGACAATCCGATTCCTAGATACTCCGCCGTCGCGTCGACGATGCGGGCCGCCAACGGATTCCCCTCCCGGTACACCTCGTGGACCGTTCGACCGGTAATGTTCTCGATGTCGCCCGCGTGTTCAATCAGTGCCGTTCCGGCCTCGGGATCAGTCCGTGTGGCCTGACGAGCCCGCTCGCCGATGGCCCAGCCGCCAGCGTAGGCCTCCCAGCAGCCCCGTCCCCGACACCGACAGGAGCGGCCGTACGGCATCAGGACAGTGTGTCCGAGTTCGCCGGCAAGCCCCTGCTTTCCCTCCAGCAGGCGCCCGTCGCTCACAATGCCTCCCCCGATCCCCGTCCCCACGAACACCACGACCAGGTTGTCGGCGTCGTGGCCCGCTCCATGCTGCCATACGCCCCGCGTGATGGCGCGCACGTCGTTGGTCACCGCGACCGGAAGATCAAGGGCCTGCTCCAGATGAGCCTGCAACGGCACCTCCCGCCAGCCGAGGCTCGGGGCCGAACGGACGATGCCCGCGTCCGAGTCGACCTGACCCGCCACTCCAACGCCCGCCGCGGCGGCGCGACTCGATGCCTTCGACAAACACTCACGCACGCACGTCACGATGTCGTTGATGACGCGGTATGCTCCCTGATCGGCGTCGGTGGGATGGCGGTGGGCCGTACGAACGGATCCGGTAGCGTCAACGAGGGCCGATTCAACCTTCGTTCCCCCTACGTCGATGCCAAGAACGGGTGCAGGAGACACGGTCTTGTGAAGCGGATTGTGAGCGTAAGAGCGAACGTTGGAGACTACTCGTTCCCGGAACCGGCATCAGCACACCCCACGAGGGCCCCTAGGCCGTCGGCGTCGAGAATCAGAAGCTGATCCGAGCCGGTCCCGGCCTTCACAATGATCGATTGGGCGGCCTCCTGAAGGCACGGCACGACTTGCGATTCGGGAAGGCCAAGGCGGTTGGAAAACTGCTGAACCGTTCCGATGACTTCGTCGTCCTCCATTCGGGCAAAGCGAACGGACGGGCGGTCCTGAAGCGTAGGCATGACACTCGTAGGCGTTGATGGAGAAAAGAGACGTAATGCAGTCAGGGAGGGGCCGCCGGCTCCGGTTGGTAACACCCACTTGCCGGACGTTACGGCCCGCGAGCTTAGAGGCCGTCGGTTACGCGGCCATCTCGTACGTGTCCTCGTAGGCGTCGTCGAGGCGGGATTCAAGGGCGTCGCGCAAAGCTGTCCGCGCGCGGTGGAGGCGAACCCGGACGTTGACGCGCGTTAGCCCGAGGCGCTCGGCCACTTCCTTTGTCGATCGTTCCTCTAGGTCTCGGAGGCGGACGACTTCGCGGTAGGAGTCGGACAGTTCCTCCATCGCCTCGTAGAGAAGGGTATGTGTCTGTCCCTTTTCAGTCTCCTTCACGGGATTGGGGGACACAGGCTCATCGGGGGCCGCGCTCGCCTGGACGTGCTCGAGCGTTTCCTCTTCCAGGTAGCTGTGCCGCTGGTCTTTTCGGTGTTGGGCCAGGGCGACGTTTTTGGCAATGCTGTGAAGCCAGGTTGTGATTTTCGCGTCGCCCCGGAAGTCTGGGAGACTTCGCAGGGCCTGGAAAAATACTTCCTGTACTAGATCGCGGGCCCGCTCGGAGTTGCTGGAATACCGACTGAGCACGCCGTGAATGTAGTCGCGGTTGCCGTAAATCCAGCGGCGAACGGCCTCCGGATCGCGATTGCGAAGGGCCTCAAGTTCAGCGTTGGTCGGTGTAGAGGAGGAATCAGGCATTGGCACGAGGAAACGTTGAGTGAATGATGGATGCAACAGGGAATACGGGACCTCATTATTGGCACTCTTTAAGGAAGCCCAATACCGTGCCAAGCTTTTTAGGAAGAACCGAAAAAGATCGTAAAGTATTGGAGTTGATAAGGATACAACGAAAAAAAGCGGTCCCCAGTAGCTCCAATTTTGACGATATGTCGACACTGCGTTGATATGTCGTCACAGTGAAATTAACCGCGCCGGAGGGTGTAACGGATTCGATGTCCGGAAAACAGAGGCCTACATGCGCTGCGCTTTCTACGTCTGGGTGGATCGGTGTCCGACGACGATGGACATTGTTTTGAGGCAATCCTTATTTACATTGTGAATGACGCAAGCCCACCCGCACATGAGAGGTTGCCGCCATGAATGCTCGAATGGACGTAGAAGCAGACGCGAAGACGGACGACGTAGATGACATTCCCCTCGGGTTCGGAGGGGTGGAGGCCGAGGTGGGCGATCACATTGCCCATTTCTTCCGGGGCGAGGATCAGCGCCTTTCGGTACTTGGGCCGTACGTCGAGGCCGGATTGCGTCGAGGAGAACGCTGCGTGTTTATCTCACAGCCTGAGCTGGGGGATCGGTTGTGCGAGTGGCTGACCGGCCGGAAGGTGGATCCGGACGCTGCCCAATTGCGCGACCAGTTGATCTTGCACCCAGGAGAGGCGACCGAGGAGGACATGAAGCGCCTCGCCGACCGGGTCGACGAAACGGCCCGCGAAGAGGGAGAGTCCCTCGTCCGGTGGGCCGGAGACGGGGCGTGGGCGCTCGACCAGGAAATCTCGGTCTGTGAAATGCTGCGCTGGGAGGCGCTCTACGACAAGCATGCTTCGGACTGGCGCCTCCTCGCACTCTGTCAGTTTGACCTCACTACGTTCGAAACCGATGTCATGATGGATGCCCTCCGGACCCATCCGTACTGCGTCATGGGGGATGTCGTGGTGCCCAATCCATTCCACGAGTCCCCAGAAGCCGTGCGCAAAGAACTTGCCGAATGCGGGTAGGAAGAAACTCTTCCGGGAAAGGCCCACGAGGAGCAAATTTCCATTGAAGGTGCGAAGACGGGGTGTTACATGGAAATCTCTCATCACGCGTCAGAGCTGGATCCGTCGTCGGTGCTCGGCTTTGGGTCGGCCCTGGCCATGCTTGACTCCATAGAGGAAGTGGCTCGCCTCCTCACCGGAGCCTTTCGGTCGATGGGCCTTGCGGATTTGCAGGCTGTCGTGCTGAAGGGGAAGCCCGAGGAGGAGCCTCGTGTATTGGGGAGCGTGGGCACGACCGCTCTTCCCGATCCGGTCGTCAATGAACTCCGACAGGTTGGAATGGAGCAGGGGTTTGGAGCGTCGGCGGAAGACGGAGGCATGTCGAAGAGACAGGTCTCTGTCTCGGAGGAGACGCACGCCGACCTCGCCGAGGAGGGGATCGATCGTCTCGTCATTCTTCCTTTGGGCACGATCGACCGCAATTTCGGCATCGCCGTCGCGGGGCTTGCCCCCGACACGACGCACTCGCCCATTCAGAGTTCAACGATCCGGATGATGGCCGCGCAGGTGTCGATGGCGCTCCACCGGATCGAGCTCGACCGGCGGCGAGCGGCGAAGGCGGAAGCCCTGCGCGAAAGCGAGGCGCGCTACCGGGAGCTTTACGAAAATGCTCCGGTCGCGTACGTGTCGGCCACGGTGGAGGGGGAAATTCGCATGGCGAACCAGCGGGCCACAGAATTGCTCGACGCCCCGGCGGAGACGCTCATCGGTCGCTCCATCATCGACTTTTGTGCGGATACGGCGGAGGGCCGGCAGGCGGCCCAGCGGCTCGCCGAGCGGCTTCAGGGCGGGCGGCCGGTGCGGGAGGACGAGGTGGAGCTGTGCCTGGCCAGCGGAGATCGGATTTGGGTGGGGCTCACGATGCGCCCCCTGTCCTCCAGCACCGACGAGG
>CAYRPX010000007.1:0-32379 GCA_964426195.1 uncultured Salinivenus sp.
CACGTGCTCCCGATCATAGTCCTGCGGCTCCTCTCCGGTGGGGTCGATCACCAGCGGCCCGTAGTGCCCGAGTTGCTCCTGTAGGCCCGAGTGACTGTGGTACCAGTAAGTGCCGTACTGGCGGACGTTAAAGCGTGCCTCAAAGGTCTCGCCGGGCGCAACGCCGGAATAGTTTACTTGAGGAACCCCATCGAACTGGTTGGGCAGCAAAAGCCCGTGCCAGTGGATAGAGGTATCCTCTTCTAACTTGTTGTGGTACCGGAGAACCGCCTCTTCCCCCTCCTGGAGGCGAATCAGCGGGCCGGGCACCGTCCCGTTCATCGTAATGGCCGTTGCGCGCTCGCCCGCCACCTCAAACGGCGTTTTCTCGATGGTGAGGTCATACTCAACGCGGTTTCCGACACGTCGCGTGGGTTCCAGTGGCGACAATTCGCCCTGGGACCCACCCTCGGAAGCAATGGCCCATCCGGGCATCAGTGTGTGCATGCCCGCTAGGGCCGTAAGGGCCCCGGCGCTCCGCAAAAAGTCGCGCCGCGAAACGGAATTGGAAGCTGAGTCTGTGGGGTTCGAACGAGAGGGAAAATCAGTCGTGCTCATCGCAGTGGTCGAATCGGCTTGAGGGTACGATGTCGGTGAGGTCTACTGCCCCACCAAGGGAGTGGAGAAACGTAGACGTAGAGGCAGCCACAGTCCCGTCTCATAAGCTTTCTAAGGCCCGAGGGTGGACTCGGACAGAGACGGTACGGCTACGTCTCCCCTTCACTCAAGCCACAATCCCACGGAGACGTGAAGACGGTGGGCTCGCAAGCCCGCGCGCCGGACAGACGAAAGAAGTGAGCGAGCCTTCTGCAGCGGCGATAAAACGGACTCGCTCTCCGCCAAACTGCCACCTTCTCCCTGCGTGTCGATTGAGGGCGCCTCTTCCGTGAGCGCCTCCTGGCTGGCGTGGTGCGAGAGGCAAACCGCAGAGGGGGATCCGAGCCCCCTCTCGCAGTGCTGCTCGGGACCAGTCGCGCCACACTGGTCCGGAGAGGTCGCCCCCATTGGACCACATGCGGCGTGCAACACAGGCATTCCCCACCCAAGCCCAAACGAGAGGGCCACCAGCACCGTCAAGAACCGGAACGTGGACGAGCGTACCATACAGGAAATGCAGAATACGAATGTATGCTACTTATACCAATGGGGGGTAGGGGTATGTGTTCCCGAAACTCAGAACAGTTTTTTAGGTATCCAACTCGCCCCTGGAGTGCCGTCAAGAATTGCAACGCTGGAGCGAGTGAGTGCCAAACGAGGTCAGCACAGGAAGCGTTTGTATGCTCCCCCCGAGCGTGCCTGCAGGGTCGTACTGAACACATTCCTGACCGCAGCCTCGCTTCCTTCCGTGCCCCCCGCTCTGAGTACCCGGTCCTCGGTGAAGAGCGGATGCGCCGGACTAATAGGAACTTCTGCCCTGTCGATCCCGCACACTCCGACCATCGGTTGTGCCCCCTCCCACGTGCCTCCCACTTCCTGCAGCTCCGGCGCTCCCTCTGTGACCCACCGCGATAAAACGCTCGGCATCGAGTCATACAAAACGGTCAGCCTGCGTGGTGCCAGTCGGGCTACACTACACAGAGTCGGGACGGCCGCTAAAAGTCGTCGATCACCCGATGGGCTAAATCCTTATCAAACGGCCCGCTCTCACCCTCATCGTCTTCGTCGGTCGAAGCCTCCTCGTCCAACTGCGTCTCCTCAGCGGCGGCCTCCAAATCGCGGACCGTCGGCTCATCCGTTTGCTCAGGAAGCGCCCGGCCCTCTTGGTCAGAAAAGGACTGGCCCTCCCCTTCGTCCTCACCAAACTCTCCCAGCACCTTCTGGACCAGCGGGCGGAAACGGTCGAGCTGGCTGCCTGAGATTTCCCCATCGCACACCTGCGCCACCAGGAATCGCACGAAGCGATCGTCGGGAGACTCTCGCTGACGAGCGAAATAGCTCCGCAGAAGCTGGCCGGTCTGGAGATCGCGGGCAGCCGAAAGGATCTCACTACGATCAAAGACGGGCTTCGAGAACTGCCTGATGGTCTGGATCTGGTCGGGCTCGTAGCCGAGCAAGTTGAACTCTAGAAAGGGACGCTCTTTCCCCCTCACGTCGGCCTCCAGGTTCGCGTAGAACCGGTAGGTCAAGCCATTCGTGAAGGCTACTAGGTCTGCCTCCAATTCGTCGAGATACTCGAGGAGCCCCCCCCCACGGACATCATTCTCATAGGTCTCGAGGTCCGTCTTGGCTTCTGCGCACTGGAAGAGTACAGTCGGCGTTCCCTCTTTTTTGAGGGCGTAATCCACCGTCTCTGTCCCCTGCTCTCCGCGCCCGATTTCATATTCGGGCTCCACTTCTCGGACGTCGAATGGATTGTAGCCGAGCATTTTGAAGAAGGGAAGGATGAGGGCGTTCTCAGTCTTCTTTTTGCTGCCGAGGGCATGAAGTTGTCTCTCCGCGCTCGACTGCAGGGAGGAAATTTTGTCGGAAAAGCTCATGGCGGAGTGGGCAAGCTGAGTGGGAAGAGAGTACTGTGGATATATCCAGCATGATTTCCGTGCGCCGCCGAACCCTGTTGAGGCCGGGGTCCCAAGAAAAAAATGGCCCGCTTCGGACACACCGGATTGTGGGGGACAAAGGCCCAGCAAGGATGTCTGTTAACTCAATTAAAATACAAACAAACAGCGTGCCAGCGTTTTAAGCGATACATGATTTGCTTCTTTTGGTTTCCCTGACATCCCAATCAGCCAGTCTTCCTGATGCATCGATCTCTGCACTCGAAGCCCGGGGACGGTTCGGCGAGGTCGATCGCCCGAAGCGCTCCCTCGGCCTCTTAACGTGCACAGACTCCGCTCCTGTCCGTGAGATTTTAGAGCGCCTCCGCCGACAGGCGCCGGAGTCGAACGGTTCTTTCCCCATCCATGCGAATGTCGACGTTCCGGAGCCGGTTGGCGTTGCCGACGACCGTAATCGAACTGGTCGCCATCGCGATCTCGGCCAGCACCGGGTGCATCCAGCCGATCACGGCCAGCGGAATCATGAGAACGTTGTAGGCAAACGCCCAGAACAGATTCTGCTTGATGGTCCGGAAGGTCGCGCGGCTGAGGGTGATGGCCTCTACCACGCTGGAAAGCTCGCCCCGCACCAGCGTCACGTCGCTCGACTCGATCGCGATGTCCGTGCCGGTGCCAATGGCCAATCCCACGTCGGCCTGCGTGAGGGCTGGGGCATCGTTGATGCCGTCACCAACGAAGGCGACCCGCTCGTACTCCTCCTGTAGGTGCTTGACCTCGTCGGTTTTCTCGTCGGGCAGCACCTCGGCCAGCACGTGGTCAATGCCGACCTGATCGGCAACAGCCCGAGCGGTGCGTTCATTGTCCCCGGTGATCATGGCCGTTTCAAGCCCGAGGTTGTGCAGCGCCGCAATCGCGGCTAGGGAATCGTCTTTCAGAGCGTCCGCCACGGCAACGACGCCGGCCAGGTGCCCGTCGATCGCAGCGAGCATGGCCGTCTTGCCCTCGTTCTCCAGGCGTTCGAGGCGGTCGGTGGCGGGCTCTACGTCGATGCCCTCTTCGCGGAGCAGCCGACGGGTGCCGACGAGCACCTCGCGGTCGTCGACGGTCGCGCGGATTCCTTTGCCCCGCACGGCTTCAAAGCCCGAGGGCTCCGGCAGCACACGGTCCTCCTGCTCGGCACGGCGCACGATGGCCTGTCCCAAGGGGTGTTCGCTTCCCCGCTCAGCCCCAGCCACCAATCGCAAGAGTAGCGCCTCGTCAAAGTCGCCCAGAGCTTCTAGGTTGGTGACCTCCGGCTTCCCGCGGGTAATGGTGCCGGTTTTATCCAGGACGACCACACCCACGTCTTTCAGCCTCTGGATCGCTTCTCCGGACCGGAAGAGGACGCCGTGCTCCGCGCCCATGCCGCTGCTTACCATAAGGGCCGTGGGCGTGGCCAGGCCGAGCGCACACGGGCAGGCGATGACGAACACCGCCACCATCGAAGCAATCGCAAGCGTGAGTACGCTCAGGTCCGTGACGACCCACGGCAGGAACGATCCGGCGTCCACGAGCGGCCGCATGATCCCCGGTGCCACCATCCAGAGCGCAAACGTGAGGAGGGCCACGCCGATAATCACGGGCACAAAGACCCCTGTGATGCGATCGGCCAGGTTCTGGATGGGCACCTTCGTGCCCTGCGCCTCCTCCACGAGATCGACCACCTGCGAGAGGAACGTGTCGCCGCCCACACGGGTCGCCTCTACCTTTAGGCGACCGTCCTGGTTGACGGTGGCACCGATCACCTCGTCGCCCGGTTCCTTGGGCACCGGCATGCTCTCTCCCGTCGCCATCGACTCGTCGATTGCGCTCTCCCCCTCAAGGATTTCGCCGTCGGTCGGGATCTTTGCACCGGGCCGCACGATCATCACGTCGCCGACGCGGACCTCCTCTGTCGGAATTTCTACCTCTTCCCCGTCACGGAGCACCGTGGCGGTGGTGGCCTCCATCTCCATGAGCTTGCGGATGGCCTCCGAGGCCCGCCCCTTGGCCGACTCTTCGATGTAGCGGCCCGTGAGGTGGAATGCCATGATCATGGCCGAGACGCCCGCGTAGCTGGCGACCGGCATCAGGAAGGAAAGGGGTCCGGTCACGAAGGCCGCCGCCGTGCCGAGCACGATGAGCGAGTCCATGTTGGCCGCCCCGCGAAACAGCGCCTTTGTGCCCACCGCGTACGTCTCCCACCCAGCCCACCCGAGCACGGGAAGGGCGAGGCCGATCATGCCAAGGTGATACACCAGTTCGTTCGGCCAAATGATGCCGAACACCATCTCCAGCACCATCCACACGATAATCGGCCCCGTAAAGCCCCACGACACCCACATCTTGCGCCGGGCCTCGATCACCTTCTCTTCGGCTTTCTCGGTCGCAGAGGGCGTCTCGGCATCCGAGGGATCGGTATCCCCAACCGCATAGCCCACATCCTCCACGGCGTCGGTGAGGGCATGCCGATCGGCGATCCCGGGCACGTACGTGACAGATGCTGTCTCGGTCGCCAAGTTCACATTGGCCGCCACGACGCCATTGACGTCCGAGAGGCCCTCCTCAACGGTACTCACGCAGGAAGCACAGTGCATGCCCTCAATGGGCAGCGTCATCGTGGCCGTGTCGACCTCGTATCCGGCGTTCGCCACAGCGTCCATCAGGGTCGACAGACGCACTGTGCCGTTCTTGAACGTCACTGTGGCCTTTTCCGTGGCCAAATTCACTGTCGCGTCCGCCACGCCGTCCACAGCACGGAGCTCCTCGTCGACCCGGTTCACGCAAGAAGCGCAATGCATACCCTCTATCGGAAGCGTACGTCTGCGAGCAGACTCCAAGTCGGTCGCCGTCATGACTGTGGATTCGTTCGTGAATGAGCTAGTGAAGCTTGCAGGAGCTGAATCGAAAATAGCGCTTCTTGAGAAGCCCCACTGCCTACAGGGGTACCCCCTACCCCTATATAGGTTTCCCGGATGCGGTTAAGAAAAGATTAACGCAAAGAGCACTATCCCACCTTTCCTAGTTCCCCACGCACGTCTTCTCCACTGTTCATGCCCGGGGCCATCCACGAGGCGGCGCGCGAAAAGGTGCGAGGGCTGCTGGAGTTGTCCCCGCCGTAGCTGCCCGACGAGTCGCTCCCCCTCCCCTCGTGCCTCCGTTCCCATGCATCCCCAGCTCGAAGAGTATCACTCCGAATTCGCCGACCTGAAGGAGGACGCCACGGCGCTCGTCGACGACGTCGACGGGATGCAGGCTCGCCCGGACCCGGAGACGTGGACCGTCGTCCAGTGCTTCGATCACCTGAACACGGCCGGCTGGTTGCTGCTGCGATCGCTGGAAGAGGCCATCGAGCGCGGACAGGCCGAGGGGCCGTACGGGGATCTGCCCTTCAGGTATGGCTTCGTAAGCCGCTGGTTTGTCCGCACCATGCAACCGTCCTCCGGATGGACGTTCACGGCGCCCTCCGTACTCGAACCGGACGCGCCAAACGTGCTGTATCCCAACGAGGTCGTCGACGATTTTTTGGCCCTGCAGAATCAGTTCTCGACGTGCGTCGGGACGTCCGAGGGGATCGACCTCCGGCGCATCCGGGTCCCCTCCCCCGCCATGCCCCTGCTCCGCATCAGCCTGGAGGCCTGGTTCGAGGCTGCCCTTGCCCACGAGCGGCGGCACCTCGATCAGGCGCGGAGCATCCTCAAGCGACTCGAAACAGCCTGATCCCTCCCAAAGCGCTTTTCTGGAAGTACGTCACAACAGAACGCCCCCGGCTCGGGAATGAACCGGGGGCGCGTTCGGGATCGACCTTGGCGACGCTCCGCGTTAGGGTTGACCGACGTCCCCGCTGCTATTGTTCTGATAGGTGGTGCCCGTGTCGTCAAACGTCACGCTGTTTCCATTTAACCAGACCCCCCAGCGTTCACTGTCGGTGATGGAGCTGTTCGTCAGTGCGAGTTGCGACCCATCCTCCAGGACGACGTTGCCTCCCTTGTCGGAGCCACTGATCGACCGGGTATTGCTCCCGCCGTACTCGACCGTGACGTAATCCATGACGTTCTGTTGGTTGGACGAGTAGATGGCCACCCCTTGCCAGAATCCAGCCTGCTGCTGAGCCCCCGTCATCACGATGCCCTCTGAGCTCGTGCCTTCGGCCACCAGTGAGGAGGCGTTGTCGTTGACCGACAGGCCCGCTTCCGAGGCAAACTCCATCTCCACCCCCGCATCGATGTTCAGCTGCGCACCGTTTTTCACCTCCGTGGTGCCACTGAAGCGGTACGGTACGTCGTTGGCCAACGGCGTCAGCGAGAGATCGGACGTGACGTCCGCGGCGTACACGCCGACGTAGCTGTCGCCGGCAAAGCTGGAGTTGCCGTCAATGAAGCCCGCAGCCTTCGCCGAAATGAGCACAGGTGCATCGACGTTGTTCTCGAACGTATTTGAGGCGAAGCCGGAGAGATTGGTCCCGCCGTTGCCGTAGAGGCCGTAGGAGCCGCTGTTGCGAATCGTCGAATTGCTCAGGCTCAGTCGCGACCCAGATTCGAGCATCACGCTCGCCGCTTCATCGGGTCCACTGATCGACCACGTACCGCCTCCGGCGTAGGCGACCTCGACGTAGCTCATCTCGTTTTGCTGGTTGTCCGAGTCGAAGGCCACCCCTTGCCAGAAGCCGTCTTGCTGCTGGGCACCCATCATCACGATTCCCTCTGAGCTCGTGCCTTCGGCCACCAAAGAGGAGGCGTCGTCGTTGACCGACAGGCCCGCTCCCGAGGCAAACTCCATCTCCACCCCCGCATCGATGCTCAGCTGCGCACCGTTTTTCACCTCCGTGGTGCCACTGAAGCGGTACGGCACATCGTTAGCCAACGGCGTAAGCGTCAGGTCGGAGGTGATGTCCTGGGCGTACACACCAACGTAGCTGCCGCTGGCAAAGCTGGAGTTGCCGTCAATGAAGCCCGCGGCCTTCGCCGAAATAAGCACCGGCGCCTCGGCGTTGTTCTCGAACGTATTCGAGGCAAAGCCGGAGAGATTGGTCCCGCCGTTGCCGTAGAGGCCGTAGGAGCCGCTGTTGCGAATCGTCGAATTGCTCAGGCTCAGGCGCGAGCCGGATTCGAGCACGACGCTCGCCCCCCGATCGGTTCCACTGATCGACCACGTACCGCCTCCGCCGTGGGTCACCTCGACGTAACTCATCTTGTTTTTCTGATTGTTCGAGTAGAAGGCCACTCCGCGCCAGAAGCCGTCTTGCTGCTGGACTCCGGTGAGCGTAATCGGATCCGATTCTGTGCCTTCCGCCACGAGGGCCGATGCGTCTTCACACACTTGGAGGCTCGTGTTGGCCTCAAACATGATTTGCGTCCCGGCCTCGATGGTGAGGGTCGCGCTTTGCTCGACGCAAATGTCGCCCGTCACAAGGTGATCGAGATCCGAGGACAGCGTCTGGTCGCTAGTAATGTTGGATCCGATCACGTTGCCTTCGGCCATCACGGTCACGTCGTCCGTGTCCGTGTCCTCCCCGTCGGAGACTTCAAGAGAAGCGGTGTAGGTACCCCCAACGTCCGGGATGAAAGTGGGGTCAACCGTGTTCGGTCCCTCCAGTGAGGCATTGCTTCCCGAAGGAGTATCGAGGGTCCATTCGTAGTTCAGTTCATCATTGTCGGGATCGGAAGAACCGCTGCCGTCGAGCTGCACCGGATCGTTGACGTTGAACGGTTGGCTCGAGGCAACGGTCGCCTCGGCGGTCGGGGCCTCATTCGTCACCTCCGTCGCAGTATCCACCGCGTCGCATCCGGTGAGAACGAGAAGAGATCCGACCAGAGCACTGAGAAGGACAAGGAGAACTGGAGAATCGTAGCGCATAGTTGGCGAAAAGACTTACTCAGAAAAAGAAGTGAACTGTACATTCGTCGGCTTTCAGGCAGGACACCAAGGGAGAAGGAAGCCCCACTGCTTTGCGGTAGGGTAAAACTTAATGCTAGGAACTTACATTTTGAGTTTCTAAAGATGAGACGCGGTCAAACAAAGGCGCAAATGAAGTTTCCCCAAAAGTTTGGACCGAACGATCGAAGCATTGAGACTGACGAGAACAGGGAACAAGCCCTCCGACAGGCTCGATCGGCTACGACCGCGGTACGGGGATCTGAGAGTACCAAACCTGTTTGATGTTCATTGGGGCGGCCGATTGGCTAGGGTGATGTGGAAGTGGCGCTCAGGTGCCGGTCAGCGAAGTCCAGAAAGACTGCCCAATCGGAAGCGAGCAGGTCATGCTCCCCTGGCCGCAGGAAGAACCCGACCCGGCTCAAAACCGGCGTTCCCGGGTCCGGCATCGACTCGACGGCAAGGTCCCCTTGGCCCAGAAGTCGCCAGGCGGTCGAGGCGCGGCGGGCGGACAAAAACATGCCGTGCGGGTCGGCCCACTGGTCTTCACTTTTCGGACTCACGAGCAGGGGTCGTGGCGCACTCAGAGCGAGAAGTTGGTGCTGGTCGACTGGCAGGGCCGACTCGTTCTCGCGGTACTGGCGAAACGTGTCACAGAACCAGTGCGGGAAGGAGGTATCGAGGTGGACGGCGCGCTCCCCATACCGGCGGCGAAAGAGGGCCGATCCCCCAGCCCCAGAGGCATTGTCGATCACGGCAGCGAAACGACGGTCGGTGGCCCCGGCCCAAAGCGCCGTTTTTCCGAGGCGGGAGTGACCCACTACGATCACCCGATCGTCGTCAATCGCGTCGGTCCGTGTGGCAAAGTCCATCATCCGGTGCAGTCCCCACGCCCAAGCACTGATTGCTGACCAATCGCCCCCGTCCGGGTCCCAGTTCGTCTCGTCTGAGCGGAGCTGGTAGACGCTCTCTCCAAACCCATCGGCCCGATCGGGGAAGAGGTCCCCGTAGTAGGCAGTGACCAGCCCATATCCCCGACCAATAATTTGCTCGACGGGCCATCGGCGCTCGCGAGTTCCTCGGCCCTCGCCGAGCGCCCGTCCGCTGTCGGAGGGGACGTCTCCCCAATCCGGCACCCACGAGGTCGGAAGGCGGAGTGCTGGGTCAGACTCGACCGTATGGTTGCCAGCGAAGTTGAGTCCCGCAAACACGGGGACGGGCCCGCCCCGGTCATTCGGCACGTAAATCAACAGATCGAGCTGCGGACCGTCGACTCGGTCCGTGAAGCGAAGCGTGATCTGCCGGCGCGTGGCGACCCCGCCGAGGGCATCCGGAGTTTCCGAGTGGATTTCGATCTGAAGCGCAGCTGGTGAGGGTGGCAGGTCGCCGTACAGGTGGTCGTGAAAGAGCGAGAGCAGCTGGGGCCGCCGTTCCTCCCACCACATTTCTGCGGTCTGGACCGAGTCGCCGGTTGGCAGCCTCAGCAGTGGAGGCAGGGTATAGTCTGGCACCTCCGAGGCATCGTAGATCGGCTCGGGAGTCTGGGCTTGAGCCGCCCCCACCGCGCCGCCGCAGATCAGGACCAGGCCAAACAGAAGGGAGGTCGAGAAAGTCAGGCGGCGAAACATAGGAAGGGGGGGAGGCAGAGAAGAGCGAAGCGACGGGCCCCAGCGGACACGCGGCTCGTCCGGCGCACCGAAGAGGAATAGAAGCGGGGCAATATGCAGCGGGTGGGGGGCATCTCTTCTAATCTTCGTTGTTCGAGGAGGAAGAAATCTCTACCGGAGCCCTCATCTAGCATCGTGCTCCCCCTTTACCAAGTGACTCCAACTTCTGAGGAGAACTTAGGGCCCATGTGACCGATCAAAAACGATCTGCCACGCCCCTCCTGTACGATTCTCGCCTTGTAGCGTGCCAGAGATTCGAACTGGCCCTCGTTGGAGGGGGACTTCCTCGAAGGTGTGTCCGTCGGCCGTGCCATCGACGGCCGCCGAGTAGTCGGCCTCATCGCACGTAGCCCCGGACTGACAGCCCACGTCTTCAGCGCGTTGCTCACTCCGGTAGTGGACATCGTCCACGTGGAGGACGACACGCCCTCCCTCGAAACCCTCCGGATAGCGAATTCGCACGTTGAAGGTATCGGCCTCAGCAACGGAAAGCGACCAGTATCCCTGAGCCTTTAGGGCCCCCCAACCGGCGTCGTTTGTCGGATGCCAATCCTGGCGCGTCAGCACCGTTCGACTCTGATGCTGCGTGCCCACGATCATTCGGGGTTTCCCGTAGTTCCCCGGCCGTGTCGTACTGACGTCGTCGAACCACCGGTCGTAGGAGGCCCGGAGTTGCTTAACCACGTCAGGCCGCTCGTCTGCCAAGTCGTTTCTTTCGTAGGGGTCGGAGCGTAAATTGTAAAGTTCGAAGTCGGGGCTCCCCAAAAAATTACTGGTCCCAAATCCGCTCGGATGGACCAATTTCCAGTCTCCTCGACGCACCATGAAGTGGTGGTACCGAGTCGGCACATCGCCTCGGTGGCTCTGAATGACGATGGGCCGCGTCGCCCAATCCTTGGATTCGCCTCTAATCTGCGGCCAAAAACTGCGTCCGTCCAACTCGATTCCCTGAGGCGCAGGGACGTCCAGCGCATCTAGCACCGTTGGCAGCACGTCGATGTGTGCGGCGGGCATCTCCGACGCCTCACCTCCAGAGAGCACGTTCGGCCAGTGCATGAGAAAGGGAGTTCGCACGCCTCCTTCGTAAACCTCCGACTTACTCCCCCGCAGCCCCCCCACATAGCGCCGGCCGTTGGGCCCGTTATCCCCAAGGAAAATCACCAAAGTGTTCTCGGCGAGGTCCAACTCGCGAAGACGGCCGAAGAGACGACCGATATTCTGATCAATGTTGGTGATCATCGAATAGATGCGGGCCCGTCGGTCCTGATCTGCCTCTTCGGGAAGGGGGAATCCCTCCTGGGGGAACTGGTCGTTCCCGAGATTCATCTTCTGATAGACCTTCAGAAGACTGTCGGGCACGTCATGAAAGGGGGCATGGGGCGCATTGGTCGGGATGTAGGCAAAGAACGGCTTCTCCTCACGGCTTTGAGTCTCGATCCAGTCGAACGCTTGGTCAAAAAGCACGTCCGTCACAAACCCGTCCATTTGGGTCTTTTCTCCGTTATGGAAGAGAACGGGATCGGTGTACTGGCCCGCCCCTTCCGGGGGATCTGATGGCTGTCCAATTCCCCCACCCCGGTGCATGAGCACTTCTTCGAAGCCCTGCTCCTGGGGACGAAGTGGATAATTGTCTCCCAAATGCCACTTGCCGAACAAGCCAGTGGCGTAGCCAGCCTCGCGAAGGATCTCGGCCAGCGTAACCTCGGAAGACTCCATCATCGACCGTCCGATCCAGGTGTCGACGACCCGTGTGCGGTAATTGTACCGTCCGGTCATGAGGGAGGCCCGGGTCGGCGAACAGACGGGACTTACGTAGAAGTTGGTCATTCGTGCACTCCGGGCAGCCATCGAGTCAAGATTCGGGGTCTGTATCACCGAGTTTCCCGTAAAGCCATAGTCGCCGTATCCCTGATCATCGGTCATCACAATAACAACATTGGGAGGGTGTTCTGGCTCGGAAGAGGTTGCGCAGCCGGCGAGCACAAAGACCCCGGCGAGAACATATGGGAGCAATCGCGACAGAACCATCATCACTGATTGGGGGGAAATGTTGAGGAGAAACGAGATCAGCGCCGCAGATTCGGGTTCGTAGTTGGGCGTCGCTATCTACGTGTGGTCTTCCTCTATAAGTCCGTCTCCGTGAATACGGCAAGCACCAGGACTGGTGGGAGGTGTGCTCTTGCCTGACTATCCATATTCAGATATCCGCAGAGGATCTCGGACAGCTCGCAATCTTTTGCGCCTCCACATTGTAGATGGGATGCGCTTCTCCTTGCCGGTGCACCGCATTTGTCCGTGGACATTACCATGCCACCATCCCTCCTCCGACGGACAGCACGGTTGACAGGCGACCTGTTTGCTATGGCTCAGCATATTGAAAATTCAGAAACGAGTACTCAATATCAATTTTTCACGGTTTTGATGCCTGTAGCAAGGGCTCAGCCCGACATTTATTGATTCCGGACGTGAATCGTGGTAGACTATCAAATGCATTATGGCAATTGTTAGGCAATTGCGTCTCTTTCCTATCGAGACATCAGTAGCGGTTTTGAAAACGAACATGGAAACGAGGGCCTTCTGATGTTCTCATTGGGGGCCTCCGAGCCGGATTCCCTCAATGGTACTCGGTCTTTGCCTCGCGAGTGGGCCAGGTCGTCCTTCGGAACGTTTTTTCGCTTGCCCTATGGGGGTTACTCGTGCTTAGTCTACGGCAGTGGACGTTCCCCCCTATTCCCTTTTTCCGTCAGACCGCTCTTTGTCCACCCTTGCCGTCGCCCCACCGACGTTGTTTCATCAAACCACCCCGCCCCCTATGTCTTCTTCAAATCGGCTTCTCTACGTCGCCGGCGCATTAACCCCATTTACGGAGCCATGCTCCATTGCCTCGCTTTCCCACTCACTTCCCGAGCAGGTTCAGAACGCCGGAGACTTTGAGATTCGGATTATGATGCCGTGCTACGGAAAGATTAACGAGCGTAAACACAGTTTGCACGAAGTCATTCGGCTTTCGGATACGGACGTGCCCATGGGATCGGAGACGGAATCCGTAGCGGTGAAGGTGGCCTCTATGCCAAACGCCCAACTCCAGGTCTACTTCATGGACCACAATGAATACTTTGGACGAGAGGACCGAACCACCGATGCCAACGGCAATGATTTCGACGACAATGTGGATCGGGCCCTCTTCTTTAACCGGTCCGTGCTCGAAACTGTACGCGAACTTCGCTGGGGCCCGGATTTAATTCACTCGTTCGGATGGATCAGCAGCTTCACCCCCTCTCTCCTGGCCACGACGTTTGCGGACGACAAGTTGCTCGGCCCCACAAAATCAATCTTTACCCCGGGAGTGGAGGAACCTGGAGTGCGCGTCCGCTCCACTTTTGCCGAACGGACGGGGCTCTCCCTCGACAGAACTACGGATTCAACCCTCTCAGAAGTCGGTCACACGTACGCCGACGCCACCATCTTACCACCGCAGAAGTCGAAGAGAGACGACCTCCCGACATTTAGTGAAGACGCTGCCTCCCGGTCTGAGCAAGCAGTCTCGCTATACGAACAAATGCTCGGTGAAGTCCCTGCGTAGCCCCGACCTGCCCAGAAACACCCCGCTTGTAGGCGACATTCACGGACTCGATTGGGGAAGGGCCCTGCTTCTGTCGGAATCGACGTGATGTCGAATTCGGCTCTCCCCCACCCCGCCCCGAACCAGTGCGTCTCGCGCGAGACCACCGTCCCCCTCAAGGGGCCCTCCCGTCGCGATCCGTTTATGACTTGGCCATTGCCGTCCGTATTTACGATGAATCTGAGCTCCTCTTGGCTCTACGCTGTCCTCGCTGGAGTCGCTGCGCTTTTCATATTCTCTGCCTGCAGCGACTCGGCGGACGTGGGGCTGGGGGTGGGCTCTGAGTCCTTCGAGGGCGGAGACCCCCAAACAGACACCATTTCGGCAGAACTGGGCACCCGAACCGAACCTTCCGTGACGGGACGCGAATTTACCCCGAGCCTCACTGGGGACACCGAAACGTGGCGCTTCCTGGTGGGTCGCGTCGACGATCCCGTCGGAGGCGTCATCAAGGCGGAGGGCTACTTCGGCATCACTTCTCCTACCTCCATTCCCGACTGGCTTGCCGAGGCCGAGGCAAACTCCGTCAGCGCCCAACTCCGACTTGTCCGCAACTACGTCCACGGTGATACGACCACCGCCGTCGACATTGAGGTATTGACCCTCTCCGAAGAGGCCAACATGAATCGGGCTCGGTCCGACACCTCTTTTCCCACTGGATCCGTCGCAACAGACGGCCCGGCTCCGGCTGCTCCGAATGATTCCCTCGTCACAATCGATCTGTCGGACCAGTGGATTGCGGACAATCTCTCCACTCTCCGAGACACCTCCGAAGAGTTTCACGGGTTCAAACTTACTTCCGGGGATGCGGAACAGGCCGTGGTGGGCTTTTCCTCTTCTTCGGCAACCCTCCGGCTCCTGCACGAGGAGGACAGTACGACTGTCGACTATACGAGTCGTTCGAGCTTTACCCATATCGAGCGCGAGGGGACGCCTCCTGCACACCCCGATCACGTGTTGCTTCAGGACGGGATCGGGGTTGGGCTTGAGATGACCCTCAACATGGACAGTCTCGAGGCCCGTAAAAACGATCCTCTGAACCGAGCCGAAATCTTTGTGCCGGTCGACACCTTTGCACTGCGGGCCAACGCCGGCTCGCAGACGTTCGTGCGCCCTCTTCCTGAGGACTTTCGCCTCATTGCAACCCGGGCCGACGGGCCGGCCCCTCCTTCCTGCTCGTCCGTCGGCGGCACGATCCTCTCCGAGGACAACGAGGCGTGCCTCCTCCCTACCAATCCCAACGCCGTGCCCGGTGCAGTCCATGTGGCGAACGCGATTGCCTTCCCCATTTTTGACCAAACGTTTCGCCGCCTCCGAAACGGCCAAAGCCCTGTCTTCGAGACGTACCGCGTCTACGTCGCAGATCGGGAAAGCCCCCCGAGTGAGACGGGGAACACGCTCCAACCGGGACTGCCAAGCACGCTCCCCGCCCTCATCCCCGAAACGAGTGATCCCCCCGGCCTCCCCCGTGCTACCCTTACTGTAACGCCGCTTTAGATTGATGACCATTTTTTTTCGCTCTCTTTCCCGCACGATGCGTGACGATGGGAAGCACGTGCTGGACGTGGGAAGAATTGTCCTTCCCGTAGTGCTCTTCACCGCAGTTCTCCTGGGGACCGCTTCCCCAGTCCAGGCTCAATCCAATGGTGAGGGAACGATCTATTCCCGCTTTGGAATGGGCTCTCTCGTTGGCTTCTCATCATCTCAGAGCGAGGCCATGGGAGGAGGGGGCTACGCGCTTCGCTCCCTCAACTATAATCCCGATGCCAATCCGGCCCTCTGGAGCGATCAGGTCTACACGCGACTGTCGGGGAGTGCCTCCTTCCAATCCATCAACTCCACCAATGAAAACGGGGATGCCGGTCGACTGACCTCCGGCAATGTGCAGGCCCTTCACTTCAATTTTCCCCTCTACGAACGCACGCTAGGGGTCGGCCTCTCCTTTCAGCCTTACTCACGGTCCAATTACAACGTCGTCCAGTCGAACAACGCCGAGGTTCCGAGTAACGGCCAGCTGGAGACCACGGCGTACGAAACCACCTTTTCTGGGTCCGGGGGGCTCCACCGCCTCCGAGGTGGACTGGGGTATCGCATTAACGACGCGCTGAGTGTAGGGGGGAGTGCTGATCTTCTCTTCGGAATTATCGAAAGCCGTCGGCGGACCACGTGGCCGAATACCCAAGCCCTCCGCAATGTCGTCGTGTCGGACGGGGTACGGCTCTCAGGAGTAACCGGCACGCTGGGAAGCCACCTCACACTGGCCGACATCTTTGCCGACGGCGATGCCTTTTCGATGGGAGCCGCAGTCACCTTTCCTGCCGTTTTATCGGGCGAGCGGTACCGTACCCTCGACGAAGACCTGGCGCGCGACACCCTTGCCACTAAAAATGGAGATGTCACCCTGCCGTGGAAGGGCCGATTAGGGATCTCCTATCAGCCCAATTCGCAGTGGACCTTCGTCGCAGACGGCTTCTTTGCCCCCTGGAGTACGTTTTCGAGTGACTTCTCCGGGGGCACCTCGGAAACGGAACCGACCCGTTTTCCGATTGGCGGCGCGGGAACCCTTACGGACCGCTGGCGCCTGTCGACTGGAATGGAGCTAGTGCCGGCCGGTGAAGACAACCTGGCCGGATATTTCGCCCAGGCCGGATACCGATTAGGAGGATATGCAGAGCAAATGTACGTGCGCCCTGATCGGCAGACCACCCTCTATGAATTCGCCGTCACCGCCGGAGTGAGCCTCCCCACCTCTCTCTCTGGCACGCGAATTGACGTGAATACCCGTGTCGGCAGGCGTGGGACGACTTCCCAGTCCCTCGTCCGCGACACCTTTTTTGGCGTCTCGGTCCACATCAACTTCGGAGAACGTTGGTTTCAGCGGCGCAAGTTCCGATAAATGACTGCAACGGACCCAGGCCCGGGCGGCCCTTTGCCGGGCCGATCGTTCCGAAACTCGACGCCGAACGTCCAGTCTAAATTCCTAGCCTGTTCAAAATATCGGACAGATGTGTCCTGTTATTATGTCTTTTCTTGACCACACCCTCAGTCTCCGGTTCTCTTCCATTGGAGCCTGCTTCGTAGGCCTCCTGTTCCTCCTGTCTGCCGCACTTCCCGCCTCGGCCCAGGACAGCGAACCGACCCGACAGGAGAAGCTCATGCACTATAGCCTCTACTACGAGAATTACAAGAACGACGACTTTCAGAGTGCTCGGAGCGACCTTCTGTGGGTTCTTGAAAATGCTCCCGGGGCTCCCGACGGTGACGACGACAATTACCGACGAGTGGTGAAACTCTATGAGGGTCTCGCCGAGCAGGCCGAGGACGAAGAGAGGCGAAAGGCGTACCTGGACACTGCGGCGACATACCTCGCCTCTGCCCCCCGGCAGATGGAAGAGCAGGGCCTCGAGTACGAACCTTATAAGTGGGAGCGCCGGAAGGGACGATTCGTCGAGAAGTATCAGGGCTCGGTGCCCAATCTTGGAGAGGTCGAAGGACTGGACGCCCCTGTGTCTCACTACAAGAAGGCGTTCGAACTCGCCCCAAAAGAGCTCAATGCCTACTACATCCAGCAAATCCTAAGATCCTACCTCGAAAACAACGAGCTTCAGAAGGCGCTCGACTTCGCCAACACGGTCGAGGAAAAGCGTGGGGATGATGAGGAGGTGGCCCAGATGATAAGCAGCGTCCGCGAGGATATCTTTAGCAAAAACGCGCAGGCAAAAATTGGATACCTTCAGGAGCAGGTCGAGCAGCATCCGGACAGCACGCAGCTTCTCACCGACCTCTTCGATGCATATAACCAGCAGGGCAATGTATCGAAGGCTTCTGAGCTCGCAAATCGTCTCATGAAGATGGAACCGGCGGCGGAGACGGTGCGAGAAATTGCCCAAATGCGCCTCGAAGACGGCCGACCTGAGGCTGCCCTTCAGGCCTACGACCGTGCCGTCAAGCAAGGAGCTGAACTCAAGGCAGAGGACTACTTCAACCGCGGGACAGCATACCAGAAGATGAATCAGCTGGCGAATGCCCGTGAGGAATATCGACAAGCCATCAACATGAGAAATGATTTTGGGCGCGCGTACATCGCTATTGGTGACCTCTACGCACGCGCCGTGAACAAGTGTAGCGGAAACAAAATGCGTCGGCAGGACAGGGCCGTGTACTGGGTGGCGGTGGATAAGTATCGGGAGGCGAAGGAGGTCAATTCTTCTGTCTCCTCCGTTGCCAATAGTAAAATCGAGACGTACCGGAAGGTCTTCCCGACGACGGAAGACATCTTCTACCGAGAAGATTGGGAAAAAGGGGGGACATTTACCATCGACTACGGTTGCTATTCGTGGATCGGGGAAACGACGACCGTCCGGCCGGCTCCTTCGTCCGGCTGATGGAACGATCGCCGAAGACCTTGGGCCGACGAACCTGCGAGGTTCGTCGGCCTTTTTTTACGCTGGGGTCGGTAGTTCTTCCCTCGCTTTTTCAGAACCCCCACTGCTAGACAACGATCTCCTTGTCCTCCGTCTAAGCTCTTGTAGTTCCGGTCGGCGATCCCGTAGTTAAGGACAGGTTCTGCAGAGCTTCTCTTTGGCCTGCTTCCCGGCCCGAGTTTCTCGTCCTTTCCTCCGCACAACTGTCATTTCCTATATGGCTTCAATCCAACGTGTCACTGCCCGCCAGATCCTTGACAGCCGAGGCACCCCCACCGTAGAGGTAGACGTCATCACCGACGGGGGAGTGCTCGGGCGCGCCGCCGTTCCCAGTGGGGCGTCTACCGGCGCCCATGAAGCGGTGGAGCTGCGCGACGGCGACGCCGATCGCTACCACGGACAGGGCGTTCTCCAGGCCGTGAAAAACGTCAACGAGACGATTGCCGAGGAGCTCCAGGGCATGAGCGTCCTCGATCAAGTGGTCCTCGACAATGCTCTTCGTTCCCTCGACGGCACCGAGGACAAGTCGAACCTCGGAGCGAATGCCATTCTTGGGGCCTCTCTCGCCGCCGCAAAGGCAGGGGCCGCAACCCTCAGCGTGCCGCTATACCGGCACCTCGGTCGTGCAACGGCCCGCACCCTCCCCGTTCCCCTCATGAACATTCTCAACGGTGGGGAGCACGCCGACAATAACGTGGACATGCAGGAGTTCATGATTGCCCCAGCAGGGGCCTCCTCGTTCTCGGAGGCCCTCCGCACGGGCGTCGAGATCTTCCACACTCTCGAAACCGTGCTTCAGGACCGCGACTACAACACCGCCGTTGGAGACGAGGGCGGCTTTGCTCCCAACCTCCGCTCCAACGAGGAGGCCGTCGAGCTTATCCTCGAGGCCATCGAGACGGCAGGCTACACCGCTGGCACAGACGTGTTCATTGCCCTCGATCCGGCCGCCGCCGAGATGGTCGAAGAAGATGCATATGTGTTCTGGAAAAGCGACCCGGACACGGAGCGGTCCTCGGAAGACATGGTGAACTTCTGGAGCACGTGGGTGGACCAGTATCCCATCCTCTCGATCGAAGACGCGATGGACGAGGACGACTGGTCGGGCTGGACACTGTTGACCGAAGAGATCGGAGACGAAGTCCAGCTCGTGGGGGACGACTTGTTCGTGACGAATACCCAACGCCTTCGTCGGGGCATCGAAGAGGGCTGCAGCAACTCGATTCTGATTAAGCCCAATCAGATTGGCACGCTTACCGAAACGCTTAATGCAATCGAGACCGCCCACACGCACGGGTTCACGGCGATCATTAGCCATCGGTCCGGAGAAACGGAAGACACGACGATTGCTGACCTAGCCGTGGCCACCGGTACGGGACAGATCAAGACCGGCTCTGCAAGTCGAAGTGACCGGACTTCCAAGTACAATCAGTTGCTCCGAATTGAGGAGCAACTCGGTACGGCCGCCCACTTTCCGGGCCTTAACGCCTTTCCTCCCACGAGCTAACGATGCGTCTCTAGAATGAGTACGTCCAACTCCATTTTTTCTACCCTCCGTGTCCGATGGGGGATCGGCATTTTTCTGATCGGGGTGCTCGTGTGGGTCCTGTTCTTTGACAGCCACAGCCTGCTACAACGGTACTACTGGCAGCAGGAGCTGGAAGCGACGAAACGTGAAAACGCCACTCTCCGAAAAGACATCGAGCGTCTTCAAACCCAGCTTGATCGGCCCCTGTCGGACAGCGTCGTGGAACGGATTGCCCGTGAAGAGTACGGAATGAAGCGCCCCGAAGAAACCATCTATCGGATCGAGTCCGAATAGGTGTCGCGCCCCCACTCGAACAGGGCTGACGATCCAGCCCCGGGACTCGTTTGTGTCCTGCGCTTTCTGTTGGTTCGCCATCCTTGCTCACGTTCTGCCGCCCATCATCTATGACTCCACACGCCGTCGGTGTTGATCTCGGGGGCACCAACCTGAAGGCCGCTCTCGTCGACCGCGAAGAGGGCATCGTCGAACGTACTCAGCGTCCCAGCGAGACCGATCAGGGCCCGGAGCACGTGGAGGCTCTCATTGCTTCCATTGTGGCGGACATGATTGACGCTGCCCCGGAAGGATCCGTAGAGGGCATCGGAATTGGGTCCCCCGGAGCTGTAAATTGGGAGCGAACGACGGTGAGCAAGCCGCCAAATTTTCGGGGCTGGGAGTCTGTAAATCTTCGCTCGGCGCTTCAATCCCACCTGGATCGTTCTCTGACGGTCATCGTCGAGAATGACGCAAATGTAGCTGCCCTCGGCTCGGCCTTCTACGGGGCAGGACAAGACCCCGATTCGTTCATTATGGTCACACTGGGCACGGGCGTTGGCGGGGGAATTATTTACCAGAACAAGATTTTTCGAGGAAGCACGGGCGGCGCCGCCGAAATCGGACACATGACAATCGATTACGAAGGACCGTACGCAAATTCGGGCGTAAGTGGTGCCATCGAGGGCTATCTGGGCCAGAAATTTCTCGTGCAGCACGCCCAAGATCGACTTGTCAACTACCCCGACAGTGCAATCTACGACCTCGTGGACGGGGACCTGGACCAGATCACTCCTCGCGTGTTGTACGAAGCCGCCAAACAGGAAGACGAACTCGCCGAAGACGTGCTGGCCTGGGCGGGTCACAAACTGGGGTGCGTTCTCGGCTCCGCCGTGAACCTGCTTGACATTCGAACCATTGTCGTCGGCGGCGGCGTTTCTGGGGCAGGGGATTATATTCTAGACCCCGCCCGAGAGGTTCTCCCCTACTTCATTACGCCGGGACTCCGAGATAATCTTCGCATACTTCGGGAGGAGCTGGGGAATGAGGTGAGCCTCCTTGGAGCCGCTCGCCTGGCCTTTGAAGGCAGACAAGCACAGGTCGGAGATCCATAACTGGAGTACCATAGCGGGGAGGTTCCTGTGGGAGGTTGCCATGCCCCTTTCTCCTTTCTAAATGGCTCAGCGCCCCGGCGACTCCCGGCGGGGAAGCCTGTGTCTGTCCCCACCGTGTGGCCTACCGTGTTTCGATTTTCCCTACCGTACTGGCTGCTCTGTGGACTCGGCTCCGTCCTAGTGTTTCTCGTCGTCCAGCCGAGTGCCGCGCAAGATCGTCCCGAGGTGCCCAATTCTGTCCGCCAGTCGTCCCAGGGCGCTGGCTCCGGTCCATCTCCCTCCATTCCCGACTCCAACGACGCGAAGGGTGGGGTTCAATTCACGGCGTCCGACTCCCTGGTAATTACCATGCCCCAGGATTCTGCCGACCACGGCACCCTGCACGGAGAGGCCCAGATGTCCTATCAGAACGCGACGCTGGAGGCCCAAACTATCGAAATGAACTTCGAGACGAGCGTCCTCCACGCATCCGGATCGCCCTCCGACACTGCAGCCCAGGCGCGCCCCACCTTCCAGCAGGGACAAGAACAATCATTCACCGGAAAAACTCTATCCTATAGTCTTCGCACGAAGCGAGGTCGGGTGGTCGCGGCGCGCACGCAGCAGCAACAGGGCTACGTTCAGGGCAATGCCGTGAAAGTGTATGAGGACAGTACGCTGTTCGTCAACGACGGCACCTATACGACCTGCGACTGCCCCCCTGGCGAGACCCCATCGTACTCGCTGCGCTCCAACAAAATGAAGGTGCAGGGGCGATGGGTGTACACGGGGCCCATTCACCTTTACCTGTTCGACATTCCAACTCCTCTGTGGCTGCCGTTCGGCTTCTTGCCCAACGTACCGGGACGCCGAAGCGGACCGTTGGCGCCGGACTACGGACAGGACCGGGAGAAGGGCCTCTTCCTCCGAAACTGGGGCTGGTATTTTGCCTTGAACGACTACACCGATCTGCAGCTTCAGGCGGGCGTCTGGTCAAAGGGAAGCTTTGAGATCAACCCCATTTTCCGCTACAGAAAGCGGTACGATTATAACGGTCGGCTTGATTTCACCTATCGGCGGACCCGGATCGGAGAAGAGGAAGATCCCGACTTCACGAACCGGCACCGGGGCCAGCTCAAATGGTCGCACAGTCAGGACCTTTCCCCCACTGCCCGCATCCGAGGAAACGTCAACCTCGCTACTTCTACCAACTTTGCCCGTCGCAACAGCAACAACTATAACGACGCGGTGCGGCAGGAGATCTCCTCGAATCTGCGGTATAATAAGAACTGGCCGGGAGGTGGAAAAAACCTGAGCCTCAGCGTCAACCAGCGCCAGCAGCTCCAAAATGGACAAGTGTCAATGACGCTGCCCAGCGTGGACTTCTCGCAGCGTTCGTTCAAGCCATTCGCGTTCGAGCAGGCCGTCGGGGACGAACGATGGTTCGAGAAGATCACGACCTCTTACGACTTCTCTTTGGACAACAGCTATTCTTTTCGCCCCCGAACTCCCGAGGAAGTCCGATCTCGGGGCGACTCTCTGCTCGCCGACTCCCTGGAGCAAGCCAACGTCACCGGCATTGCCTGGTACGAGGCCCTCGTCGACCGCCGCCAATACCAGCTTGCCACCGGCGAGGACAAGCCCTTCGATTTCCAGGCGACCCATCAGATTCCCCTCCGCGCGTCGTTTCGAGTGAACCGGTTCAACCTCAGCCTGAGCCCGAACGTACGCTACTCTTCGGACTGGCACATTAGCACTACGCGACTATCCGTTGACCGAGACCCCACCGAGGTTCCTAGGGATTCGATCGACGTCGACGAGGCAACCCAGGAGCGCACCGTCCGCGGGTTCTACGCACGGCGCTCAATTTCGACGGGCATGTCGGCCAATACGGAGCTGTACGGTCTCTTTCCGATTCGTATTGGGCCCCTGGAGGGACTCCGTCACCGCATGGCGCCGTCCCTCTCGTTCAACTACACGCCGAATTTCAACGCTCCATTCTGGGGACGCACACGCACCCTCCGCTACAAAAACGGAGATCCGGTCATCGACGAGCAAACCGGACAACCGGTTCGGTACGACATCCTCAGGGGCAACCGAGTGCGCGGGGGCAACGAACGGCGCAGCCTCAGCTTTCGGCTCGACAATGAGCTCGAAACAAAACACGTGACCGTCGACTCGACCGGAGAGTCCAACGAGGAGAAAATTAAACTACTGGACTTTGATCTCGATACTTCCTACAACTTCGCGGCCGACTCGCTCAAGCTGAGCGACATCGGCCTACAGGCCCGAACGACGATCAGAGACTTTAGCGTGCGGTCGAGTATGACCTTCTCCCCCTACTCGCTCCAGCCCATCGGGAACGAGGGCAGCTCCCGCTATCAACGGGTCAACCGCTACATGATTCGCGAAAATCCGCTCACTCCATTCCGACTCACGAGCTTTCGCCTCAACGTGAGCAGCTCTTTCGACAGGCAGGGCGGAGGACGCTCCGGTCCCGGGCGTCGATCCTCTCGCACCGGTCCCTCGCAGCCGCGTCCTTCACAATCGCGTCCTTCACAGGCGCGATCGCAGCAAGCACAATCGCAGCAGGCGCGCTCTCCGGGAGGATCCGCGACCCGGTCCCGGCCAGACCGCTATCTCGACTCCTCCATCCCCTGGTCGTTGAGCTTCGACTTCAGCTACAGTTTCCGCAAGCCTCAAAAGCGAATCGAGAATCAGAATGCGACGCTCAATGGGCGGTTCAGCTTCAACGTAACCCCTCTCTGGTCCCTCGAAGGCCGGACGGGATACGACCTCATCCAGAACGAAGTGGCCACCACGAGCATCAACATTAACCGCGACCTCGGATGCTGGGTCATGTCGTTCAGCTGGGTGCCCTTTGGGCGTCGCCAGTCCTACAGCTTCAACCTCCAGGTCAAGAGTGGGCAGCTCTCCCAACTTCTCCAGCTTCAGATTCCGAACGCGGGAGAAGAGGGACAGCTTGGCGGATTTGGAAATCGCCTCGGCGGTGCCGTTGGGAATGCCGTAGGTGGTGGGGGCAGAGGGGGCGGCATTTCCTTCTAACCCCTCCTCCTGGCCGTAAATTCCGAACTCCGTCGTTACGACTGAACACCAAGGGCCGCGGTGACCTCGTCGGCTGCATCTTTCAGGAGGACCGCCGATCGGAGCGAGATGTCGCTCTCATCAAGGAGCTGCTTCCCTTCCTCAGCGTTGGTCCCCTGCAAACGCACGATCAGCGGCACCGTAATGTCGATGTTGCGGGCGGCTTCGATGACGCCTCGAGCCACACGGTCACAGCGGACAATTCCTCCGAAGATATTGACGAGAATCGTTTCGACGCTTGGGTCCTTTAGGATGATGCGAAACCCCGCCTCGACTGTCTCTGCACTCGCAGAGCCTCCGACGTCGAGGAAGTTCGCGGGCTCGCCTCCCGCCAGCTTAATGACATCCATGGTGGCCATGGCGAGCCCAGCCCCGTTCACCATGCACCCAACGTTGCCGTCGAGTCGGATGTAGCTCAGGCCGTGTTCTCCGGCCTCCACTTCCACCGGGTCCTCCTCGTGGAGATCGCGCATCTCTTCCAGGTCCGGATGGCGAAAGAGCGCATTGTCGTCGAGATTAATCTTCGCGTCGACGGCCGCCACGTCTCCCGCAGGCGTCTGCACGAGTGGATTGATTTCCGCGAGGGTACTGTCCGTCTCTTCAAAGGCCTGGTAGAGACCCTGAATCAAGGAAGTGGTCTGCTTGAAGGCCTCCCCCTCCAGGCCCATCGCAAAAGCGAGTTGGCGGGTTTGAAACGGCCGCAGGCCGATCGAGGGATCGACCCAGATCTTCCGGATTTTTTCGGGTGACTCCTCGGCCACTGTCTCGATGTCGACGCCCCCCTCGGACGAGACCATAATGGCATTCATGCTTTTCTCACGATCGAGGGTCACCCCCAGGTAGTATTCCTGATCAATGTCAACCCCCTCGGTCACCAGAATCTTGCGGACCTCCTGTCCGTCCTCTCCGGTCTGGTGGGTCACCAGATTCATGCCCAGAATGTCGTCGGCGTGCTCACGGACCTCGTCGACGCTATGGGCCAGTTTTACGCCCCCTCCCTTTCCGCGCCCCCCAGCATGAATCTGGGCCTTCACGACGAAAAGCGTGGCATCCTCTTCCTCTTTCAACTGGCGCGCGGCATCGACCGCCTCGTCGACCGTCTCGGCTACGATGCCTCTAGGAACCGGAACGCCGTAGTCTCGAAAAAGGTCTTTTGCTTGATATTCGTGGAGCTTCATAGAGTGGGGCGGATTGGATGAACGTCGGTTTTGCTGGCAAGTAAATGGTCGGGGACGAAAAGGTCTAGCGCGAACCGCCCATTTTTGCGGGGTGTTCGCAAGCGCAGGCCGCAGACGCATGACAGGGAGTGATTCTGGGCTGATCCGGTGTCCTCGTTTTTCGTGTGCGGGACCTCTCTTTCGTTCCAAGGAGCGCACTCGAATGTCGCTTGCTCCGGGCCCTCTGCCCCCTCGCTCCCAGCAGGAGAGTCCGGCAGGCCCTCTGGACAACCGCGTCGACAACGACCTCCCCCCAGCTTTCCACGGGTCAATCCTTCATCCGCAGGCATGACAATCTTCGAGTGGCACATTGCAAAGCGGCTGTTGAAGGGCTTCGTGCTCTTTGTAGGGGCCCTCATTGTGTTCTTCATCGTGCTGCACTGGGTCGAGTACAGCGACGACTTTCTGGACCGGGGCGCTACCGTCCGAGAGGTGTTTGCGGTCTTCTACCCCAATTACATCCCTGAGATCGTCCGCCTTACCTCCCCCCTCGCCCTCTTTCTGTCCTGCATTTATCTGACCGGCACTCTCGCCCAGGAACTCCAACTCATCGCCCTCCAGACCTCCGGCGTGTCGCTGTACCAACTCATGCGGCCCTACGTGGGCGTGGGATTGTTCGTCACCGTCTTTATGTTTGGCTTCAACGGGTGGGTGGTCCCCAAGACGAACGAGGTGGTCGTCCGCTACGAGAACGAGTACTTGAATCCGGGCCAACAAACGACGAGTACCAGCGAGATCCATCGTCGGAACGGACCGAATAGCATTCTCTCGGTGGGCTACTACGACGTGGACCGGAAACGAGCCCACAACGTCTCACTCCAAGAGATAGACGGAGACGCCCGGCTGGCGAGCCGCATTGACGCCGACCATATGGACTGGGTGGACTCGCTCGGCACGTGGCACATGGAAGATGTCACGCGCCGCAGGTTCTTCGCGGGAGGGAAGCAGCACAAAGAGAGTGTTGCTACACTGGATACGACCCTCCAGGTCTTCCCCCGTGATCTGGCACGGTCGAAGAACGAAGTCGCAGCCATGACAATCCCAGTCGCTTCCGACTATCTCGCGGCCCTTCGTCGCTCGGGGGTCGGCCAGCTCAGTCGTCCCCTCGTGGCCTACTACAATAAATTTGCTTATCCCTTCGCCAATCTCATCTTAATTCTCATCGGCATCCCCATTGCCTCCGTTCGGCGTCGGGGCGGACAGGCCGTCCGATTTGCCATCGGGTTGTCAATCGCGTTTCTGTACCTGTCCATCCAAAAACTGGCGGAACCGTTCGGGTACTCCGGGGCCCTCAGTCCCGTTCTGACGGCCTGGCTTCCCCACCTCACATTCGCGGCCGTCGCCCTTCTCGTGCTTTGGTGGGCACGAAAGTAGTGGCGACGGGTCTTCTGAGCCCCCGTTCGGCCCCGAGCCCCGCCCCTTCCCCAAAGACGTGCACTGACTCCTCAAGCCCAGAACGAGGAAGCACACTCCGGACTATGGAAGTCGAATCTACGGATTTGTAAGATGCTCGGAAACCGTTTTCTCTTATATGATTTTTACATAGGGAGAACTGCTTGACGGACGAGACAACTCTTCGTCTCTCGCAGTGTTTATGTGGACAAATCGACGCGGTCGGAAAACGGTCACTGTCTCGGCGCCGTGCTGACTTCTTTCCGTTCAGAAGCAGACCCTCCCACAAGCAATTCTGTTTCACTGCCTTACTGCCCTTTCATGTGGCACGATAGCGTTCTCGACACGATTGGCGACACCCCGCTGGTTCAGCTCAACCAGATTGCCAACGACCTTCCCTGTACCGTCCTCGGCAAAGTAGAATTTTTTAATCCGGGCGGCTCGGTGAAGGATCGGATCGGGCTCAGCATGATCGAGGACGCGGAAGAAAAGGACCTCATCGATCCCGGCGGGACGATCATCGAAGGAACCAGCGGCAACACGGGCGCAGGGCTCGCGATCGCCGCCATTGCCAAGGGGTACCGGTGCATTTTTACCACCACGGACAAGCAGAGTCAGGAAAAGATTGACGTGCTTCGGGGCTTGGGGGCCGAGGTGCTCGTGTGTCCCACCAACGTGGCGCCCGACGACCCCCGTAGTTATTACTCCGTTGCCCGGCGCTTGTCCGAAGAAATTCCAAATTCGGTCTATCTGAATCAGTACGACAATCCTTCCAATCCGCAGGTCCACTACGAGACGACAGGACCGGAGTTGTGGGAACAGACGGAGGGGAAAATCACCCATTTTGTGGCCGGGGCCGGGACCGGAGGGACCATCACCGGTACGGGGCGCTATCTCAAAGAGCAACACGAGGACATTGACATCATCGGAGTGGACCCCTGCGGTTCGGTCTTCCACAAGTATTTCCACGAGGGCATCTTCGACGAGGACGAGATCTATCCGTACTTCACGGAGGGCGTGGGGGAGGACATCATTCCCGACAACATGGACTTCGATATCGTCGACGACTTCATTCAGGTGGAAGACAAGGCGGCCATGCAGATGACGCGTCGAATCGCCCGCGAGGAGGGGCTGTTCATCGGGCAATCGTGTGGCATGGCCCTTGCAGGCACATTGCGTTGGATGGAAGACCATCGCGATGAGCTCTCGGCGGACGATGTCGTGGTTGTTCTGTTCCCGGATTCGGGATTCCGCTACCTCTCGAAAACCTACAACGACGACTGGATGCAGAACCACGGCTTCCTGGAAAAGAAACCGGACGTGACGGCCGACGAAGTGCTGAACCTTCGGCAAAAGCAGCCCGACGTGATTGCTGCGGCCCCAAGCGATGAGCTCGGCGACGTGATCGAGCAAATGACCGACGAAGGGATTTCGCAGATGCCCGTCATCGACGAGGATTCCGAGGTGGTCGGAAGCGTGACCGAAACCCGAATTTTAAATCACCTCATCGAAAATCCCGAGTCGCGAAAGGCTCCGGTTCGCAGAATCATGGGAACTCCCTTCCCCGTCGTCCCCGCCTCTCTTCACCTCGAACATCTTTCTGCGTACCTCGAACAGGATGCGGGCGCCGTCCTCGTCGACCATGGTCCCGACAGTCGTCGGGGATATTCGGTCCTCACGAAGAGTGACTTGATCAGCGCCCTTGCCAACGTGGGCCAGGGCAACGGCAATAATAATCCCTCATAAACGCAGTGTCCGCGGTGGGCCATCCTCGCGCCTTCTCTGTTCCTCAAAGTCTTACTTCCAATGCCTGACTTTGACGCCAACTCTCACTCGTCCGAGGAGATCGACGGCACGCCCGAGAAGAATGGCAGCAGTGGATCCTCCGAACACTCCGTCCGGAAGGAGGAGATTAGCATGCCTGACTTCGACGAACTCAGGGACTCCACAGACGACATCGACGTAGAGTTCGACAAGGAGGCCGCCGAAGGGACTTACGCGAACTCCGTCATGATCCGGAGCTCGTCTGAAGAGTTCGTCTTGGACTTCATCCGCATGGTTCCCGGCGTGAAGGATGCCCGATTGAAGAGTCGCGTCATCGTCACCCCCCAGCATGCGAAGCGCCTTCTCAATGCTTTAGAGGAAAACCTTGAGGCTGTGGACCGATCCTATGAAGAATCTCCAGAGTCCGTGGACCCCTCCTTGTCCCAGGACCAGCCCGGCTCCGGAGATGGACACGCTGCTCGCGACGAGTCATCCGATGCCGTTCCCACTGTAGAATCCGAGCTTCTCGTTGCCACATTTTCGCTGTCTGGCGACGGAGTATACTGCAACGAGCCATGGAAGTCCCTCCTCGGCACGACCGAACGCCCCTGGGCCCGCCTCTCCGACGACGACCAGGACATGGTGGAATCGGCGGTGATGGAGGCCTGCAAAGGATCACTCGTCACAAATCGACTCGTTTCGGCCGAGACGCCCGACCGCGAGGAGCCCCTCCCCATTTTGTTCAACTTCATCCCCGTCTACGACGAGCCTGGCGCAGACGATCAGGGCTGCCGGGCGGTCACGGCAAGTGGAGAAGTGCTTGCTGAGCCACCCTCCTGGATGATTAGCCAGACCCAGCGCCACCGGATGGAAACTCTTGGCCGGATGACGATGGGCGTGGCCCATGACCTTAACAATCTGCTGAGCGGGCTTATCGGCCACATCGAACTGCTCAAAGATCAAGTCGAACGGGCCTCGCTTACCGACTCCATTCGTCCCTCGATCGAAACGATTGAGACGACCGCGGAGGACGGGGCGGCCCTCATCGACAAACTTCAGCGCTACATCCGCCACGATACACAGCAGCATTTCGAGCCCCTTGACCTGACGGAGCTCATTGAGGACTGTATTACACTCACGGAGCCCTACTGGTACAACGAGCCCCGCCGACAGGGCATCGAGATCTCGGTCAAAACCTCTTTCGAGGATGTGCCCGACATCTTAGGCGCTGCCTCCGAACTTCGGGAAGTCTTCGTCAACCTCATTCTCAATGCTGTTCAGGCCATGCCGGAGGGCGGAACGCTCCGATTTGAGACCTTCACGAACGACAGGGGACAGGTCTGCGTCAACGTGAGCGACACGGGCATCGGCATGAGCGACGAGGTGCAGCAAAACATCTTCGAGCCGCTCTTCACCACAAAGGGCGACGAGGGCACGGGCATGGGATTGGCCGCCAGCTACGGCATCGTACAGGAGCACGAGGGCATGATCGATGTGACCTCCGAGCCCGGGGAAGGTACGCGATTCACCCTGACCTTTCCCCCGGCCGAGGGAGAGCCTGCCCCTGTCGAGGAACCGTCCCCCGAGCCCTCCGAGCCCGAGAGCGTCTCCGTCCTCGTGGTCGACGATGAGGAAATGGTGCGCTCCACCGTAACCCGCCTCCTGTCGCTGAATGGGCACGAGGTGGATCGAGCATCCTCGGGGGCCGAAGCCCTCACGATGTTCAGCGACACCGAGTACGACATCGTGTTCACCGACTTTGGCATGCCCGAGATGACGGGCGCCGAGCTGTCGCGCGAGATCAAAGACGAGGATCCCGACCTACCCGTCATCCTATTGACCGGCTATACCGAAACCGAAAAAGCCATCGAGGAGGTCGACGGCATACTCTCCAAACCCTTCAAGCGTGACGAGCTGGAGTCGACCATTCAGAAGCACGTCTTCTCTTCAACCTGAGCTTCTTTGGGGAAGGGCCCCGGACCCTACTGAATACGGAGCATGAGCCGTGCGGTGTGGCCGTAGGTACCAATCTGACCGGGCACCCGCCCGTTCTCAAAGGCGTGGACTGCATAGTCGAATTGCAACGCCCCGAGACGTAGTCCGATTCCTCCCGTCAGATATCCCCCACTCAGTCCTGCCCGGAGCACGAGGCCGTCCCGCATTTCGGCCCGAATCCCAGCATGGAGTCGAGCGAGAAAGTGCTGTCGACCGTGCCCGTACCCTTGATGGTCGACCGCCACGCCCACCTCCTTGAGACCAAACAAGGAGGCAATCTGGTAGGCCACCCCTACGCGATACGAAGTGTGAGTTGAAATAGACGACGCGCTCGCTCCACCTCTCGGCTCCCACTCGTCGAATCGGGAGCACCGGTAAAGAGCCCTTTCAAAAAAGCATTCTCGGGCTGTCCCTGACGCCGTACTCATACGGCCTGTTCAACACGTCATAGCCCGCTCCCCCCAGGCGAAGCCGTCCCGGGAGCTCCCACCAGGGCGGCTTGTAAAGTCCTCCCACATCCACCTGAAGCGTTTTGCCCAGAAGCAGGACGGCCGACTCGTTGGACGTAAAGGTGTCGAGCGGCTTGTTCTCAAACGTCAAAAACGACGTTCTCGGGTAAGCGTCCCCCCGACCGAAAGGCCCGGAAGACCAATCGTCCCGAGGTCCATTCCCAGAGCCAAAACGCCCATGATGTCGGTGCGGCTGAGGAGACACACCTCCGGCACGCCGAGTCCCGCGTCGTTGATCCGGTAGTTGAGGGCCGTTTTGGCGAACAATCCGCCTCCGATGCCCACGCCGCTCGCAGAATAGACGAACGCGGGAAGGATAATGGCCCCGCTCCCCCGAACGGGACGACGCCCGATTCGAAATGCTTCTCGATAGAGGGCACGGAGGGCTTCGGGGTTCCAGCCAAAATTGTCCTCAATCGCCGGCTGGACGGGAGTGCGTATACTTCTTGCGTGCAGACACATGCCCCCCTTGGGAAGATCAAGCCCAGCGCCCATACGGGGGCAGCCCCCAAACATACGGGGTACCTCCACGGCTCACTCCTCCGAAGGAGACGCCCGACCCGGGTACTCCTCAATCACCCGTGCGTCTTCGATATTCGGGTCGAGTTCACGGTTAAACGCTTCCTTCGACTCGACTGCAATTTTTGAGACCCGCTCGGCCGTCGCGTCGACCAGGTTGGCCGTATGCCGGAGAAGCGCCCCCCCAAAATAGACCGTTTTCCCAAGCCAATTCAACTTTTGGGGCTCGCGGCGATCAGAGGGAGGCTCCTGAGACATCTCGGGAACGAGTCGGTGGGAAAGAAGCAGCGACGAATGCTTTCGCAGAACGATGGGCCCTCCGCAGAGGAAACTACGTCTCGGACGAGGCATCGTTCGTTGATGCCTGCCGCTGAGCCGTTTCCGGCTCCGCAGGCCCCGGCCCGGTGTCGCTGGAGGAACCCGACGATCGAGGTCCCTCGTGCATCACGTCTTCGAGTCCGTGGGCGAGTACGTGGCCGACCTGTTCGAGCCCTGCCGCTAGCGTCGAGGCAGAGGCTTCGATGAGAAATCGGGCCCGCTTCTCTACGTCAAGCTCGTCAAAAGCCCGGCGAAGTTGTTCGTAGGAATTTTCGGATGCCATAGGGAACGAACTGTTTGAGAAGAAGCCCCGTTGATTCATTACTATTCCAACGGAGAATCCGTTGAAGACTGCGAAGTAGACGCGTAGCGAGAGCGAATGGTTTCCCTCCACGCACCTGCCTTTTCATGGCTCTCTCCTCAACGTCGCCCGACTCGGACTACACATACCTGGAGGGAATCGTGACGAGTTCGACCGGCAGCTGGTACGACGTGCAGGTCGGAGACCGAACCATCCCCTCCCGGA